>JBDSLT010000383.1:0-2701 GCA_039916265.1 Casimicrobiaceae bacterium | reverse complement strand
TCGACCCACAGGAGCCGTTGCCGTTTCCAGAAAGCGGACGGTGGAATGCATGAAAGCGGTCGCGAGCCGAATGCCTTTAGCCCATGGGACGCCGCGCCCGCGCTATTCGCCACAGGCACAATCCCTCCGCGCGCACGAACAGGCGCAGAGCCGCACCCTGCAGCTCGGCGTCGCGCTGCAGGAAGTAACGCAGTCGCTTCGGCACTGCCAGCACCCACTGCCGCAGCGGCAGGCGCGGGAAGACGTGATCGGCGAGATGCGCCGCGGTCTCGACCATGCGCCGGGTGTTGCACGACGGGCACACGCCGCGCCCTTTGCAGGAGAAGGCGATCAGGAAGTCGTGCCCGCAGGTCCTACAACGGGCACGGGCGAAACCATGGGCGAGGACGCCACACTCGAGGTAGCGACGGAACTCGCGCTCGACGTGGGCCGGCACCGGATCACCATCGACGGCCTCGCGCGATCACCGCCCCGATTGCAAACAGCTGTGCATCGCCTTGGTGGTCACCTGCGAGGGGTTCCCGTTGGGCTACGAAGTGTTCCAGGGTAACACCCATGATTCGACCACGGTGCAACAGATCGTCGAGACGATGGGACCGAAGCAAACAATGCGAGGCCAAGGTAACGCACCTTATGACGCCCAACGTCCGGCTTCAGGCGCGCGCCGCTTGCGGCGCGTCGCCCTGCGAGCCGTAGTTAGCTGGCAACGCGTAAACAATACCTCTCGGCGATGCGCTGCCTTCTCTATCGGACATCTCAAGCGTATTCTTGACAGGCGACGAAGGGAGGTAGCGATATGGCAGCTATTGACGAGAGCGGCGACGCGCGAGCGATCAGAGCCTTGATCGGTGCCCATTTCAAAGGCCTGCGATGGGCACCGGGCACGTCTCCGGGTTGGGACGCATTCGCGTCCGACTTCCTGCCCGATGCCTCGCTCTTTCCAGCAGCCCGACCGGCGCGCCGCCAGACGCTTGACGCGTTCATTGCGCGCATGAATGGGGTTGCCCAAGGCACGCTCCGTTCGTTCGAGGAGACTACGCTCGGGATGCAAGTTCTGGTCTTTGGCAACATAGCGGTAGTGTTGGCCGCATCGCGGATGCTGGAGAATGATATTGCGGTGAACCACGATGTGAGCGGCTACCTATTGGTGAAGAGCGATGGTGGGTGGCGTATTGCGGCTCACGCGTGGGACCACGCAACCGAGCAAAATCCCGTGCCCGAAAACCTGCGCCATGCCTGAACCAGGAGACGTCTCTCGCGTTCCGGTCAGCCGATCCCTTCGATAACGCGCGTCCCGTTTAGCAGTGCTGCCGCGTGCTTTGAGCGCGGTTTGGTAGGCTGAAAGAAGTGGTCCCGCTTAACTGGACAGTGGCTTAGGAGCGAAGCTCCTGCACGCATACGAAACGGTGACTGAAGCGCGGACGCAAATCGCGACCTACCTCGACTTTTACAACCGCCGGCGCCCGCACTCCCGTCTTGACCGTCGCACCCCGTATGACGTGTACTTCGGATCCGAGCCGCTCAAACTGGCGGCGTAACCCGCAGAGCTACCCACCTAAGAATGCCGAAAAACTGTCCAACTGGGTGGGACCACTTCTGATCGCTTCGTGAGCGATCCAGCCCGTGGCGGCCATTAGTAGTGCACGGCGGTTCACCCGATGACCCGGTCGGCGCGCGCGAGAAGCGCGGGCGTGAGCGTGACGCCAAGCCTGCGCGCCGCGTCGAGGTTGATCACCAGCTCGATCTTCGTCGGCTGCTGGACCGGCAGGTCGGCGGGCTTGGTCCCGTTCAGGACTGCCGCGACGTACCGCGCGACGCCACGGTAATAGTCTTTGAAGCTGAAGCCGTAGCTCATCAGCCCCCCGGCCTCGGCGAATTCGCGGAACCCGTAGATGCCCGGCATTCGATACTGGTTTGCGAGTTGAACAATGCGCGTGATCTGGCTCGCGAAAGACGGCCCGGTCATCACGATCAGTCCGCGCACGCCTTGTCGATTCATAGCCCCGAACGCGCCATCCAGATCGACCGCCTTGCGTGCCTCGAACGGCAGCACGCCGACGCCGATTCGCTGCGCCGCTTCCTCGAGCCGGCCCCCCCAGTATGGGTCCGCCAAATTGTCCGGATCGCGCAAGGTTGCGATCGAGCGCGCGCCGGGCACCGCGGCGTTCAGGAACTCGAGCCACTTCGGAATCAGTTCCTCGAACAGCGTCGACGATCCCGTCAGGTTGCCGCCCGGCCGCGCAAGGCTGGCGACGAGGCCCGCACCTACCGGATCGCCGTCGACCGACATCACCAGCGGGATGTCGCGGGTGGCGCTCTTGGCAGCGCGTGTCGAAGGAATGCAGGTCGTAACGATCGCGTTCGGCTGTGCCTTCACCATCGACGCGGCGATCTGCGGGAATTCGTACGCGGCATCGCCGACGAAGTGCACGTCGACGACGACGTTCTTGCCATCGACCAAGCCGAATTCGCGCAGGCCGTCCTTGAATGCCGCGAGGAATGCGCGCTGGCTCTCGGCCGTTCCCTGCGAGAGATAGCCGACGTGCCGAATCTTGGCGCCCGGCTGCGCCCGACTGGCGAAAGGCGACGTGCCGAGCGCGGCACCCAGCGACACGATAAATCTGCGTCGGTTCGTCATTGGTCACCCCAGAGTGCTGGAATTCCTCGCAAACGCATGAAGGTCTCCTACTATGAACTGGAC
>JBDSLT010000382.1:0-5609 GCA_039916265.1 Casimicrobiaceae bacterium | reverse complement strand
CGGTTCACTTCGGGAACACCCGCGGCTTGAGCCAGAACCAGAGCCAGAGCGCCGTGGCCAGCGCGGCGAACGAGTACCACTGCAGCATGTAATTCCAGTGCTTCTCGATGCCGAAATCGGGCGCGGGCCGGTCGCGCGCCAGCGCCTCGTCGTTGCCGGTAAGAGCGCCCGCCTCGATGATCACCGGCAGGACGGCAACGCCGGTCGTCTCGGCGAAACGCTGCGGATCGAGATGCTGCCACACCGGACCTTCCGGCGCGGCGCGGCCGAATTCGAAGTAGCCGGCCGGCGGCACGTTGAGGCGCCCGCGCACCGTCACCTCCCCGCGCGCCGGCGGCACGTCCGGCAGCACGGTGCGCACGGGGCCGCCCGGAACGAAGCCGCGGTCGACGAGCACGACGCGGCCATCCGCAAGCGCAAGGGGCGTCACGACGTCGTATCCCACCACGCCGGCATGCACCTTGTTGTCGATGAGGATCTGTCGGGCGGCGTCGAAGGTTCCGGTCGCGACGACGGGGCGAAAGCGCCACGCCTGCCAGTCGACGACGCCGCGCGGCACCGCCAGGGGAGGCGCAGCCGAAGCCGCGTCGAGTTGCGCGCGCAGGCGGCCCTTCTCGTCCATCCGACCCCGCTGCCAGTTCCCCGCGGCGACGAACACGGCGACGCCCACGATCGTGGCGATCGTCGGCAGCACGCGCCGCCACGGCGGATCCTGTCCGATAGTATTTTCCAATTATAAGAAGCGTCTGAAATGGTTCTGAGTCAGGCAGCTACTTTGGATCGACGGTTGAGCATCTGAAAGAGCCGTGCGCGCGACTCCTGAACGTGCTTTGCAGCGTCATTGTCGCTCCTGGTGACTGAGCGCCGCCGGAGGGTTTCCGCCGTTACGTCGGGTCGCAGTGTCGACGCATAGTCGGGGATCGAGGTGAGGCGGTCGTAGGGCGTCATGATTTGGTCGTGAGGGTAGGTCTTCTTGACCTTGCCCTTAACATCGATGGTGTCCACGGCGAAGTAGCACGGCCGGTGGAAGTTGAGGTAGGGGTTGAGCGCATCGGCATAGAACTGGTTGATGATGGCGGCGTGCTTCTGCGGGATATGCGCGTAGCCCATGGTCTTGCGAATCACCGCGCCATTCTTCGATTCAGCCAGGGCATTATCGTTGCAGTGCCGCGGCCTGGATTTGGTGAATTCGACATTGAGCTTGTTCAGCATTCTGGCAATGTCCTGATTGACGTACTCCGACCCGCAATCCGAATGGAAGCCGAGCACGGTGAATGGGAAGCTGTCGAGCATGAGCGCGATTACCGGCAGCAGGAAGGCTTCGCCGATGCGTTCCACCGCCGCCACCACCTCCCACTGGATGACGATGTCGACGGCGTTCAGGTGATAGACACCCTTCAGGCCGTCCTGATCGCCCTGATGCACCGTGTCGATCCGGATGTAGCCCGGTAATCCTTGTGGCGCAGGCGCTTTGCGGATGCCGATCTTGACCGGCGCCGGGCGGGTGCGACTCCAAACCATGCGTTGTTTGCGGTAGCCGGTACTGGCGCGCAGATTGTAAAGGTGCGACACCGAGATGCCGGCCAGCTTCGCATAGCGCGCGTCGCCGAAGGACTGCCAGGCACGCCACAGCAGCACTTTGGTCGCCGGGCCAGAGAGTGTGTTGTGCAGGGCATCGAGCTGCGCCAGCAAGGTGATGTCCGCTGCGCCGAAGCGGCTCCTGAAGCTGGTCCGGCTGGCCCGCGTACCCGGGTGCAAGTGATGCTTCTGCCGATACCGGCCGACCAGCTTGGTCAGATGTTGTCGGGTGTAGCCGGTCAGCCGCTGCAAGTAGGCGAACAGTACCCCGCGATGACCCTTGCGGAGCTTGTAGTATCGATGTCGCTTCAGTACCGTGGCGACGAAGCGGTGCCGCGCCGCCTGGTCCTCCGTGGTCGAAAAAACAACGTCCGCGGTGCCGGCCAGAAACTCCCGGATCTGCTCGATCGTGTCGAGCCGTGCTTCGTTCATATCGATCACCATCGATCATGATCGACCCCAAATGACTGTTTCAGACGCATATGCCGTTGGAAACACGGCCCCCGCTTCAGACGCATATGCCATTGGAAGAGGCTCCGATTGGCACGTTGCGCGCGCGGCCCTACACTAGGCGCGCCATGCGCATCGTCGTCGTCATCGCGCTCGTCGCCGTCGTCACCGCGCTCGTCCTCGCGGGCGTGTTCCTGTATCGCGACCACGGCCGCGGCAACCGCGTGATGATCACGCTCGGCATCCGCGTGCTGCTCTCGGCGTCGCTCGTCGCGTTTCTCGTCGTTTCGTACTGGATGGGCTGGATCAGCCCCGGCGGCGGGTTGCACTGATCGCCGCAACTAAAGCGAAAAGGCCGCACGAAGGCGGCCTTTTGGATCGCGACCGGCTGCCGGGTCACGCGAGCCAGTACACGAGCACGAACAGCAGCAGCCAGACGACGTCGACGAAGTGCCAGTACCACGCCGCCGCTTCGAATGCGAAATGATGGTCGGGCGTGAAGTGGCCCTTGAGCGCGCGGCCGAGCATCACGGAGAGCATGATCGCGCCGATCGTGACGTGGAGGCCGTGGAAGCCCGTCAGCATGAAGAAGGTCGAGCCGTAGACGCCCGTCGACAGCTTCAGGTTGAGCTGCGAGTACGCGTGGATGTACTCGTAGGCCTGGAAACCCAGGAACGTGAAGCCCAGCACGATCGTGGCGAACAGCCAGAAATACAGCGCGCCACGCTTGCCCGACTTGAGCGCGTGGTGCGCGATCGTCAGCGTCCCGCCGGACGTGAGCAGGATGATCGTGTTGAGGAGCGGAATGCCCATCGCCCCCATCGGCGTGAACTGCTCCTTGAAATACGGGCCGACCGTCGGCCACTGCGCCGCGTAGCCCGGCCACAAAACCCGGCCGGTCATCGAATCGCCGAGCCCCGGTACCGACAGGTTGCGAATGTAGAAGAGCGCGCCGAAGAACGCGGCGAAGAACATGACCTCGCTGAAAATGAACCAGCTCATGCTCCAGCGAAACGACGCATCGACCTTGCGGTTGTAGAGATGGCCCTCCGATTCGCCGATCACGCGGCCGAACCAGCCGAACAGCATGTACGTAAGCACCGCGAAACCCGCCAGCACGAGCCACGGTCCCGCCGGGTAGGCGTTGAACCACAGCGCGGCGCCGAGCGCCAGCAGGAACAGCGCGCAGGAACCGATGATCGGCCAGTGCGACGGTTGCGGGACGAAGTAGTACGGCTTGGCGCCCGGGGCGGTGACTGCACTCATCGGTGACTCCTGGAGTTCGGCATCGTCGTTGTCCGTTGCGGTGTTGACGGCGCGGGTCAGCCCTTGCCCGGGCTGCCGCTGCCACTGCCGCTGCCGTTGCCCTCGACCTCGAAGAACGTGTACGAAAGCGAGATCGTGACCAGATCGCGCGGCGCCGCCGGGTCGATCACGAAGACGACGGGCATCTCGCGGCGCTCGCCCGGCGCCAGCGTTTGCCGGGCGAAACAGAAGCAGTCGAGCTTGCGGAAGTACTGCGCGGCGTATTGCGGACCGTAGCTCGGGATCGCCTGGCCGGTCATGGGGCGATCGGTCATGTTGACCACTTCGAAGGTGGCGTAGGTCAGCGCGCCCGGGTGCACCGAGATGATCGGCTCGCGCGGCTTGAATTGCCACGGCAGGTTGCGCACGTTGGTGTCGAACTCGATGCGCACGAAGCGCGTGACGTCGACCTGCGTGTTCGCCGGAACGTCCGCCTGCGCGATGTTGCGCAGGCCGGTCACTTCGCAGATCTTCTCGTAGAACGGCACCAGCGCGTAACCGAAGCCGAACATCGCGACGACGACGACGACAAGCCGCGTCAGCAGGCGGCGATTGGAGCGGCGCTGATCGTCGTTCAATGGTCGCTCACTGGATGCTCGGCTGTCTTCACTTGCCGCTGCGCAGGTTGCGGCCGATCGCGACCACCAGGAACAGCAGCACCGCGAGGCCGACGACCGTCATGCCGGTGGCAAAGTCCGCCAGGTACCGCGACGCGATGAAACCGACGAAGAACACGGCGACGATCGCGAACAGCAGCGCCGCCGTGCGGCGATTGGCGGCGCGCTGCCTGTGCGTGCTCTCGACCGGCGCCGTCGTCATCGTGGCGCCTCGGCGCGTGCGCTTTGCGCTTTCACTTGACGACCGGCGGCGTCTCGAACGTGTGATATGGCGCGGGCGACGGCAGCGTCCATTCGAGCGTGTCGGCGCCGTCCCACGGCTTCGCTGGCGCCTTCTCTCCGTCGTGGCGCACGCACTTCAGCACCGCGTAGAGGAAGATGAGTTGCGACAGGCCGAAGCCGAAGGCGCCGATCGAAGCGATCATGTTCCAGTCGGCGAACTGCTGCGCGTAGTCGGGAATGCGTCGCGGCATGCCGGCGAGCCCGAGGAAGTGCATCGGGAAGAACGTGATGTTGAAAAAGATGAACGAGCACCAGAAGTGGATCTTGCCGAGCTTCTCGTCGTACATCGTGCCGGTGAACTTCGGGAGCCAGAAGTAAGTGCCGCCGAAGAACGCGAACAGGCTGCCCGCGACCATCACGTAGTGGAAGTGCGCCACGACGTAGTACGTGTCCTGGAACTGCACGTCGACGGGCGTGATCGCGAGGATCAGGCCGGTGAAGCCCCCGAGGGTGAACAGGAACAGGAAGCCGATGGCGAACAGCATCGGCGTCTCGAGGGTGATCGAGCCCTTCCACATCGTCGCGAGCCAGTTGAAGACCTTCACGCCGGTCGGCACGGCGATCACCATGGTCATGACGCCGAAGAAGGCGTTGACGTCGGCGCCGCTGCCCATGGTGAAGAAATGGTGCAGCCAGACCATGAAGGAGAGCACGCAGATTCCGAGCGTCGCCGCGACCATCGAGCGGTAGCCGAACAGCGGCTTGCCCGAGAAGGTCGAGATCACCTCGGAGAAGACGCCGAACGCCGGCAGGATCAGGATGTAGACCTCGGGATGACCCCACGCCCAGATCAGGTTGATGTACATCATCGCGTGGCCGCCGGCGTCGGTCGTGAAGAAGTGGAAGCCGAGATAGCGGTCGAGCAGCAGCATCGCGAAGGTGGCGGTCAGGATCGGGAAGGCGGCGACGATCAGCAGGTTCGAGGCGAGCGCCGTCCAGCAGAAGATCGGCATGCGGCCGTAGCCCATGCCCGGCGCGCGCAGCTTCAGGATGGTGGTGGTGAAGTTGATCCCGGTCAGCAGCGTGCCGACGCCCGAGATCTGCAGCGCCCACAGGTAGTAGTCGACACCGACGCCGGGCGAGTACTGAAGCTCCGAGAGCGGCGGATACGGCAGCCAGCCCGTGCGCGCGAACTCTCCGACCACGAGCGAGATGTTGACGAGCAGAGCGCCCGTCGCCGTGAGCCAGAAGCCGACCGAGTTGAGGGTCGGGAAGGCCACGTCGCGCGCGCCAAGCTGGAGCGGAACGACGAAGTTCATGAGGCCGATCACGAACGGCATGGCGACGAAGAAGATCATCATCGTGCCGTGGGCACTGAAGATCTGGGCATAGTGATCGGGTGCCAGAAAGCCAGGGGCACCACCCGCGGCCAATGCG
>JBDSLT010000381.1:0-3353 GCA_039916265.1 Casimicrobiaceae bacterium | reverse complement strand
CATGACATCGCCGGCATGGGCGTCACGCTGAAAAAGCAGCGCCACGCCGGCGATTCCTACGGTTACCGCTTCGAACGGGACGGACGCAGCATCGTCTACTCGACCGACTCCGAGCACTCGCTCGCCGACATGAAGGAGACCGACGGCTTCGTCGAGTTCTTCCGCGACGCCGACCTCGTGATCTTCGACGCGATGTATTCGCTCGTCGAAGCCATCTCGGTGAAGGCCGACTGGGGACATTCGAGCAACATCGTCGGCGTGGAAATCTGCCAGCGCGCCAACGTGGGTCATCTGTGCATGTTCCACCACGAGCCTGCGTCGAGCGACGCGACGCTCGCGCGAGTCCTCGCCGACACGCGCCGCTTCGAGGAGATCACGCGCGCCGGCGCGCCGCTCACCATCACCTCCGCCTACGACGGAATGGAAATCGATCTGTGACCGAACCGCGCGTCGCGGAAACGGCGCCGGTGGCTTCGGGCCGCATCCGCATCGCGGGATTCGCGATTCTCCTGGCGCTGGCCGCGCTGCTGTCGATGGAGCCCGCATGGCTCGCGCGCCTGCAGGCAGCGGGCTTCGACGCTTATCAGGCGCTGTCGCCGCGCGTGGCGGCATCGCCTTCGACGCTGGTGGTCGACATCGACGAAAAGAGCATCGCCGCGCTCGGCCAGTGGCCGTGGCCGCGCACGGTGCTGGCCCGCGTCGTGCGCAACATCGCGCGCGCACGGCCAGCCGCCATCGGCGTCGACGTTCTGATGACCGAGCCCGACCGCCTGTCTCCGGCGCGCGCGCTCGAGCAGGCGGGCGCCGCCGATCCGACGCTGGTCGAGCGGATCGCGTCGCTGCCGTCGAACGATTCGGTACTGGCGTCGGCGATCACCGGCGCGCCGGTGGTGCTGGCGCTGGCTGGCGCGGGCGAGCGCACCGGCGCCAGGCTGCGCGCCCCGCCGATCCTGGTGCGCGGCACCGGCGCCGCGGTCCCGGTGATCGGCGAATTGGCGTTCGCGAAATACGCGGGGGTTCTCGGCAACATCGAAGAGATCGACGTGGCGGCGGCGGGGCGGGGCTTGATCTCCATCGCGCAGCCGGGCGGCGTCGTCCGCCGGGTGCCGCTGGTGTTCGACGTGAACGGCACGTTGACGCCCGGATTCGCGGTCGACATGCTGCGTGTCGCCGAGCAGGCGCCGGTGCTGCGGCTCGTCGCCGACCGCGGCGCGGTCCGCGGCGTCGAAGTCGGCACGCTCGCGGTGCCGACCGAACGCGACGGCGCTCTGCGTATCTATTTCGCGCAACGCGATCCGCAGCGCTATGTCTCCGCGGTAGATGTGTACGAGGGCAGCGTCGATTCGGGGAGGTTCGCCGATCGCTTCGTGCTGATTGGCGCCACCGCCGAGGGCCTCGCGAGCCCGCAGCAGACGCCGCTGGGCGAGTCGATGCCCGCGGTGGAGGTGCAGGCGCAGGTGGTAGAGAACGTGCTCGATCGCGCGTGGCTGCGGCGGCCGGCGTCGGCGCGCGTGCTCGAAGTGGCGCTCTTCGTCGCACTGGGCTCGCTGCTCGTGTGGGTAACGCCGCGCTTCGCGCCGTTGACCACGGCGCTCCTGACCTTCGCCTGCATCGGCTTTCCGGTTGTGCTGGCGTACGCGGCATTCCTGCGCGATCGCTGGCTCTTCGACGCCGTCACGCCGGGGCTGCTGCTGCTGCTGCTGTTCCTTGCGCTGCTTTATCTGACGCTGCGCGAAGCGACGCGGCAGCGCAAGACGCTCGAGGCGGTGCTTCTGGTATCGCGCGTCAACGAAGCGCGAGTTGCGGGCGAGTTCGCGGCGGCGCAGCGCATCCAGACGGGACTGCTGCCGTCGCCCTCGCTTTTCGACGGCGAATCGCGGGTCGAGCTGGCGGCGTCGATGCAGCCCGCGCGCGAAGTCGGCGGCGATCTCTACGACTTCTTCCGTCTCGACGGTCGGCGCCTCTTCTTCATGGTCGGCGACGTCGCCGGCAAGGGACTGTCCGCGAGCATCTTCATGGCGATCAGCAAGGCGCTGTACAAGAGCATCGCGCTGCGCGGGCAGGACAGCGACGTCGGATCGCTGATGGCGGCGGCGAACACCGAAGTGTCGCGCGACAATCCCGAGATGCTGTTCGTGACGGCTTTCGCCGGCATCCTCGACCTGGCGAGCGGCGAGCTCGCGTACTGCAACGCCGGGCACGAGAACCCGTATCTGCTGCCGGCGGACGGCGGCGCGCTCACTCGCATCACCGACGGCGACGGTCCGCCGCTGTGCGCGGTCGATGATTATGCGTACCGCGGTGCGGAGCGCCAGCTGTCTGCCGGCGACATGCTGTGCATCGTCACTGACGGGGTCGGCGACGCGCGCAATCCCGCGGGCGAGTCCTACGGCACGCGGCGCGCGGACGCGACGTTGAGCCGCATCGCTGCAACGCGTCCCGACGCGCGCGCCGTCGTTGCCGCGCTGCGCGCGGATGTTGCGGCATTCGCCGCCGGGGCGGAACCCGCCGACGATCTCACCGTGCTGGCGCTGCGATGGAACGGCGCCGGATGAGGGCCGCCGCCCGCAGCCTGTCGTCAGCGCACGAGGATCACGACGCGGCGGTTGCGCGGCTCGGCGACGTTGTCGGGGGTTGGCACCGCCAGCTCGCGCTTGCCGCGGCCGCTCGCTTGAACCGCTTCGGCGGCAACACCGCGGCGGATCAGTTCGCGGCGGACAAGCTCGGCCCGCTGCAGCGCCAGCGCGTCGTTTGCGGGGTCGCTGCCGACGGTGTCCGTGTGGCCGATGACGATCACGTCGGGAACGCTCCGGCGAGCGATCTCGGCGAACATGCTCTCCACGACGCGCTTCGATTCGTCGGTGAACTCGTCCTTTCCCTCGACGAAGTAGAGCGTGAACGCGGCGGCGCGCGGCGGCTGCGCGCCGAGTGCGGCACCGAAGGTCTTTGCGACTTCTCCGGCGCTGGACGTGTAGGTTTCGCGCCCGAACTGCGACTGCGTGACCGCCGCGTAGGGCTTGTCGAGCACGACCGGCTCCTTGCCTTCGCGCTGGACGCTGACCGCGGTCTCGCGTCCGTCCTGCTGCGGCAGCAGGACGATCGTCTCGCTGCGCGTGGCGCAGCCGCCCGCCAGCGCGATCAACGCGCCGAGCGCCGCGGCGCGAACGAGTCTACTGATCGACACCGACGACGAACTCCGTCCCGCGCACGCCCAGCAGCGTCGACGGCGTGCGCACCGTCATCGCGGAGGGCGTTTGCCGGGCGATGCGGCCGGACACGACCGACAGCGATCCCTTGCGCAGCGACGATTCGAACTGTCCCCGGTTCGTGGTCGCGTCGAACGCGTAGCGGTC
>JBDSLT010000380.1:0-4047 GCA_039916265.1 Casimicrobiaceae bacterium | reverse complement strand
ACAGCGGCATCCCGGTCCTCAAGGTCGACCGGGGCGGGCAGGTGACCTACCACGGTCCCGGCCAGCTCGTGATGTACGTCCTGTACGACCTGCGGCGCGCGCGGCTCGGCGTGCGCGACATGGTGCGGCGGCTCGAAAGCGCGGTGGTGCACTGGCTTGAATCGCTTGGGATTTCGGCCTACGGCAAGGCGTCGGCCCCCGGTGTCTACGTCGCGCGCCCGCAGGGCGAGGCGAAGATTGCCGCGCTCGGCTTGAAGGTGCGTAACGGCTGCACGTACCACGGGCTCGCCGTCAATGTGGCGATGGACTTGGCGCCGTTCGCCGACATCGATCCCTGCGGCTTCCCCGGCCTGGCCGTCACGCAACTGCGCGATCTTTGCGTTGCGCGCACGGTGGACGAGGCGGGACGCGCGCTGGCGCCGATCGTTGCGGCGCACCTCGCCGCACGCACATGATTCCCAACGCACTCGACGTTCCGGCGGGAATGAGCCCGGACGTGGTGAAGCCGGCGTTCCAGTCGCTGGCGAAGACGGCGATCTCGCGGCTGCCGAAGTAGCCGTACCCGGCGTGCTACGCTGCTCTCGATCGCCCCTCGTGGCGCCGAATCGACTGGCTCATCGCCGCATCGAACATGGACCTCCGCGACCCCTCGGAAGCCGCCAACGCCGCCGGCGTCAAGCACAAAGGCAACGCGAAGACGGCGCGCATCCCCATCAAGGTCGTCGCGGCGGAGGTGTTGCGCAAGCCCGAGTGGATCCGCGTGCGGGCGCCGTCTTCGCCGCGCTTCCACGAAATCAAGCAGATCCTGCGCGAGCGCAACCTGCACTCGGTGTGCGAGGAAGCGTCGTGCCCGAACATCGGCGAGTGCTTCGGCAAGGGGACCGCCACGTTCATGATCATGGGCGACCTGTGCACCCGCCGCTGCCCGTTCTGCGACGTCGGTCACGGGCGGCCGCTGCCGCTCGACGCGAACGAGCCGGCGAACCTCGCCGACGCCATCGCTGCGCTCAAGCTCCGTTACGTCGTCATCACGAGCGTCGACCGCGACGACTTGCGCGACGGCGGCGCGCAGCATTTCATCGACTGCATCCGCGCGGTGCGGGAGCGCTCGCCGGGCACGCAGATCGAAGTGCTCGTGCCGGACTTTCGCGGACGGCTGGAGCGCGCGCTCGACATCCTAGCGGGCGCACCTCCCGATGTCATGAACCACAACCTCGAGACCGTGCCGCGGCTCTACAAGCAGGTGCGGCCGGGATCCGACTACGCCCATTCGCTCAGGCTTTTGCAGGAGTTCAAGCGCCGCTTTCCGGCGGTCCCGACCAAGTCCGGCCTGATGGTCGGCCTCGGCGAGACCGACGACGAGATCATCGCGACGATGCGCGACATGCGCGCGCACGACATCGAGATGCTGACTCTCGGCCAGTACCTGCAACCATCCAAGGGCCATCTTCCCGTGCTGCGCTACGTGCATCCGGACGCGTTCGTGGCGTTCGAGCGGCAGGCCTACGCGCTGGGATTCCGGCATGCCGCGGTCGGCGCGCTGGTGCGCTCGTCGTATCACGCCGACCAGCAGGCCGGCGACGTGCTGCCTCCGGCCTGAAAACGCGCCCGTGGTTTGGCGCCGTTGCGGGCGTGACGTCGTCGTCGTCGTTGGGCCTCAAGACCTTAGCTCGCTATCTGCAAGGTTTACAAAGATAGTGTGCGCACACTCTCAAAGCCGCGGAAACATTGATGCGCCTGGGTGATCCGGATTCGCCACGGGTCTCGCCACAGGAACGCTTGCGGAACGTCCACCACCGTGTCGAACATCTTCGCGTGCACGAAGTACTGGTTGATCGCCGTCAGTTCGATCACTGGGGTTTTCGAAGGCTCGGCGAATACGAGCGCAAGGAATCGATCGACGAGATGAAGCATGCCGATGCGCTCATTGAGCGCATCCTGTTCCTCGAAGGGCTGCCGAACCTGCAGGATCTCCACAAGCTATGGGTCGGGGAGGACGTGAAGGAAGCGCTGTCCTGCGACCTCAAGCTCGAGCTCGCCGCGCACCCGGTCCTGAAGGTCGCGATCGCCGACTGCGAGACCACGGGCGATTACGTGAGCCGCGACCTCTTCCGGCGCATCCTCGAATCGGAGGAAGGGCACATCGACTGGCTGGAGACGCAACTCGAGCTGATCGACAAGGTGGGCGTCGCCAACTACCAGCAGTCGCAGATGGGCGGCCTCGAGTAGACGGAAGAGCGGGCCGGAGGGCGGGCCGGCGCTCGCGCTCGCGTAGTTCCTGACTACGCGAGCTTGCGTCACGGTCCGGGCGGCGGCGCGTCCTTCGGCCAGAGAAGCCACATCCGTCCGTCCTGCCGCATCCGGCCCGCCTCGCGTCCGGCGTCGTCGCCGAAGCCCCAGAAAAAGTCCGCGCGCACTGCGCCGCGGATGGCGCCGCCCGTGTCCTGCGCGAGCGTCAGGCGATTAAGCGGCTGCGCCGACAGCGGCAGCGTCGTGGCCAGGAACACCGGTGCGCCGAGCGGAACCGCCCGTGGATCGACGGCGATCGTCCGCTGCGCGAGGAGCGGCACGCCGAGTGCGCCGATCGGCCCGTCGATCTGCGCTTCGAGCGAGCCCGGCGCCGGCGCCGCCACCTCGCGAAAGAACACGTAGCTCGGGTTCTCGTCGAGCAGCGCGGGGAGCTTGTCCGGATTGGCGCGGCCCCACGCCTCGATCGACTGCTTCGACGCGCGCTCGAGCGTGAGTTCGCCGCGCTCGATCAGCACGCGCGCGACCGAACGGAAGGGGTGGCCGTTCTGGTCGGCGTAGCCCAGGCGCAGCGCGGTCCCGTCAGGCAGCCTGACGCGGCCGGAGCCCTGGATCTGCAGGAAAAACGCATCGACGGGCTCGGCGACGTAAGCCAGTGCCTTGCCGGCGAGCGGGGCCTTGCCGCGCTCGATGTCGGCACGCGGCCAGTACGGCACGACGCGCTTGCCGTCGACGCGACCGCGCACGCGCTTGTCCTTGAGCTCGGGAAAGAGCAGCGTCAGGTCGACGGTCAGAAGATCGTCGGGGATCGCGTACAGCGGCACGGTGAACGCCGCGGTCGGTGTGCGCGAGCCGCGGAGTTGCGGTTCGTAATAGCCGGTGACGAGTCCGGTGTCGCGGCCGTCGGCAGCCTCGATCCGATACGGACTGAAGTATCCTTCGTAATACGCGCGCACCGCGCGACGGTCGCGGCCGTCGACGCGCTCGGCGGCTGCGCAGGGACGCTCCCAGGTCGCCCGCGTCCGGGTGTTCGCGACCAGCGTGCGGCAGCCGACGACGAGCGCAGGCCACGTCGCGGCAAGATCGTCGTCGGCCCATCCGGGCAGCGCGGAGTAGGGGACGGGCGTAAAAGTCGCGCGCGGCGACTCCGGCGCGGGTGCGGGCGGCGGCGGCGTGGGGGGCGGAACCGGAGGTGCCGGCGGCAACACCTGGCATGCGGCGACGAGAATCGCGGCAACGACGCAGAACGCTGGACGGAGCGAGCATCGCATGGGCTGGATCTATCTCGAAGCGGCGGTCGCGCTACTGATCGCGGTGGGCATCGTCGCGTGGACGATGGGCGCGCGGCGCAAGCCGGACCCAACCGGGAAACCCCCCGACGAGGAGCGACGCTGACCCTTCGAGCGCGCGGCAACGCGGACGCGGATCAATGCAAGGTGCGCGGCACGGACAGCGTGAAAGGGGGAATCGGCGCGTCGAAGGTCGTGCCGTCCTCGCCGACCATCTGGTAGGTGCCCTTCATCGTGCCCACGGGTGTCGGAATGCTCGCGCCGCTCGTGTACTCGAACGATTCGCCGGGTTTCAGCACCGGCTGCTGGCCGACGACGCCGAGTCCCTTGACTTCCTGCACGCGATGATCGCCGTCGGTGATGAACCAGTGCCGGCTGACGAGTTGCGCCGACACCTCGCCGGTATTGGTGACCTTGATCGTGTACGAGAACACGTATTGGTTCTTGGCCGGGTCCGACTGGTCGGCGAGATAGGTAGCCTTGGTCACTACCGCAATTGCGTGTCGTCTCA
>JBDSLT010000379.1:0-6767 GCA_039916265.1 Casimicrobiaceae bacterium | reverse complement strand
ACTTATGCCGCGGTTCTCCGCGAATCTGAGCTTCCTCTTTACCGAATCGCCGTTCCTCGACCGCTTCGGCGAGGCGGCGCACGCGGGTTTTCGTGCAGTCGAGTTTGCGTTCCCCTACGACTACCAGGTCAAGGAAGTCAAGGCGCGCGTCGTTCCGCACAAGCTCGAAGTCGTCCTGTTCAACACGCCCCCGGGCGACTGGGAGGCGGGCGATCGCGGCGTTGCGTCCATCCCCGGCCGCGAGCACGAGTTCCAGGCCGGGATCGTGCAGGCGCTACGCTACGCCGAAGGCCTGCATTGCCCGCGGCTGCACGTGATGGCCGGTGTCCTGCCCGAAGACGCCGACGCCGACGAGCGCGCGAGCCGGCGCCGCGTCTACGTGCGCAACCTGAAATTTGCCTGCGTCGAGGCGGCTGCACAGGACGTGACCATTACGATCGAGCCGCTCAATCATCGCGATGTGCCGCGCTATCTGCTGGCGACGCAAGCTGACGCGCACGCGATTCGCGGCGAGGTCGGTGCGCCGAACCTCAAGGTCCAGATGGACCTCTACCACGCGCAGATCGTCGAGGGCGACCTCACCGAGAAGCTGAAGCGCTGGCTGCCCCACATCGGTCACATCCAGATCGCCGGCGTGCCGGGGCGGCACGAGCCGGACGTCGGGGAGATCAACTACGAGTATCTGTTCCGGCTGCTCGACGAGCTCAAGTACGAGGGCTGGATCGGCTGCGAGTACAAGCCGGCCACCACCACCAGCGCCGGGCTGACATGGCTCTATCGGTTGCTGGACCGCCGCAAGGCGCTCGCGAGCCACGGCGGCTAGGGCGCGCCAGCGCTACAGGTTCACGCTCATTCCGCCGTCGACATAGAACGTCTGCCCGGTGATGTAGCTGGCGGCATCCGACGCGAGGAAGACGGCGAGCCCGCCGAGTTCGGCAGGTTCTCCCCAGCGCTTCATCGGCGTGCGCATGTTCACCCATGCGACGAACTCCGGATTGTCGAGCAGCGCGCGGTTCATCTCGGTCGTGAAGTAGCCGGGGGCGATCGCGTTCACCCGGATGCCGTCGGGCGCGAGCTCGACCGCGAGGCCGCGCGTCAACTGGCGCACGCCCCCCTTGGCCGCGGTGTAGGGGACGATGTTGGGCCGGGCCAGCTCGCTGGTCAGCGAGGCGATGTTGATGATCGCACCGCGCCCGCGCGCCTTCATGCCGGGGACGACCGCCTGCGCGACCAGAAACGGCGCCGTCAGGTTGGTGGCGATCACCGCATCCCAGTCGGCCTTCGCAAAGGCGTGGACGGCGTTGCGTCGCTGGATGCCGGCATTGTTGACGACGATGTCGAGCGCGCGGTGCTTGCGCTCGATGGCGGCGATGCCGGCGTTGACCGCGTCTTGATCGGTGACGTCGAAGACGACGGCGTCGGTCTTGCGCCCCGCCGCCGCGAGCGAGCCGCGCGCGGCCTCGAGCGCGTCGAGGTCGCGGCCGTTGAATATGACGGTCGCGCCGGCGTCGGACAGCGCCGTGGCGATCGCGTGACCCAGTCCGCGCGCGGCGCCGGTGACGAGCGCAACCCGGCCGGTGAGATCGAAAGGGGATGAAGTGTTCATTGTGGAAGACGAGGCGCCAGCTTACCGGAAAGTGCCGCCGCTATCGCTCGCCCGCGCCGGCGGCCTGCTCGAGCGCGTCGACCATTCGCGACACGCGGGCATCGAGTGCCTCGGTCGTCAGCTTCTCGCGGAACATTTCGACCATCAGCGCGAACGCGAAAGGCGTCGGGCGCGCGGGCGCGGTCAGCAGCAGCCGCGCGCCGCGCAGACGCGTGAGCGCAGACGCGAGGCGCGGCGCTTCGAGCTGGCGCTCCATCACTTCGCGCACCGCTTGCGTGAGGAGGAGATTGTCGGGGTCGTACTGCGCGAACACGTCGTAGAGGAGGCCGCTCGACGCCTGCAGGTGTCGGTTGGACTGCGGCTGGCCGGGATATCCCTGGAAGACGAGGCCGGCAACGCGCGCGATCTCGCGGAACTGGCGCCGGCCGAGTTCCGCGGCATTGAGGCCCGCGAGCATGTCGCGTTCCACGTTCGGCGCGGCGAGCAGGTTGCCGATTTCACCGAGCGTCAGCTCGACGGGCACCGGCGCGGCCAGGCCGAAGCCGTAATCGTTGATCATGAGGCTGAAGCTGCGGGGAGTCGCGCGCGACAGCCGATAGCTGAACAGCGTCGCCAGGCCCAGGTGCGCAAGGCGGCCCTCGAACGGATAGAAGAAGAGGTAGTGTCCGTCGCGCGTGGTGATGCGCTCGATCAGCCATTCGCGCTCGTCGGGAAGCGCGGACCAGCGCCGCTGCAGCTCGAGGAGCGGGCGCACCAGCCTGAGTTCGTCCGAGGCGTAGACGCCGCGCTTCGCGTCGCCGATCAATTTGCGCGTGCGGTCGGACAGCAGCGAGGACAGCGGCATTTTCGATCCGGCCCAGCGCGGAACGATCGCCGACCCGGGGCGTCCGGGCTTCACCCACGCCGTCATCTCGCGCACGCGGACGAACTCGAGCACGCGCCCCGCGAACACGAAGGTATCGCCGGGCGAAAGGCGCGCGATGAACGACTCCTCGACGTGGCCGAGGCGGCGCCCGTTGCGCATCTGCACCGTGACGCTTGCGTCGCTGACGATGGTGCCGATCTGCATTCGATGGCGCCGGGCGATCTGCGCATCGGGGACGCGCGCGACGCCGTCGTCGCCGATCACGACACGCCGATATTCGGGGTACGCGTTGAGACTCGCGCCGCCGTGGACGACGAAGTCGAGCGCCCACTGCCACTCGACGTCGGATAGCCGCGCATAGGCGTGCGTGCTGCGGATTTCGGCGCACAGCTCCGCCGGCCGGAAGCCGCCGCCGAGCGCGCAGGTCACAAGGTGCTGCGTGAGCGCATCCTGCGCATTGGCGACGGGGATGCGCGGCTCGATCGCGCGCTCCGCAGCGGCCTCGCGCGCCGCCGCGGCCTCGACCAGCTCGAGGGCCTGCGTCGGCACCACGGTCACCTTCGACACGGCCCCCGGCTGATGCCCGCTGCGGCCGGCGCGCTGCAGGAGCCGCGCAACGCCTTTGGGGCTGCCGATCTGCAGCACCTGGTCGACGGGCGCGTAGTCGACGCCGAGGTCGAGGCTCGATGTGCACACTACCGCGCGCAGCGCGTTGCGCCGCAGCCCGTCCTCGACCCAATCGCGCACCTCGCGCTCGAGCGAGCCGTGGTGAAGCGCGATGCGCCCGGCCCAGTCGGGGCGCGCTTCCAGGATCGCCTGGTACCAGATCTCCGCCGCCGAGCGAACGTTCGTGAACACGAGCGTGGAGCGCGCGTTGTCGATCGCTCGAATCACCTGCGGCAGCAGCTTGAGCCCGATGTGGCCGCCCCAGGGGAAGCGCTCGATCGTCGCCGGCCGTGCCGTCTCGATCGTGATGACCTTGGCGGCGAGGCCGCGCACGATCCGGCCAACGCCGGCGCCGCGCGCCGTGCCGAGCAGACAATCGAGCGCCTGGTCCAGGTTCGCGAGCGTCGCGGAGAGTCCCCACGTCGGCAGCGCGGGACGCGCGCTGCGCAGCCGCGCGAGCGCGAGCTCGACCTGCACGCCGCGTTTCGATGCCATCAGCTCGTGCCACTCGTCGACGACGACTGCGGCAACGTGCGCGAAGCGCTCGCGCCAGTCCGCGCGCGACAACAGCAACGTGAGCGATTCCGGCGTAGTCACGAGCGCGGTGGGCAACCGGCGATCCTGGCGGGCGCGCGCGGCGGCGGGCGTGTCGCCAGTGCGCACGTCGATCGTCCAGTGCGGCTGCAACGCCTGCGCGGCGCGCGCAAGCGCAAGCCCGCTGTCGGCCGCCAGCGCTCGCAGCGGCGTCAACCACAGCACGGTGAGTGGCGGTGGAGCCGCCGGCGCGCCGGCGGGCCCGAGCAGCAGCGGACCGAGCCACGCGGCGTAGGTCTTGCCCATGCCGGTCGGTGCATGGACGAGGCCGGATTCGCCGCACGCGAATGCGGCCCAGACCTCTTCCTGGAACGCGAATGGCGTGAAGCCCTGCCCGGCAAGCCAGCCTCGCGCTGGCGCGAACGGGTCGGCGGCGTTCAGCCGCGCAGATTCATCGGGTGGGACGACGTCGAAACGTGAGGAGCGGGCACGCACATCGATTGGGAGCAGGTTTCCGCGCACCACTTGCGCGCAGCCCGCGACGGGGCTCCACATTATCCACCCTCGAGGTCGCGGATCCGCCGACGGATGTTGGCGACCCCAAAACGGTCGCGCCCACAACGCGGGGCGCGAAACCACTACCCGTCGATCAACGGATAAGCGTGGATCAGTGATCGGCCGTGTCGACCAGCTGGCCGCGCAGTGCGCCGGCCGGATACTTCGTGTTGTGGATGTTGACGTAGAAATCCTGCGGATTGTTCAGGATGCGCTGCACGATGCCGGGCTCGCCCGTGGGGAACTTGCTCGGCAGGCTTTCTTTCAGGCAATCCGCAGCCTGGCCGTCCTGCGGCCACGCGAGGTTCGCGACTATGGGTCCGTTGCTACCGCGCGCGCCCTCGTGGATGTGCGCGGCGCGGCCGTTGCCGGGCGGCAGGTCGAGTTCGGCAATCTTTTGCACGTCGACGATCGTGTAGCACAGCGTCGTCATGTCGCCGTCGATGCCGAACACATAAGCGGTGGCGCGGCCGTTGGGATCGCCGGCGATGCGGTCGTTGGCGGCGTTGGCGCGAACCTCTTCACGTCCGTCGAGATTCGCCTCGAGCACGATGTTGAGATGCCCGGCCGACGCGTACGGCGCGAACAGGGCCAACGACACGACGCCGGCAGCAACGATCGTGGGAAGCTTGCGGAAATTTCTCATGGTGCGGTTCTCCAGAAGGTGTAAAGGGTGCGCGGCATGGCGCAGGTCCCGACATGGGGACGTTTTAGTCACTGCCTGAAACGGCACCACGCAAGCTAACTACGCAGGCGGCGCGGGATTGGATGCAGTCCGTCGTCGGCGGTCGCTGCAAGACCCTTGCGCCTGAATGGCAGGTCCTACGCCCTCGTGCCGACCTCCCACAGCGCAGTCGCGCGTCTCTCACAGTCTTATCGGCCGACCGACGCCAGCTTCGCGGGCTGCATAGGACGATGATGTGGAAGCGGACGAATGCTGTATCCCTTCCCATCGTATCCGCGCTTCAGTGATCCGTCGCCGTACGCTCGCTGCAAGCCTCATACGGTCCCTTCTCGTACGTGTTCCACGTAACCCTGCTGTTTCACCCTTTCTTCCGATGGAGATAAAGCACTATGACTATGAAACGCAAAATGCGCCCTGCAGTGATTGCCATGACGCTTGCACTCGGTACGTCGCTGCCCGTGCTGGCGCAAATGCAACCCGCCAATCCGGCGATCGACACCCAGAGCACGACGGTCGGCCGCACCGGGGCGTCGCCTGGCACGTCGGTACCGGTGACAACCGGAGCCAGCCACTCGACGTCGAAGCACTCGACGGATTGCGTCGAAACGATGGGCACGAAGACTGCGCAGGCGCCGACGGGCTCGAACCGCGCGTTTGACAGCCAGAGCGAAGTCGCAGGCAAGGCCGTGAGCAAGCCCGGTGCGGCGATGAATGACGCGAAGAGCGCTGCTGCCAAAGCTAAATGCGCCGACGCGGCAGCCATGAAGACGGCGCATCCGGACAAGATGGCTCCTTCGCACAAGGCCGGCATGAAGGCCGCCGCGCCGACGTCAGCTCAAGTGAAGAATCCGGCCTTTGATACACCGAGCCAGGTGGTGGGCCAGAAGGTCCCGAGCGGGATCACGCCGCCCGCGACGATGAGCAATGGCAGCAAGGCAATGACCAAGGCCCAGCGCGATCAGGCGTTCGACACGCAGAGCGAAGTGGGGGGCAGAGGAGTTCCGGGCGACACGACAACCGGAGCCTCCGGTCGCATGAAGCAGGCGCCCACCGCGACTGCGCCGATCAGCGACAATCGCGCGTTCGATACGCAAAGTGAGGTCGCAGGCAAGCGCGTAGGCGCCGGCGCAGTGGGTAGCGCCATGATCAGCCAATCCGACGCGCGGAAGAAGGCGTTGTCCGCGGTGCCGGGTGGAACGATCGAGAGCGGCAACGTCGGCGACCAGCAGGGCAAGCAGACGTGGTCGTTCCAGGTGCGCGAGCCCAATTCGACCACCGTGCGCGAGGTGCACGTCGACGCGGCGACCGGCCGTGTCAAGACGGGGCAGATGTAACCCGCCGGCGTGGCGCTTCGAAATGCGTTGGAGCCATCGGCGGGCTTGCCTTGCCGCCGGTGGCGTCCGCCGAAGCTTCCCCGTTCGTGCAGTCGAAACCTGAGTTAAGAACTCTTGTGGGTACGCGGTCCCCAACCAAGCCCGACGGCGCCCTCCTGAAGTGGGGCGCCGGGATCGGGCTTTTGGCGTTGCTGATCGGTGGCTGGTTTTTGCTACCCGTTGGAGAATGGGTAGACGCCTTCCAGGCCTGGATCGAGGGCCTCGGTCCGTGGGGTCTGGTCATTTTCGCGCTCGTTTACATTATCGCGACAGTAGCGCTGTTGCCGGCTTCCGTGCTGACCGTTATCGCGGGGATGGCCTTCGGGCTGGCCGCAGGACTTGCGGTGGTCGTCGTGTCCGCGACGCTGGGTGCGACGCTGGCGTTTCTCATCGCGCGACATGTAGCGCATGATCGCGTCGAGTCGCTGCTCGCGAAGCGCCCGAAATTCCAGGCCGTGAAGGCTGCCGTCGGCGAAGGCGGCT
>JBDSLT010000378.1:0-3229 GCA_039916265.1 Casimicrobiaceae bacterium | reverse complement strand
CCATCGGACTTGGCGAGGACGGACCGACGCACCAGTCGGTCGAGCACACGGCGAGCCTGCGGCTCATTCCGGGGCTCGACGTCTGGCGGCCGTGCGACACGGTCGAGACAGCGCTTGCGTGGGCCGCGGCGATCGAGCGCGAGGACGGGCCGAGCGCGCTGATGCTCACGCGGCAGAACGTTCCCTTCGTCGCGCGCGACGCCTCGACGAGCGCAGCGATCCGCCGCGGGGGCTACGTGCTCGCCGATTTTCCGGCCGACGTGGCGGGATCGCGTGCGCTCATCATCGCGACCGGCTCCGAGGTGGCGCTGGCGCTCGGGGCGCGCGATGCGCTCGCCCGGGACGGCGTCGCGGTGCGCGTCGTGTCGATGCCCTGCACCGGGATCTTCGATCGGCAGGACGCGACGTATCGCGCCTTCGTGCTGCAGCGCGACGTCGCGCGCATCGCCGTCGAGGCGGGCGTGACCGATGGCTGGCGCAAGTACGTCGGCGCCGCCGACGACCCGCGCGCCGCGGTCGTCGGACTCGATCGCTTCGGCGAATCGGCGCCCGGCGCCGTGCTGTTCAAGCACTTCTGCTTCACCGTCGAGCGCGTCGTGGCGGCAGTGCGTGCCGTGATCGCCTGATGTTCCATGGCTGAACTCGTGCTGCGTCCTGCCGCCGTCGCCGACGCGCCGGACATCGCGCGTGTGCGCATCGACAGCTGGCGCGCGACCTATCGCGGGCTCATTCCGGACGCCTACCTCGACGGCATGCAGGTCGACGCGAGCGTCGCGCTGTGGGAGCGCGTGCTGGCGGCGGCAGCGCCCACAGCGAGCGTCTTCGTCGTCGCCCACGGCGACAAGGTCGTGGGCTTCGCCGCCGGCAACCGGCTTGCGGAGCCGAGGCTCGGCCTCGACAGCGAGCTGTCGGCCGTCTACCTGCGCCCTGACTTTCAGCGCGCCGGCCTCGGCCACCGCCTGGTCGGCGCGGTCGTCGACGCGCAGCGCGCAGCGGGCGCGACCGGCATCATCGTCTGGACGATCGCCGGCAACAAGCCGGCGCGCGCCTTCTACACGCAACTCGGCGGCCGCCTGCTGGTCGAACAGCCGTTCCAGTGGGACGGCATGGACCTGGTCGAAGCCGGCTATGGGTGGGACGACCTGTCAGCGCTGGCAAGCGCATGCAGAATGGCGTCCGCGCCGCAGCTTGCAATAATGCATTGACGCAATTTTCGGGAGAGCAACGATGACCATCAAAGTCGCGATCAACGGGTACGGCCGCATCGGCCGCAACGTCCTGCGCGCGCATTACGAAGGCGGCAAGAAGCACGACCTCGCGATTGTCGCGATCAACGACCTCGGCAGCCCGGAGACCAACGCGCATCTGACGCGCTACGACACCGCGCACGGCAAGTTTCCCGGCAAGGTCACGGTCGACGGCGACGCGATGGTCGTCGATGGCGACCGTATTCAGGTTCTCGCCGAGCGCGATCCGGCGAAACTGCCCTGGGGCGCGCTCGGCGTCGATGTCGTGCTCGAATGCACCGGGCTGTTCACCACCAAGGAAAAGGCCGGCAAGCACCTGGCGGGCGGAGCGAAGAAGGTCATCATCTCGGCACCCGGCGGAAAGGACGTCGACGCGACGATCGTCTACGGCGTCAATCACCAGACGCTGAAAGCGTCGCACGCGGTGATTTCCAACGCTTCGTGCACGACGAACTGCCTCGCGCCGCTGGTGAAGCCGCTGCACGACGCCATCGGCCTCGTCAACGGCCTGATGACGACCGTCCATGCGTACACCAACGACCAGGTGCTGAGCGACGTCTATCACGAAGACCTCCGGCGCGCGCGCTCGGCGACCATGAGCATGATCCCGACCAAAACCGGAGCGGCTTCCGCCGTCGGCCTCGTGCTGCCCGAACTGAACGGCAAGCTCGACGGCTACGCGATCCGCGTGCCGACGATCAACGTGTCG
Organism: Casimicrobiaceae bacterium; assembly: GCA_039916265.1. GTDB lineage: Bacteria > Pseudomonadota > Gammaproteobacteria > Burkholderiales > Casimicrobiaceae > VBCG01. The sequence goes on along the minus strand of JBDSLT010000378.1, from coordinate 1,273 downwards.
ATCGTCGACCTGTCGTTCATCGCTGCGCGCGACACGACGGTCGACGAGGTCAACGGGATCATGAAGGCGGCGTCGGAGCGCGCGCCGCTCAAAGGCATCCTCAACTACAACGTGGGTCCGCTGGTGTCGGTCGACTTCAACCACGATCCGGCGTCGTCGACCTTCGATGCGACGCTCACCAAGGTGTCGGGTCGCCTCGTCAAGGTGACGAGCTGGTACGACAACGAGTGGGGTTTTTCCAACCGGATGCTCGACACGACGATGGCGCTGATGGCCGCGAAATAGCGGCGGACCGGAGGAAAGCATCGACATCGTCGTGCGGCCCATCACGCTGGGCGATACCGAGGGATTCCGCGCCGGCGTCAGCGCGGTCATCGCCGAGCGGATCTATCTCGCGTCGCTGCAGCCCTTTTCGCTGCTGCGTACGGCGGCGTTCGTCGCCGAGAACCTCGAGGTCGGCAATCCGCAGTTCGTCGCCGACGCCGGCGGTCAGATCGTCGGCTGGTGCGACGTGCGGCGCGAGACGATCGACAGCTACGCGCACACCGGAATGCTCGGCATGGGAGTGATAGCGCCGTGGCGCGGCCGCGGTATCGGCGAGCGCCTCATCCGCAAGACGCTCGACGCCGCGCGCGCTGCCGGCTTCGAGAAGATCGAGCTGTCGGTCTACGCGAAGAACACGCGCGCCCGCGGCCTGTATGAAAAGGTGGGATTCGCCGTGGAGGGCACGCGCGTGCGCGGGCGCAAGGTCGACGGCGAGTACGACGACATCCACATGATGGGACTGTTGTTTCCGGCATGAGCATCCGGCGCCTTCGCGATGTCGACGTCGACGGCAAGCGCGTTTTCATTCGCGCCGATCTCAACGTTCCCCAGGACGCCGCCGGTGCGATCACCGACGACACTCGCCTGCGCGCGTCGCTCCCCGGCATCCGCGACGCGCTCTCACGAAGCGCCGCAGTGATGGTGACGTCGCATCTCGGCCGGCCGGCCGAAGGCGAGTGGAAGGCCGAGGACTCGCTCGCCCCGGTCGGCGCGCGCCTCGGCGAGCTGCTGGGGCGCGACGTTGCGCTCGTCCGCGACTGGGTCGACGGCGGCGCGTGGCACGCGGCGATGAAGCCGGGCGACATCGTCCTGCTGGAAAACTGCCGGATGAACCGCGGCGAGAAAAAGGACGATCCCGCGCTGGCGCAGAAGATCGCCCGGCTTTGCGACGTGTACGTGAACGACGCTTTCGGTACCGCGCATCGGGCGGAGGCGACCACGCATGGCG
>JBDSLT010000377.1:0-4883 GCA_039916265.1 Casimicrobiaceae bacterium | reverse complement strand
CGCCGGCATCGACACGGTGCTCGTCGGCCGCCGCACCTACGACGTCGCCTGCGCGTTTCCGCAATGGCCGTACGCGGGACGCAACGTCGTCGTGTTCACGCGTGCCGGCGCGCGCATCGCGTCACCGAACACCATCGCGACAGCGCGCGCGCCCGCCGACATCGTCGCCGAGCTTCGCTCCCGCGACGGCAAGGATCTGTGGCTGGTCGGAGGCGGCGCGCTGGTCGCGTCGTTCGTGGATGCAGACCTGATCGACGACGTGATCGTGTCGATCCATCCGTTGCTGCTGGGCGACGGCGTTGCGCTGTTCGCAGGCGGCGCGCGCCGCATGTCGCTGGCCCTCGTCGGCGAGCGGCGCTTTCCCTCCGGCCTGGTGCAGCTGAGCTACCGCGCCGAGCGTTGACGCGCGTCGCCCGCGCGGCGCTAGTCCCGGTTGAGCTTGTCCACCTGCTTCACGTAGTTCGTCATGGCGTCGTCCTTGGTCGTGCCCTTGAGCTTGGCCCACGCGTCGTGCTTTGCGCCGCCGACGAAGTCGAAGCCGCCGGGACGCTCGCCGTTGACGTCCCCGTCGGTCGCCTGTTTGTAGAAAGAATAGAGCTTCAGCAGTGTCGCGTTGTCCGGCTTCTTCTTGGTTTTCTTCGCGGCCGCGGCGGCGGCTTCGAACTTTGCCTTGAGATCGTCCTTATTCGGTGCGGCGGCCATGGCAATCCTCCGGGAGTGACGCGGGCGCCCGGTCGTTTGCCGGGCCGGGCTTTCATGCTACTTTAGCGCGAGTCTGAAGACGTGCGCAACGGACGTGCGCAACGTACGCCGATCCCTCGAGTCCGCCCCCCCACTCTTCCGTGTGATGACCGCGATGAAGCGTCAACGGATCTCCGCCATCGACAACGCGTGGCTGCGGATGGATCGTCCCAGCAACCTGATGATGATCTGCGGCGTGCTGATCTTTCGCGAGCAGATCGAGCTCGCGCGCCTGCGCGCGGTCATCGCCGAGCGCTTCATGGTGTTCAAGCGCTTCGGCCAGCGTCCGGTCGAGACGCCCGCGATGTCCTTCTGGGAAACCGACGCGCGCTTCGACCTCGATTACCACGTCGCACACACGGCGCTGCCCGGACGTGCAGGCAAGGCGGAACTGCAGACCTTTGCGTCGCGCCTCATGTCGACGCCGCTCGACCCGGCGCGCCCGCGCTGGCAGTTCCACCTCGTCGACAACTACGAGGGCGGCAGCGCGCTCGTCGCGCGCATCCATCACTGCTACGCCGACGGCATCGCGCTCGTGCGCGTGATGCTGTCGATGACCGACGCGACGGCGGAGGGTCCGCCGGCGATGCCCTTCGAGCCGCGCGAGCGCAAGCGCCCCGACGACGGCGACGTGCTCGCCCAGCTCATGGCGCCGATCTCCGGCGTGCTCGGAACCGCGCGCAAGCTCGGCGGCATGGTGGTCGACCAGGGCGTGGCGATCTGGCACGACCCGGCGCAGGCGGTGGCGCTGGCCGACAAGGGCAGCGCGCTCACTGCGGAAGTCGCGACGCTCGCGACGATGGCGCAGGATTCGCCGACCCGCTTCAAGGGCAAGCCGGGCGTGACCAAGCGCGTCGCCTGGGCCGACCCGCTGCCGCTGCCCGAGGTGAAGACAATCGGCCGCGCCCTGGGCAGCTCGGTCAACGACGTGCTGCTGTCCTGCGTCGCGGGCGCACTGCGCGCCTACCTGGTTGCCAAGGGCGAAGCGGTCGACGGCGTGATGCTGCGCGCGCTCGTTCCCGTCAACCTGCGGCCGCTGGAAAAGGCGTACAAGCTCGGCAACCAGTTCGGCCTCGTGTTCCTCGATCTTCCCATCGGCATCGAGAATCCGGTCGAGCGCCTGTATGCGGTGCGCGCGAACATGGCCGCGCTGAAGGGCAGCTATCAGCCGATCCTCGCGCTGGGCCTGCTGGCGGCGATGGGCACCGGGCCGCGGATGCTGCAGGACGCGCTGCTGTCGATGCTCGCGCGCAACGCGAGCGCCGTCATGACCAACGTGCCCGGTCCGCAGCAGCCGCTCTACCTCGCCGGCGGCCGGATCGACAGCCTGATGTTCTGGGTGCCGCAGTCCGGCGACATCGGCATGGGCGTGTCGATCATCTCGTACGACGACTTCGTGCAGTTCGGCGTCGTCACCGACCGCGGCCTGTGCCCCGATCCCGAGCGCGTGATCGCGCGCTTCGGCAGCGAATTCGAGAAGCTCGTGCTGACGACGCTGATGAGCCCGTGGCCGCGCGAAGGCGCGCTCGACCCGGAGGACGCCGCCGCCGCGGTCGGCGCCTGAATCACAGGCTTCCCTGCGCCGACCAAGGGCCGGGCGAAACGCCGCGATGCGTCACTCGAGCTCGGACTTCGCGAGCTCGACGTCCAGGCGCTCCATCGCATCGGCCGGCTTGCCGGCGGCCGCCTTCTCGTAGAGCTTCGTCGCCTCGTCGACCTTTGCCTTCCCATACAGCAGCATCAATCCATTCGCATACTCGATGTGCGCGATCGGCGACTCGGGGAAAAGCTTCAGCGCTTTCTGATAACAATCCGCCGCCGATTCCTTCTTCGCGCCGTAGGTGACGCCGGCGACGATGCCGCCGACCTTGGCGATCACTTCGGCCTGATAGGCACCGAACGCGGTCCAGGCTTCGGCGTGCTTGGGCTCGAGCTTCTGCGCCTTGGTGAGCGCCTCCTTGATCTTGCCGCCGAAACCCTGCGCGAGCGCCTTCGCCACCGAAATTCCCTGGCTGTAGCGCCCGAGAGCGAACGCGTACAGGTAGTGCGCATTGGCGTCTTTCGGCGCCTCGCCGCGACGCTCGTCGGCCCAGGCGGCCGCTTCCTCGAATAGCGAGAGCTTCGCCGCCGCCGCCTTTTCGAGATAGTGCGCATACACGGTCTGCGCTTTCGCCGCGCAGTTGACGCCAGCGCCGCCCGCGGCCAGCCCCGCTTCGACCGCCTGCTGGAACTCTCCGGCGTGATAGTGCCGCCACGCGTCGGCGATCGCGGCTTCCTTGGGAAACGACTCGCAATCGCCCTTGTGCAGCCGCGCCCAGCTTTTCTTCAGGCTTGCGGCGTCGTAGGCGTAGGCTTTGTCGGCGTGAGGAAACTTCACCCATTTCTTGGCCATCGCGATGCCCTCCCTCCGGGTTATTTCAGATAGTCGGCGCCCAGGCGCTCGATCAATGCCCGATCGGCGCCGCGCAGGTACGGCGCGATCAGTGCCAGCACGTGATAGGCAGCGAACCCGGGATCGCCGGCGCTGTCCGCGTCGCGTCCACCGGCCGGCGCGGGTCCGGCGATGATTCGCCGGAACGACATCCAGTAGGTCGCGATCATCACGGCGTTGCTCGCAAGGGCGGCGATCTCGCGCTCGGTGGCGCGCATCGTTCCTGCGGCGACGAGGCCTCGACACGACTCTATCACGGTGTGCTGCCCCTGCCGCGTCAGCATGGCGACGCGCGAGGCGACCTTGCGATTGCGCGACGTGATCTCGTCCAGGTCGCGATAGAGAAAGCGGTACGCCCACATGTGCTCGAACAGCAGGTGCAGCAGAAACCACAGGTCCTCGACCTGCGACGTACGATCCTGCGGTGCGTTCAGCAGAGGGGCGAGTTCCGCCTCGTACGCCGCGAACAGATCGCCGATGATCTCGTCCTTGTTGCGGAAGTGATAGTAGAGATTGCCCGGACTGATGTTGAGCTCGTCAGCGATCACCGCCGTCGTGACGTTCGGCTCGCCGTCCTGGTTGAACAGGCTCAGGGCGGCGGCCAGAATGCGCTCGCGCGTGCGGCGAGGTGCTTTCCTCTGCGCCATGCGGCTGGACTAGCCTTCCGCCGGGCCGCCCCAAGGGAGGCTTGTTTCCCCCATGGGGGAAGCGAACGCAGTGAGCGTGGGGGTCGTCACCCAGCCTTCCGCCGAACCGACCCAGGGGAGGCTAGCTTTTCCTCCGGTGAGCGTGCGGGTCGTCACCTGACTGCGGCGAGATACCGTTCGAGATGGTCCAGCGTGTGCGCGAGCTGGCGCGTCGTGCGCCGCACCGTCGGCACGCGCGCGCCGTCGGACTTGAGCGGGCGCGGATCGGTGAGCGCGTCGCCCACGCGGCGCGATGCATCTGCGAGGCGCTCGTGGCGAAGCGCAATGCCATGCCTCGCCAGCACCGGCTCGAGCGCGGCCGCGCGAGCGCGCAGACTGTCGCGCGTCGTCGTGAAGGCGAGCGCGCACAGCCGCTTGCGCTGGGAGTAACTGAATATGCGCGCGAAGAACATGTCGGCGTCTTCGCGGTCGGGCTCGAACAGCAGGATGTCGGCGCCGGGGTACTGGCGGCCGTACTTTTCCATGCCCGCCTGCATCCGTGAATGAAGGATCGCGCGAAACGTCTGCGACAGCACGAGGGGCAATCCGCCCTGGTTCAACTTCTCGACCGTGAGGCGCCGGCCGCGCATGGCGGCGCTCGCGTCGAAGGGAACCAGCGGGTTGATGCAGAACAGCAGCGTCACGCCCGCATCGAGCGCCGCCGACGCATGCAGCGTCTTGTTCAGCGCGCCATCGACATAATGGTGGCCGTCGATCTCGACCGGCGGGAAAATGCCGGGCAATGCGCTCGACGCCTCGATGGCGCGCGAGATCGGCACGTGGTCGAGGCCGGCGGCGCCGAAGGTCACCGATGCACCGGTGTCGAGGTTGGTCGCCACCAGGAACAGCCGGCGCGACAGCTTGCGGAAATCGTCGGTGCGCCCGGGTGCGGCGAACAGCCGCGAGAGGACCGCGCCGACCGCGTGGTTGTCGAACAGGCCCGTCGGGACCGCGCGTGCGAGCGTCGCGAACGACGCCATCGCGCCGCGCTTGAACGGGTCCCGCAGGTACTGCAGCGCCGCGCG
>JBDSLT010000376.1:0-9131 GCA_039916265.1 Casimicrobiaceae bacterium | reverse complement strand
CTGACCTACACGCCGTCGTCGCGGCCGATGGGCGAATTGCCCGTGGAATCGTCGCGGCGCGGCGGCAGCTCGGCGCGCTGGCTGATTCCGCTCGTGCTGCTCGCGGTGATCGCGGTCGCGGCGTACTACGAATTGTCCCGGCCGCAGGCGCTGCGGCCCGCGGCGCCGGACGGCATCATGCCGCCGCCCGCACCGAACGCCGCGCCGCCGTCGTCTCCGGCGCCCACACCGCTGCCCAATCCGCTCGACGGCCCGAAGAGCGAGTCCGCGGCTCCGGCTGTCGCCGTCGCGAACTCCGGGATGACGACCCCGGCGAGATCGCCGGACGCGTCAGACCCACCGCCTTCGCCTTCGCCTGCGTCCGCAACCGGGATGGTTGCTTCCGGCGCATCGGGGCCGATGCAGACGGTAGCCTCGACCCCTCCCGGCGGCGCGCTCGCGCCGGCGCTTGCCGGAACCCCTGCGCCGGCCGCCGACGCTCCGCTGCTGCTCACGTTCACGGGAACCTCGTGGGTGCAAGTGAAGGACGTCTCGGGCGCGGTCATCCTGTCGCAGACCGCGACCGCAGGCACCACGGTGCCCGTCAGCGGACGCCCGCCGTTCGCGCTCGTCATCGGCAACGCGGACCACGTGCGCACGCAGTTCCGCGGCCAGCCGGTCGACCTCGCCCCGCACACCTTGCACAACGTTGCGCGGCTGGTGCTGAAGTAGCGTCATGGAACGCCAGGCGATTTCGCGCAAGCGCACGCGGCAGGTGCTGGTCGGCGACGTCGCCATCGGCGGCGGCGCGCCCATCGTCGTGCAGTCGATGACCAACACCGACACCGCCGACATCGCTGCGACGGTCGCGCAGGTGAAGGCGCTCGCCGACGCCGGCTCGGAGATCGTTCGTGTCACGGTCAACAGCGCCGCCGCCGCCGCCGTAATCGGCGAGATCCGCGCGCGCCTCGACGCGCTCGGCTGCGCCGTTCCGCTCGTCGGCGACTTTCATTTCAACGGCCACAAGCTCCTGAACGAATTCCCGGACTGCGCGACGGCGCTGGCGAAATACCGGATCAACCCGGGAAACGTGGGCAAGGGCAGCAAGCGCGATCCCCAGTTCGCGGTGATGATCGAGCACGCGGTCCGCCACGCCAAGCCGGTGCGCATCGGCGTCAACTGGGGCAGCCTCGACGCGGCGCTGCTTGCGCGGCTGATGGACGAGAACGCCCGCCTCGCCGCGCCGCAGGCCGCAGACGCCGTCATGCGCGAAGCGCTCGTCACCTCGGCGCTCGACAGCGCGCGGCAGGCCGAAGCGCTCGGCCTCGCAGGCGAGCGCATCGTGCTGTCGTGCAAGGTGTCGAACGTGCAGGACCTCGTCGTCGTCTATCGCGAGCTCGCGCGGCGCTGCGACTATCCGCTGCACCTCGGGCTCACGGAGGCCGGGATGGGCAGCAAGGGCATCGTCGCGTCGACGGCGGCGATGGCGGTGCTGCTGCAGGAAGGCATCGGCGACACCATCCGCGTCTCGCTCACGCCGGAGCCGGACGGCGAGCGCACGACCGAAGTGCAGGTCGCGCAGGAGATCCTGCAGACGATGGGGCTGCGCTCGTTCACGCCGATGGTCGCCGCGTGTCCGGGCTGCGGCCGCACGACGAGCACGTACTTCCAGGAGCTCGCGTCGCGCATCCAGACGTTCCTGCGCGCGTCGATGCCCGCGTGGCGCGCGCGCTATCCCGGCGCCGAGAACATGCACGTCGCCGTGATGGGCTGCGTCGTCAACGGTCCGGGCGAGTCGAAACTCGCGAACGTCGGCATTTCCCTGCCGGGAACGGGCGAAGCGCCGGTCGCGCCGATCTACGTCGACGGCCAGAAGACCGTGACGCTCAAGGGGGAGCGCATCGCCGAGGAGTTCCAGCAGATCGTCGAGGACTACGTGCGCGCGACCTACGGCGGCGAAGCGCGCACGCCCGCGCTCGATCCCGGCCGGAAGACCGTCGCGCTGAAGGTGGTCGCATGAGGGCCGCCGGGCCGTCCCGAGGCGCGAATTGCGTCGCAGCGCGCAGCGCGGAGGCGACGCGGTGAGCGAGGTCGCGGCGAGCCTGCCCGCCGAATCGGTCGCCGCGCCTGCGGGCAGGCTGCAGGCGGTGCGCGGAATGAACGACGTGCTCCCCGACGAAGCGGCGCTCTGGGAATACTTCGAGGATACGACGCGCGAGGTCCTGCGCCGCTACGGCTATCGCAACCTGCGCATGCCGATCGTCGAGCAAACGCCGCTGTTCGTTCGCGCGATCGGCGAAGTCACCGACGTCGTCGAGAAGGAGATGTATAGCTTCGACGACCGCCTGAACGGCGAGAGCCTGACGCTGCGGCCCGAAGCGACCGCCGGCATCGTGCGCGCGGCGATCGAGCACAACCTCACGTACGAGCGGCCGCAGCGCGTATGGCTCGCCGGACCGATGTTCCGCCACGAGCGGCCGCAGAAGGGGCGCTACCGCCAGTTCCATCAGTTCGACGTCGAGGCATTGGGCTTCCCGGGTCCCGACGTCGACGCCGAGCAGATGGTGATGCTGGCGCGGCTGTGGCGCGACTTGGGCCTTGCCGACGGCATTCGCCTCGAGATCAACTCCATCGGCGACGCCGGCGAGCGCAAGGCGCATCGCACGGCGCTGGTCGCGCATTTCACGCGGCACGCGGACGCGCTCGACGACGACGCGAAGCGGCGCCTCGACACGAATCCGCTGCGCATCCTCGACAGCAAGAACCCGGCGATGCAGCCGATCGTCGCGGCGGCGCCCAAGCTCATCGAGCGACTCGGCGACGCGTCGCGGGCGCATTTCGAGGGCCTCGAAGCGCTCCTCGGCGAGCAGGGCATCGCCTACACGATCAACCCGCGCCTCGTGCGCGGCCTCGACTACTACAACCGCACGGTCTTCGAGTTCGTGACCGATCGGCTGGGCGCGCAGGGAACAGTCGCGGGCGGCGGCCGCTACGACGGCCTGTTCGAGCAACTCGGCGGCAAGCCCACACCCGCGTGCGGTTTCGGCATGGGCATCGAGCGGATGATCCTGCTGCTGCAGGAGGCGCGGCGCACCGTGGTCGCCGCGCCGCTCGCCTACGTCGTGCATGCGGGCGCGGCCGCCGCGGGCGTGGCGCGCGCGACGGCCGAGGCGCTGCGCGACGCCGGGCATGCAGTCGTCGTCAATGCCGGCGGCGGCAGCTTCAAGTCGCAGATGAAGCGCGCCGACGCGAGCGGTGCCCGGTTCGCACTCGTCGTCGGCGACGACGAGGCGGCCGCCGGAACCGTCGCGGTGAAGCCGCTGCGCGAAGCGGGCGCGCAGGTCGCGGTGGCGGCGGCGAACCTGCTCGGTCATCTCGAATCTCTTTCGACGCCGGGCTGAACGCCCGGCACGATCCCTTTCAAGGAAGCGCAATGGCAGCCTACGATTTCCAGGAGCAGGAGCAGCTCGACGACCTCAAGGCGTGGTGGAAGCAGTGGGGCAATACGATCACCTTCGGCGTCATGCTCGCGGCCCTCGCGATCGCCGGTGTGCAGGCGTATCGCTGGTGGGCGGGCAGCAAGGCCGCCGACGCGTCGGTGCTCTACAGCGCCGTCAGCGAGGCCGCCCGCAAGAGCGACGCCGCCAAGGGCAAGGACGCGATGGCACAGCTCGCCGACAAGTTCAGCGGCACGGCCTACGCGCCGCGCGCCGCGCTGGTGAGCGCGCGGCAGCTGTTCGACGCGGGCGACAAGGCGGGCGCCAGGGCGCAGCTCGAGTGGACGATCGCCAACGCTTCCGAGGACGAGCTCAAGGCCATCGCGCGCTTCCGCCTCGCCGAAATCCAGCTCGACGCCAAGCAATACGACGACGCGCAGAAGACGCTCGACGCCAAGGTGCCCGACGCGTTCAAGGGGTTGTTCGCGGACCTTCGCGGCGACGCGCTCGCCGCTTCGGGCCGCCCGGCGGACGCGCGCGCCGCCTACCAGGAAGCGCTCGGTGCGCTCGATCCCAAATCGCAGTATCGGCTTTATGTGCAGGTGAAGCTCGATACCGTCGGCGGTCCCGCGGCGAATCCGCTGGCCGGAGGATCCGCTGCGCCAGCGAAGGCGCCGGGCCCCGCGACCGCGACGCCGGCATCCGCCGCCGCGCCGGCGAAGTGAGGATACGAAACGTCATGCGCCGCGTTCGCACGCTCGCTGTCTCGATGCTGATCCTGGGCGCCGCGGGCTGTTCGACGCTGCAATCGTGGGTTCCCTCGCTGCCGTCGATTCCCGCGCCGTCCTTCGACTGGTTGTTCGGCAAGAGCAACAAGCCGGGACCGCTGCCGCCGCTGACCGCGAAGACCACGCCACAGATCAACTGGCAGGTGAACGTAGGCAAGGCCGCGCCCGGCCTGGCGACGGCGATCACGACGACAGCGGTGTACGCCGCCGCCGCCGACGGTACGCTCGTGCGCGTCGACCCCATCACCGGTCGCGTCGTATGGCGCATCAGCGCGGGGACGCGCATCGCCGCCGGACCCGGCGCCGACGACCAGCGCGTCGTCGTGGGAACCGACAAGGGCGACGTGCTGGCGTTCGACGTCGATGGGAAGGCCGCCTGGACGGCGCAGGTGTCGAGCGAAGTCGTCGCGCCGCCGCGCCTGGTCGAAGGCATCGTCGTGGTGTTCTCCGGCGACGGCCGCATCTACGGCCTCAACGCCGGCGACGGCAGGACGCGCTGGGTCATCGCGCGCACGCCGCCGCCGCTCATCATCCGCAACACCGCGGGCGGCGTCGCGGCGCGCGGCGGCGTGTTCATGGGCACGCCCGGCGGACGGCTGCTCGCGCTCGACGCGCTCACGGGCACCATCGGCTGGGATGCGACGGTGGCGACGCCCAAGGGCGCGACGGAGCTCGAGCGGATCGCCGACATCACGAGCCTCCCGTACGTCGACGAGGCGCAGATATGCGCGGTGGCGTACCAGGGTCGCATCGCCTGCTTCGACATCGCGCGGGGCACCCTCCTCTGGTCGCGCGATTTATCGAGCCTCACCGGCCTCACCGGCGATGGCCGCAGCGTCTACGTCACCGACGACAAGGGCAACGTGCATGCGCTCGACAAGGCGAGCGGCGCGTCGGTCTGGAAGCAGGACGCGCTCGCGCTGCGCAGGATCGGCGGACCGCAGATGGTCGGGCCCTATGTCGGCGTCGTCGACGTGGAAGGCTATCTGCACCTCCTCGAGACCGCCGACGGCGCCTACGTCGGCCGCCTCGCTACCGACGGGCTTCCGCCGACCACGCAGCCGGCGCTGCTCGCGGGCAGCGCGTTATGGCTGTCGGGCGGCGGCACGCTGTTTTCGGTCACGGCCCGGTGACCTCGCGCGGCGCGCTGGAAGGCTAGGTTGCTTCCCACCATCGCCCTCGTCGGGCGGCCGAACGTCGGCAAGTCGACCCTCTTCAACCGGCTGACCAAGACGCGCAACGCGCTGGTCGCCGATTTCCCCGGCCTCACGCGGGATCGCCATTTCGGCCGCGCGCGCGCCGGCGAGCGTGCCTACCTGGTCGTCGACACCGGTGGCTTCGAGCCGGTCGCCACCGACGGCATCCTGCACCAGATGGCCAAGCAGGCGCAGACCGCGATCGCCGAGTCGGATGTGGTCGTGTTCATCGTCGACGGCCGCAACGGCCTCGCTCCGCAGGACGCAACGATCGGCGAGTTGCTGCGCAGGTCGGGACGCCCGATCGTGCTCGCGGTCAACAAGGCCGAAGGCCTTGAGCCCGCGCGTGTCACGGCCGAATTCCACGAGCTGGCGCTCGGGCCGCCGCTGCCGATTTCCGCCGCCCACGGAGAGAACGTCCGCGACCTGATCGAGATCGCACTCGATCTCGCGCCGAGCGAGGCGCGCGAGACCGGCGATGCGGCGGACGAGCGTGCGCGGCGCGTGAAGGTCGCCATCGTCGGGCGCCCGAACGTCGGCAAGTCGACGCTGGTCAACGCCGTTCTCGGCGAGGAGCGCGTCATCGCGTTCGACGAGCCCGGCACGACGCGCGACGCGATCTATCTCGACTTCGAGCGCGGCGATCGGCTCTACACGCTGATCGACACCGCCGGCATCCGCCGCCGCGGGAAGGTGTTCGAGGCGGTCGAGAAATTTTCCGTGATCAAGACCCTGCAGGCGATCGAGGACGCCAACGTCGTGGTGCTCGTCCTCGATGCGCAGGGCGGCATCACCGAGCAGGATGCGCATCTGGCCGGCCATATTCTCGAAGCGGGACGCGCGCTGGTCGTCGCGATCAACAAGTGGGATGGCGTGACGCCGCAGGCGCGCGAAGACGTCAGGCGCGAGCTCGATCGCAAACTCGCCTTCCTCTCGTTCGCGCACCAGCATTTTGTTTCGGCGCGCGAGTCGCGCGGCATCGATCCGCTGTTCGCGTCGATCGACAGCGCGTACGCCGCAGCGATGATCCGGCTGCCGACGCCGCGCCTCACGCGCGCGCTGCAGCAGGCCGTCCTTCGCCAGCAGCCGCCGCGCGCCGGATTGGTGCGACCGAAGCTCCGCTATGCGCATCAGGGCGGCGTGAATCCTCCGATCGTGGTGATCCACGGATCGGCGCTCGCTCACGTGCCCGCCGCGTATCGACGGTACCTGGAACATTTCTTCGCGGACACGTTCCAACTGCGGGGAACGCCGCTTAGGATACAATTCAAGACGGGTGTCAACCCCTATGCGGACACCAGCGCACGCCGCTAGGCCCCGCGGCCGACCGACCGGGCCGCGGCCATTTGGGCAAAGGTGCGTGTCATCAAGAAAAGCGGAGCTCGCCGATGAGCAACAAAGGGCAAATGCTACAAGACCCCTTCCTCAACACCTTGCGCAAGGAGCACGTGCAGGTGTCGATCTATCTGGTGAACGGAATCAAGCTGCAGGGACAGATCGAGTCCTTCGACCAGTACGTGGTGCTGCTGAAGAACACCGTCACGCAGATGGTGTACAAGCACGCCATTTCCACCGTCGTGCCGTCGCGCGCGGTCGCCATGCCGCATCACGCGCCCAACGCCGAGGCCGAGAGCTGACCGCCGCGACAGCGGCCTGCCAGCCGCCGGCAACGATCCCGATCGGCGCCGAGGGCTGGCGCGTGCGGGCCGGAGCGCGTTGACCGATGTTTGAACGTCCCACCGGCGGCGATCGCGCGTTGCTCGTCGCGATCACCCTTGCGCGCGAGTCGCGCGATGCGCGCATGGACGAGATCAGCGCGCTTGCCGCCTCCGCGGGCGCGACCATCGCCGGTGAAGTCGGCGGCCGCCGCGCGCGTCCCGATCCTGCGACGTTCGCGGGCCGCGGCAAGGTCGAGGAGATCGCCGCGCTGCGCAAGGCGCGCGGCGCCGACCTCGTCATCTTCGATCACGTGCTCTCGGGCGTCCAACAGCGCAACCTCGAGCAGGCGCTCGAGTGCCGCGTGGTCGACCGCACCAGCCTGATCCTCGACATTTTCGCGCTGCGCGCGCGAAGCGCGGAGGGAAAGCTGCAGGTCGAGCTCGCGCAGTTGAATCACATGGCGACGCGACTCGCCGGCGGCTGGACGCACCTGGAGCGGCAGAAAGGCGGCATCGGCTTGCGCGGCCCCGGCGAGACGCAGCTCGAAACCGACCGCCGCCTCATCGGCCGGCGGGTCAAGCTCCTGAACGATCGCATCGGGCGTGTCGCGGTGAGCCGCCGTACGCAAAGCCGCACGCGCAAGCGCGCGGCGGTGCGCACGATCGCGCTCGTCGGCTACACCAACGCCGGCAAGTCGACGCTGTTCAACCGGCTGACCAAGTCGCGCGTGCACGCGGCGGACCAGCTCTTCGCGACGCTCGACACGACGCTTCGCCGCTGGCACGTCGACGGCGCCGAGGTGCTCGTGCTCTCCGACACCGTGGGCTTCATCCGCGACCTGCCGCACGACGTCGTCGCCGCGTTCCGCGCCACGCTCGCCGAGGCCGCCGACGCCGATCTGCTGCTCCACGTCATCGACGCCGCGGCCGCCGACCGCGACGCGCAGGTCGACGCCGTCGACGATGTCCTGCGCGCGATCGGCGCGGCCGACGTCGCACAGGTCCGCGTGCTGAACAAGTGCGATCTCGCGGGGCTCCCGCCCGGGGTCGAGCGGGACGGCTGTGGTACCATTTCCACGGTCCGATTGAGCGCGTTGACCGGCGCCGGCTGCGCCGATTTGCGGGCCGCGCTGGTCGAGCGATTTCCGCGCGACCCCCGTTACCCAACGACATCAACACACGATCAGGCGCCGGCGCTTCCCGGTTGAAATGTGGGTTGTGCGACGCCAAATGAGGCTGGAGCGCCGCCCCGCGGCCGGATTGCACCGCAGCGCGGAGGCAAGCCTGCAGTGAGCGGCCTGCGGCGATCACGCTTGTCACCCGATCTCTTGTCATGTCCCTGAACGATCCTCAATGGGGTAAGCGCGGCGGCGGCGGCGGTCCCCCAGACCTCGACGAAATCTGGCGCAACGTCAATCGCCGGATGAGCGAGCTTTTCGGCCGCAAGTCCGGCACCGAGGAGCCCGGGGGCGACGGCGGCAGCTCGCCCGGTCGCGGCTTACCCGTCGGCGGCGTCGCGATGCTGATCGCGCTGGTCGTCGCGGTGTGGCTCGCCAGCGGCTTCTATATCGTCGACGCCGGGCGCCGCGGCGTCGTGACGCGCTTCGGCAAGTACGTCGAGACGACGCAGCCGGGGCCGCGCTGGCACCTCCCCTTCCCCGTCGAAGCCGTCGAGCTCGTCGACTTCTCGCAGGTCAAGACCATCGAGATCGGCTATCGCAATACGCCGAAGAACAAGGTGGACAAGGAAGCCGTGATGATCACGGACGACGAGAACATCATCGACATCCAGTTCGCCGTCCAATACAACCTGAAGAGCGCTGAAGACTACGTATTCAACAATCGCAAGCCCGACACCATTGCGGCCTTCGTCGCCGAGTCGGCGATCCGCGAGGTCGTCGGCAAGAGCAAGATGGACTTCGCGCTCTACGAGGGCCGCGAGCAGATCGCCAAGCAGACCGAGGTCCTGATGCAGCAGATGCTCGACCGCTACCGCACCGGCATCTACGTGCAGAAGGTCACGCTCCAGCAGGTGCAGCCGCCGGACAAGGTGCAGGCCGCCTTCGACGACGC
>JBDSLT010000375.1:0-2992 GCA_039916265.1 Casimicrobiaceae bacterium | reverse complement strand
CGCTTGGCGGCAAGCTCCACCACCGCGTCGCTGACGCCCGGCGTCGCCTTCAGCACCCGCGTCACGCTGGCGACGCAACCGCCACAGGTCATTCCGTCTACATTGAGGTTCACCGTTTCCATCGCGTTGCTCCTTGGAAGAATTGGACTTACGAAGCCGGTCGCCAGCGCTTGAGCAGCAATGCGTTGCCGACGACCGACACCGAGCTCGCGGCCATCGCGGCACCCGCGATGACCGGATTCAACAACCCCAGCGCCGCGAGCGGAATGCCGAGGACGTTGTAGGCGAAAGCGAAGAACAGGTTCTGGCGGATCTTGGCGAGCGTCGCGCGCGACAGCAGGATCGCGTCGACGACCGCGTTGAGATCGTTGCGGATCACCGTGATGTCGGCGGCCTCGATCGCCACCGCGGAGCCCGCGCCGATCGCGAAGCTGACGTCGGCGGCGGCGAGCGCCGGCGCGTCGTTGACGCCGTCGCCGACCATCCCTGTGGCCTTGCCGTCGCGCTTGAACGCGGCGACGGCCGCGGCCTTGTCGGCGGGCAGGACGTCTGCGCGGAAATGCGCGATGCCCGCCGCCGTCGCGATCGCCTGCGCGGTCGCCGCGTTGTCTCCGGTCAGCATCACGACGTCGATGCCAAGCGCGCGCAAGCGGGCGATCGCCTGCGGCGTCGTATCGCGAAGCCGGTCGGCGAGCGCGATGAAGCCGATGCAGGCGCCGCGATGCGCCACCGCCACGACCGTGTTCCCCGCGGCGAGCAGCGTCGCGCCGGCGTCGCTCGGCACGGGGATGCCTTCGCCGGCGACAAAGGCGATCGAGCCGGCGAACGCCGGCGCGCCGTCGACCACACCGCGCGCCCCCATCCCGGGCACGGCGGCGAACGCGTCGACGGAAGGCAGGGCGACACCCTTGCTGCGAGCGCGTCCGACGATCGCCGCGGCGAGCGGGTGCGTCGACGCCTGCTCTAGCGCGGCGGCGATCCGCAGCACCTCGTCACCGGCGTGACCTCGCGTCGCGACGATCGCCATCACCGCGGGCTTGCCCTCGGTCAGCGTGCCGGTCTTGTCGACCACGAGCGTGTGGAGGCGGCCCGCGTGCTCCAGCGCGGCGGCGTTGCGAATGACGACACCCCGCTGCGCGCCGCGACCGGTGCCGACGATGATCGCGGTGGGCGTGGCCAATCCGAGCGCGCAGGGGCAGGCGATTACCAGCACCGCGACCGCATGGATGAGCGCCCGTGCCACGTCCCCGCCATACCACCACGTGAGCGCGAACGTCGCCAGCGCGATCAGCACGACCACCGGCACGAATACGCCGGACACGCGGTCGGCGAGTCGCTGCACCGGCGCCTTCGATCCCTGCGCCTCCCGCACGAGGCGCACGATGCCGGCCAGCAGCGTCGCATCGCCCATGCCGGTGGCGTCGCAGCGCAGCACGCCGTCTAGGTTGACCGTTCCCGCGTAGACGTTGGCCCCTTGCTTTTTTGTCGCCGGCCGGCTCTCGCCGGTCAGCATGCTTTCGTCAATCGTCGACCCGCCGGCAACGACGATGCCGTCGACGGGGACGGAGTCGCCCGCGCGCACGACAAAGCGTTCGCCCTCGCGCATCTGCTCGAGCGGCACTTCGACGACCTCGCCGTCGCGCTCGACGTGCGCGATCTTCGGCTGGAGCTTCAGCAGCCCTTCGAGCGCCGCCGAAGTGCCGGCCTTGGCACGCGCCTCGAGGAGCTTGCCGAGCAGCACAAGCGTGATCACCGCGGCGGACGCCTCGAAATAGACGTGTTCCTGCGCGAGGCGCGCAAGCGCTCCCGCCAGCGGCGATGCGTCGAGCGCGGGAACGCCCTGCGCCAGGCCCGCGACCGTGACGAGCGCCGACAGCCCCCAGGCCATTGTCGTGCCGAGCGCGATCAGCACGTCCATGTTGGCGCCGCCGCCCCGCAGCGCGTGCCACGCGCCGACATAAAAGCGGCGGCCGATCCAGAACTGCACGGGTGTAGCCAGCGCGAACTGCAGCCAGCGGGGCAGCAGGTCGTGTTGCGCGCCGGAAAGCGCAGTGCCGGCAAGCATCATCGGCGCCATCTGGGCCAGCAGCGGCAGCGTGAGCACGGCCGCCACGGCGAATTCCCGCCGCAGCGCGCGATACGCAGCGGCCTTCTGCGCCTGCGCGTCGCGCCGCTCGTCGGCGGTGTCGCGCTTCACCCGCGCGTGATAGCCCGCGCGCTCGACGGCCGCGAGCAGCTCGTCCGCCCCCGCCTGCGCCGGATCGAAGCGCACCGCGGCCGACTCGGTGGCGAAATTCACAGCGGCCTGCGCGCCGGGGACGCGGTTCAGCACTTTCTCGATTCGCGTCGCGCACGCCGCGCAGGTCATCCCTTCGAGCGAGAGGTCGACGTGGCGATCCGTCGCGGTCGTGGTGTCCATCTTCGCAGGCTATACCCTGATGGGGTATATGTCAAGTACCCCGTCCGGGTATGTCCCGAACCCACCTGTGTCATCATGTCCGTGCCACGGAAATCAACAGAAGGAGCACATCATGGCCGACGAAGCCGTTCCGAAGACGCCGCTCGATGCAGTGCAGGACACGCTTTCCAGACTGAAGGAGATGGCGCATTACTCGCAGGCGAACATCGAGAAACTGGCCGCGCTGTGGCTGGAAGTCAGCGAGGACAAGGAACAGAAGCGCTACGAGAAAATGGTCGACGAGGTTCTCAAGCGCCAGAACCAGTTTCAGGAGTCGATCGCGCCGCTGATCGAGACCTACGAAAAGGAAGCCTCGCGGCTCAAGGCCGACGCGGCGTAAGCGGCAACGCGGCGCCCCCGGCGAGCGGCGCCGGTGGCCGCGCACGGCGTCAGCGCCGGCGCGCTTTCGCGGCCGGCTACGCTTCGGGCTTGAGCTGGGGAAAGAGGATGACGTCGCGGATCGACGGCGCGTCGGTGAGCAGCATGACGAGCCGGTCGATGCCGATGCCCTCGCCCGCCGTCGGCGGCAGGCCG
>JBDSLT010000374.1:0-5791 GCA_039916265.1 Casimicrobiaceae bacterium | reverse complement strand
AGCGACACGTGCGTGATGCGCACGTTATCCGGCAGCGATGCGGGGTCGACCGCGAAGCCGTGGTTCTGGCTGGTGATCAGCACTTGGCCCGTGTCCTTGTCGAGCACCGGATGATTGGCGCCATGGTGGCCGAACTTCATCTTGAGCGTGCGCCCGCCCGACGCGAGGCCGAGGAGCTGATGGCCGAGGCAGATGCCGAACGTCGGCGTGCCGCCGTCGACGATCTCGCGGATCGCGGCGATCGCGTAGTCGCAGGGCTCGGGGTCGCCCGGACCATTGGCGAGGAACACGCCGGCGGGATTGCGCGCGAGCACGTCGCGCGCGGGCGTTTGCGCCGGCACGACGGTGATCCGGCAGCCGCGCTCGACGAGCATTCGCAGGATGTTGTGCTTGACGCCGAAATCGTAGGCGACAACGTCGAACTTCGCCGGGCCCGGCGTCCGGTAGCCGACGCCCAGCGCCCACGCGCCCGACGTCCATTCGTACGGCGCCGTGCAGGACACGACCTTCGCGAGATCGAGCCCCGCCATCGAGGGCGCGGCGCGCGCGCGGGCCAGCACTTCGGCGATCTCGGGCTCGGCGATGACCCCGCCCGCGGAGATGCAGCCGTTCTGCGCGCCCCGCTCGCGCAGGATGCGCGTCAGGCGCCGCGTGTCAAGGTCGGCGATGCCGACGACGTTCGCGGCGGCGAGATATTCGGACAGCCCGCCGGTGCTGCGCCAGTTCGACGCCAGCGCAGGCAGATCGCGGATCACGAGGCCCGCTGCGAACACGCGCCGCGACTCGACGTCCTCGGGATTCACGCCGGTGTTGCCGATGTGCGGATACGTCAGCGTGACGATCTGGCCGGCGTACGACGGATCGGTGAGGATTTCCTGGTAGCCCGTCATCGCGGTGTTGAACACGACCTCGCCCACCGCATGGCCGCGCGCGCCGATCGCGCGGCCGTGGAATACGGTCCCGTCGGCGAGCACCAGCACCGCCGGCGTCGTGGGCGGAAAAAGCGCGGGCGTGGTGGCGGCCGAGGGTTCCGGAGCGTTCATGGCGGTCGGGTGATCGTGCGGGCCATCGGCGGAAGATGCCTGGCGACGGCGCCGGACGTGCAAACGGGGAAGGCCGCGCCTTCCCCGCTTTTGAGCGGCTTATTGTACCGCAGGTGCGGGGGTCGGATGGGCGGGCATGTTCTGCTCGGGCCGCCGCACTCCCACTAATACGCCGCCGTAAACCCGCCGTCGACGTGCAGGATGTCGCCGCTCACGTAGTTCGCGGCCGGCGAGCAAAGAAACACCGCCGCGCCCGCGATCTCCGCAGGATCGCCCCAGCGGCCGGCGGGCGTGCGCTTCTCGACCCACGCCGAGAACTCGGCGTTGGCGATCAGCGGCGCGTTCATCTCGGTTTTGAAGAAGCCGGGGGCGATGCCGTTCACCTGCACATTGAACGGCGCCAGCTCGACGGCGAGCGCACGCGTCATCATCTTGAGCGCGCCCTTGCTGGTCGCGTACGCCACGATGTCGGGACGACCGAGGTCCGACGCGATCGAGCAGATGTTGACGATCTTGCCGCGCCGCTGCGCCTTCATCGCCGGCAGCAGCGCACGCGTGACGAGAAACGGGCCGTCGACGTTCGCGCCCTGCACGGTTCGCCACTGTTCGAGGGAGAATTGCTCGAACGGCTGACGCTGGTTCACCGCAGCGTTGTTGACGAGGATATCGACGCCGCCGAGATCGCGCTCGAGCGCCGCGACGCCGGCCGCGACCGCGGCTTCGTCGGTCACGTCGAACGGCACGACGCGCACGTTGATGCCGTCGTCCGCGAGCACTGCCGCGGCGGCGTCGAGCTTCGCGCGGTTGCGGCCGTTGATCGCCACGCGCGCGCCGGCGTCGGCGAGTCCCCGCGCAATGGCGAGGCCAAGTCCCGAGCCGCCGCCGGTGACGAGCGCGATCCTGCCGTCGAGGTCGAACGGCGACGCGCTCACCGCAGCTCCAGCACGTCGCGCATGTCGTAGAGTCCCGGCGCCTTGTTTTCGCGTTTCGCAGCGACGAAGCGCGCCGCGCGCAGCGCGCCGGCGCAGAAATTCTGCCGCGACGTCGCGCGATGCGCCAACTCGACGCGCTCGCCGGTGCCGGCGAAGACGACCGTGTGCTCGCCCACGACGTCGCCGCCGCGCAGCGTCGCGAAGCCGATCGAGCCCGCCCTGCGCTCGCCGGTGTGGCCTTCGCGCGCATACACGGCGCTCGCGTCGAAATCGACACCCGCACCGGCCGCCGCCGCCTGCCCCAGATGCAGCGCCGTTCCGGACGGTGCATCCACCTTGAGCCTGTGATGCATCTCGATCACTTCAATGTCGAACGCCGGGCCGAGCGCCCGCGCGGCGCGCTCGACCAGATCCGCGAGGACGACCACGCCCACGCTCATGTTCGGCGCAAAGACGATCGGCACGGCGCGCGCATGGGCAGCGAGCGCGTCCCTTTGCGCTGCGTCGAGGCCGGTCGTGCCGACGACCGCGGCGACGCCATTACGTGCGCACGCCGCGAGGTGCGCGAGCGTACCGGCGGGCCGCGTGAAGTCGATCATCACGTCGGCGGCGGCCATCGCCGCGTCGACGTCGGCGCCGACGCTCACGCCGGTCGCCCGACCGAAACGCTCGCCCGCGTCACGGCCGATCGCCGGGCTTGCCGCGACGTCGAGCGCCGCGGCGAGCGTGAAATCGGGCGACGCGAGCGCGGCCTCGAGCAGCGCCTGGCCCATGCGGCCGCCGGCACCCGCGATCGCGAGCCGGATCGCCCTCACGTCGCCCTCTTTGCAATTCCAGCGTCATGCACCATTTCGCGTGTCGGCCTCCTGCGCCGACTCGCGCCGGCGCCGATCCCCTCCGCTTCGCGGCGGGGCCCCTCGTCGCCCGCTCGCGTCGCTAATTCTTCTTGAACCAGTCGAGGATCTTGCCGAAAAAGCCCTGGTCGTCGGCGTCGGGCTGCTTTTTCAGCGCCTTTTCTCCCGCGGCGCGGTTCAGCTCGACGACCGACTGCGGCATCTCGTCGCCCTCCCAGCGCGCGAGCTTCTCGTCGGCGAAATAGACGGTGAACTGGCGGTGCTCGCGAACCCTGCCCTGGCGGGTGAACTCGTAGACATAGTCCCAGCGCGAATCGCGGAACGCGCTCGTCAACAGCGGCGTCCCGAGCGTGCCGCGCACCTGTTGCCGCGACATGCCGACCTGCAAGCGGTCGACCATGTCCTGCGACAGGTAATTGCCTTGGTTGATGTCGATCTTGTACACACCGAGCTGCTGCACGACCGGCATGTAGGTTTCGATGGTCTGGCAGCCGGCGCAAAGCGCCGCCGCGAGCGCGAACAACAGGGCGCTTCGCGCGCGCGAATTCAGGTGGGAGGCGAAGGTCACGGGGTCGCGGTGGGATTCACCGGGGCAAATGGTTATTATAGCCGTCGCCGGTCGCCCGAACCGGCGCCACGCGGACGCCTCACCCATGAACACGCCCCACGATCTCAAGAGCGCCGGTCTGAAGGCGACGCTGCCGCGGCTCAAGATCATCCACCTGTTCGAGACGTCGAAGGTGCGGCACCTCACGGCGGAGGACGTCTACAAGATCCTGCTGGCCGACGGCCTCGACGTGGGTCTCGCCACCGTCTATCGCGTGCTGACGCAGTTCGAGCAGGCGGGACTGTTGATCCGCCATCACTTCGAGTCCGGGAAAGCCGTCTTCGAGCTGAACGAAGGCAAGCACCACGATCATCTCGTCTGCATGCAATGCGGGCGCGTCGAGGAGTTCTACGACGCGGAGATCGAGAAGCGGCAACACCGGATCGCGCGCGAGCGTGGCTTCGAGATCAGCGAGCACGCGCTCTACCTTTACGCCGAGTGCACCAAGCCGCGCTGCCCGCACAGGAAGAATCCCGCCACCTCGTAAGGGGAGGCGCCGCTATTCGTCGGACAGGTCGAGCGCCGGATCGACGGACTCGCGCCGGTTGAAATCGCGCAGGCGGAATCCGAGCAGATAGAGCGCTGCGAAATACACGACGCCACCCGCCGCGATGACGCCGGCGAGGCGGCCGACCTTCTGCCAGAGCGTCGCCGCGAGCCAGAAGCCTGGCGCGCCCGCGAGCCACGCGATGACGGCGCCCAGGATCGCGACCGCGCAAAGGACCTTCGCGAGGAACTTCGCCCAACCCTCAAGCGGCGTGTAGAAGCCGTGCTTGCGCAAAAGCCAGAACAGGAGCGCCGCGTTGACGCAGGCGCCGAGGCTCGTCGCAAGCGTGAGTCCGGCATGACCGAATCCCAGCGGCCACGCGAGCGACACCGCAAATATCTGCGTCAGGAACACGGTGAAGAAGGCGATCTTGACCGGCGTCTTCAACTGCTGGCGCGCGTAGAACCCCGGCGCCAGGATCTTCACCAGGATGAGCGCGGTGAGGCCGACGCTGTAGCCCAGCAGCGCAACGCGCGTCTGCATCGCGTCGACCACGGTGAATTTGCCGTACTGGTACAGCGTGGTGACCAGCGGCAGCGCGAGCAGCCACAGCGCGGCGGCTGCGGGAAGCGCCAGCAGGAACGCGAGGCGCAGTCCCCAGTCCAGCAGCGCCGAGTACTGCGCATGGTTGGCGTCGCTGTGATGCTTGGCCAGCGACGGCAGCAGGATCGTGCCGAGGGCGACGCCCAAAAGCGCGCTCGGGAACTCCATCAGCCGGTCGGCGTAGGTGATCCACGAGATCGCGCCGTCGCCCAGCAATGCCGCAAGCTGCGTGTTGAGCAGCGCCGATATCTGCGCCGCCGAAACGCCGATCACCGCCGGACCCATCGCGATCAACACGCGGCGCACCCCGGGATCCTTGAGGTCGAGCCTGGGACGCGGCAGCATCCCGAGGCGCAACAGCGGCCGGATCTGGAACACGAGCTGCGCGACGCCGCCGATCAGCACCCCCCAGGCGAGCGCCGTGATCGGCGGGTCGACATGCGGCGCGAGGAACAGCGCCGCGCCGATGATCGCGACGTTGAGCAGCACCGGAGTGAACGCCGGAATCGCGAAGCGCCGGTAGACGTTGAGCACGCCGCCCGCGAGTGAAACGAGCGATACGAAGAGGATGTACGGGAACACGATGCGGATCATGTCCGCGGTGAGCTCCACCTTGCCCGGCGTACGCGCGAAGCCCCCGGCGAGCAGATAGACGAGCCACGGCGCCGCGAGCACGCCGACGACCGTCACCGCGAGCAGGACGAGGGCGAGCAGCGTTCCCACCTTGCCGACCAGCGCGCGCGACGCCTCGGTGCCCTCCTGCCGGTGGTACTGGGCGAGAATCGGGACGAAGGCCTGCGAGAAGGCCCCTTCGGCGAACAGCCGCCGCAGCAGATTTGGCAGTCGGAACGCCGCCTCGAACGCGTCCATTTGCAGACCGGCGCCGAACGCGGTCGCTTTCAGGCTTTCGCGGACGAGACCCGTCACGCGGGACAGGAACGTCATCCCGCTGACGGTGGACAGGGCTTTGAGGAGGTTCAAGCGTGACGGAGGACGGCCTGCTACGCCCGGCTAAGACATTGCCTCAGCACGGAAAATCCGTTATTATGCTGGGCTTTATTGCTCTACAGCAACCATCCTCCAACCAACCATCAGCAACCATCAGGAACGCACCTCATGGCCAACTCGGCTCAAGCGCGCAAGCGCGCCCGGCAGGCGGAAGCGACGCGCAAGCGCAATGCGGCGCTCAAGTCGGAAATCCGCACGGCGGTGAAGAAGGTCAAGAAGGCGATCGGCGCCGGCGACAAGGCCGCCGCAGCGAAGAC
>JBDSLT010000373.1:0-4266 GCA_039916265.1 Casimicrobiaceae bacterium | reverse complement strand
CAGGATCGCTTCGAGCAGGCGGTCGATGCCGTCGCCGGTGCGCGCCGAGACGGGGATGAACTGCACGTCGCCGCCGTACTCCTCCGGCAGCACGCTCTCGGCGACGAGCTCCTGCTTGACGCGGTCGGGGTTCGCCTCGGGCTTGTCGATCTTGTTGATCGCGACGACGATCGGCACGTTGCCGGCCCTTGCGTGCGCGATCGCTTCCTTGGTCTGCGGCATCACGCCGTCGTCGGCGGCCACGACGAGGACGACGATGTCCGTGACCTTCGCACCTCGCGCGCGCATCGCCGTGAACGCCTCGTGGCCCGGCGTGTCCAGGAACGTGATCGTTCCGCGCGGCGTCGCGACGTGGTACGCGCCGATGTGCTGCGTGATTCCGCCCGCTTCGCCGCTTGCGACGCGCGTGCGGCGCACGGTGTCGAGCAGCGACGTCTTGCCGTGGTCGACGTGGCCCATGACGGTGACCACCGGGGGACGCGGCAGCGCGTCGCCCGCGGCGGAATGCTGCGTCTGCTCGAGCAGCGAATCCGGGTCGTCGAGCTTCGCGGCCTTCGCCTTATGGCCCATTTCCTCGGCGAGGATCATGGCCGTTTCCTGGTCGAGGACCTGGTTGATCGTCACCATCTGGCCGAGCTTCATCAGCGCCTTGATGACTTCGGCGGCCTTGACCGACATCTTGTGCGCGAGGTCGGCGACGCTGATCGTTTCCGGGATCGTCACGTCGCGGACCAGCGGTCCCTGAGTCGAAGCCCCCGCCGACGCGTCGGCGCCCTCCTCGTCGCGCCCATGGCGGCCGCCCTTCGGACCGCGCCAGCCTCCGGTCGTCGCACCGCCCGTCACGTCGCCGCGCAGCTTCAGCGCACGACGGCGCGCCGCTTCCTCCTGGAAGACCTGTCCGGGCGCCTTTTTCGTCGGCTTGTCGCGCTTCTCGCCGGGCTTCGCGGCCGGCCGATGCAACGTGCCTTCGGTGGGTTTGGCCACCGGTTGCCCCGGCGTCGGTTTCGCGACTGCCGGCGCCGCGGCAAGCTTCGCCGCCTCGGCCGCCTGGGCGTCGGCCGCCGCCTTTGCGGCGGCTTCCTCGGCCTCGATCTGCTGCTTGGTCTTGCGCTTGGCGGCCTCCTGCTTCTTCTCGATGTCTTCCACCTGGCGCGCGATCAGTTCCTGGCCCTTTTTCTCCTCGGCCTCGCGCGCAGCGATCTCCCCGGCCGACAGCACCGGCGCCGCGGGCGCCTTGGGCGCCGCCTCCTCGGCCACCACCGACGCTACGGCGCCGTCGCCGTCGTCGCGGCGTACGAGCACGCGCTTCTTGCGCACCTCGACCTGGATCGTGCGCGATTTGCCGGCCGAATCGGCGGCCTTGATCTCGGACGTCTGCTTGCGCACGAGCGTGATGCGCTTCTTCGTGTCGCCCGCGCCGTGCTGCCGGCGCAGGTAGTCGAGCAGGCGCGTCTTGTCCTGCTCGGTGAGATTGTCACCTTCGCGCTTGCCGCCCACCCCCGCCGCAGTGAGCTGCTCCAGCAGCGCCATCGCCGGCATCTTGAGCTCGGTCGCGAATTGTTCGATCGTGGTTTGCATACGACTCTCCCGTGCTGCTCTTTGTCCCGCGTGCCCGCGCCGCGGCTCTAGGGCGAAGTGCCCGCCGCGGCGGCCTCGGCCTCGAACCAGTGCGCGCGCGCCTTCATGATCAATTCCTGCGCTTTCGCCGAGTCCATCGCGGTGAGCTCGACGAGCTCGTCGCCCGCGAGGTCGGCGAGCGCGTCGCGCGTCGTGATTCCGTTGGCCGCCAGCTTGCTCGCGATCTCCGTATCCATGCCCTCGAGCGACAGGAGGGCCTCCTCGACATTCTCCACCGATTCCTCGCGGACGATCGCCTCGGTGAGCAGCGTGTTGCGCGCGCGGCTGCGCAGCTCGCTCACCGTCTCCGCGTCGAAGGACTCGATCTCGAGCATCTCGTTGAGAGGCACGTAGGCGACCTCCTCGAGCGACGTAAAGCCCTCGCCGATCAGGATGTCGGCCACTTCCTCGTCGACGTCGAGCTTCTCGATGAACAGCGCGCGCAGGCGGCCCGTCTCGGCCTCGTGCTTCTGCTGCGAGTCCTCGACGCTCATCAGGTTGAGTTCCCACGCGGTGAGCTCGGACGCGAGGCGCACGTTCTGACCGCTGCGCCCGATGGCGATCGCTAGGTTCTCCTCGTCGACGACGACGTCCATCGCGTGCCGTTCCTCATCCACGAGGATGCTCTGCACCTCGGCCGGCGCGAGCGCGTTGATCACGAGCTTGGCGGGGTCGTCGGACCACAGCACGATGTCGACCCGCTCGCCGGCGAGCTCGTTGGTGACCGCGGTGACCCGCGATCCGCGCATCCCGATGCACGTGCCCTGCGGGTCGAGCCGCGGATCGTTCGACTTGACCGCGATCTTGGCGCGGATGCCCGGATCGCGCGCCGCCGCGCGAATCTCGATCAGTCCCTCCTCGATCTCGGGAACCTCGAGCTCGAAGAGGCGCATGATGAATTCCGGCGAGATGCGCGAGAGGATCAGCTGCGGCCCCTTGGCGGTGCGATCGATCTTCATGACGTACGCGCGCACGCGGTCGCCGACGCGCAGCATCTCCTTGGGAATCAGCTGGTCGCGGGGGATGACACCCTCGATGCGCCCCGACTCGACGATCGCGTTGCCGCGCTCGATACGCTTGACGGTGCCGGTCAGCAGATTGTCCTCGCGCTCGAGGAAGTCGTTCAGGATCTGCTCGCGCTCGGCGTCGCGGATCTTCTGCAGGATCACCTGCTTCGCCGCCTGAGCGCCGATGCGGCCGAAGTCGACCGGCTCGAGCGGCGCTTCGACGACGTCGCCGAGCGCAAGCGGCGGATCGCTCACGAGCGCATCGGTGATGGCGATCTGGTGCGCGGGCTCCTCGTGATCCTCGTCGGGGACAACGGTCCAGCGGCGAAACGTTTCGTAGTCGCCGGTGTCGCGATCGATCGACACGCGCGCGTCGATGTTGTCGGCGTATTTCTTCTTCGTCGCCGAAGCGAGCGCCGCCTCGAGCGCGGTGAAGACGATTTCCTTCGCAACGTTTTTCTCGCGCGACAGCGCGTCGACGAGCAGCAGGAGTTCGCGGTTCATCATCCTTTTCTCCAGTCGATTCTCGGCACCAGCCGGGCGCGGCCGATCGATGCGAACGGCAGCGCCTGCAATCCCTTGACGGTCTCGACGAGGACGTTGTCGCCGTCGGCGCCGCGCACGATTCCCTTGATCCGCTTCGCGCCGTCCACCGGCGATTTCAGCGTCAGCTGCGCCTCCTCGCCGGCGAAGCGCTCGTAGTCGGTGAGCCTGGTCAGCGGCCGGTCGAGGCCCGGCGACGACACTTCCAGACGGTCGAACTCGATGTTCTCGACGGCGAACAGGCGCGTCAGGTGGTTCGAGACGCGCGCGCAGTCGTTGACGTCGACGCCGTCAGGCTTGTCGATGAGCACGCGCACGAGTCCGCCCCGCCCCGTGGATTCGAGGTCGACCAGTTCGTACCCCATCGGGGGCAGCGTCCGTTGCAGCAGTTCGCCCAGATTCGCAGCCAAGTGTTTGTCGCGGTTCGCGAGTTCGCCCGCCGGCCCTACCGGCGAAGCAAAAAAAAATGGGCTGCGCCCAGCCCATTTCTTCTTCGTATCCCGTCGGACATTCTAGCAGAAATCGGCGCCGATTTGTAGGCTCCTGGCCGCTTGCGACGGCAGCGGCGATGGCGGTGGCTACGCGGCAGCCGCGGCGTTGCCCGAGCGTGGGGGCCGGTACCCGTGCGAGGGCTTCGACACTTCAGGCGCCCTCGCCATAGCCCGCCCTCCCGCGCCGGACCGTCGTGAGGCGCGGCGCCGCGTCCGCGCATCCCGCGCCAGCCGGCGTGATGAGCCGCCCCGCGCCCTCGGTTATAGGGCGCTTGCGACCGGCCCGTGGTTCATGGGCGCGTCCAACCGACCCGTCGGTCATGATGGGGCGCGTGCACCCGGCACGGGCCCGAGCGCGGGGGCCGGGACCCCTGCGAGGGCGCCTGAAGTGTCGAAGCCCTCGCAGGGGTACCGGCTCCCATGCTCGGGGATCGCTGCTGCCATGGTCGCTGCCCCTGCCACCGCCGCCACCGTCCCAACCGGCCAGGCCCTACAAATCGGCGCCGATTTCTGCTAGAATGTTCGACGGATTACGAAGAAGAAATGGGCTGGGCGCAGCCCATTTTTTTTTGCTTCGCCGGTAGGGCCGGCGGGCGAACTCGCGAACC
>JBDSLT010000372.1:0-7430 GCA_039916265.1 Casimicrobiaceae bacterium | reverse complement strand
CGAGGAAGCCGATCGACGCGCCGGCGCTGCGGGGCGGCGTATCGCGGCCGTCGAGAAAGGCGTGAACCAGCACCGATTTCACCCCGCGGGCGGCCGCCATCTCGACCATCGCGGCGATCTGGCGCTCGTGGCTGTGCACGCCCCCGGGCGAGAGCAGCCCGAGAACGTGGAGCGCGACGGCGCCGCGCGCCGCGACGTCCGCCGCATCGCGCAGCACCGGATTCGCCGCGAATTCGCCCGATGCGATCGCGACGTCTATGCGCGTGAAGTCCTGATAGATGACGCGCCCGGCGCCGATGTTGAGATGCCCGACCTCGGAGTTGCCCATCTGCCCCTCGGGCAGACCGACGCGCAGCTCGGAGGCATCGATCGTGCCATGCGGGGAGGTCGCGAGCAGGTGGTTCCAGCGGGGCATCGAAGCGCGGGTGATCGCGTTGTCCGGGGCGTCGGGACGACAGCCGAAGCCGTCCAGGATCAGCAGCACCACCGGGCGGCCGGCGGGACGGGTGCGCGCGGGCGCGAGTTCGGCAGCGGGAACGGGCGAGTCGGTCGTCGACATGGGCTCGGGGAGGGACGGCGCGCCGCGGGTCGGCGGAAGGCGAAGCAACGCGTTGCGCTATCATTTTACCTTTTGCAGGACGCTTTCACTTCGCCCATGACCGTCGCCTTCCTGACCAAGAACTGGATTCTCATCCTGACCTTCGTCGCGTCGGGGGGGATGCTGCTCTGGCCCCTCGTGTCGCGGCGCCTGTCTTCCGTGCGCGACATCAACACGCTCGCCGCCACGCAGCTCATCAACGCAGGCAACCCGCTGCTGCTCGATTTGCGCGAGCCCAAGGAGTACGACGGACGCACGTTGCCCAATGCGGTACACGTCCCGCTGTCGCAACTGGGAAATCGCGGCGGCGAGCTCGCGAAATACGTCTCGCGCCCGGTGATCGCGTTCTGCGAGCGCGGCCAGCGCAGCCGTTCCGCGGCCTCGACGCTGACCAAGCAGGGCTTCAAGGAAATCTACTGCCTCAGCGGCGGATTCAAGGGGTGGCGCGACGCCGGGCTGCCGGTGACCAAGCCATGACGGCGGAAGTGATGATGTATTCGACCGCCGTCTGCCCGTATTGCGTTCGCGCCGAGACGTTCCTGCGTGCGAAGGGCGTCGCAGAGATCGCGAAAGTCCGCGTCGACCTCGAGCCGGCGCGTCGCCTCGAGATGATGGAGCGTACCGGCCGGCGCACCGTCCCGCAGATCTACATCGCGGGACGCCATGTCGGCGGCTACGAAGACCTCGTCGCCCTCGACCGCGCCGGCGCACTCGCGCCGCTGCTCGCGGAGCCGGCGAGCTGACGTCCGCACGGGATGTGCGCCGGGCGATGGGCTGCCCCCGCGCGGCCTTCAGTGTTCAGGCGGCCGCGCGGCGGTACCCGGCCTGCACCGCAGCCACCCCGCACGGCCGCCGTCAGCGGTGGGGTAACATCGCGGTTTTCCGTCGGACCTTCCATGACCGATTCGTCTTCCGCCGCGCCCGCTACGGGCAACGGCCTGCAGACCGTCCAGCTGTCGATCGAAAAGATCTACATCAAGGATCTGTCGCTCGAAAATCCGGGCTCGCCGCAGTCGTTCCAGCTCACCGAGACGCCCCAGGTCGAGGTCGGGTTGCGCACGCGCGGCGAGCAGGTCGAACAGGATGTCTACGAGGTCGTGCTGACGATCACAGTGACGGCCAAAGTGGCCGACAAGACCGTGTTCCTCGTGGAGGTGTCGCAGGCCGGCGTGTTCGGCATCCGTGGCATCACGCCGGATCAGGCGCAACCGATCATCGCGGTCCATTGCCCGACCGTGCTGTTTCCCTACGCGCGGGAGGCGATCGCCGACGCGACGATGCGCGCGGGATTTCCGCCCGTCCAGCTCGCGCCGATCAACTTCGACGTTCTGTACCAGCAGCAGCTGTCGCAACTGCAGGCGCAGCCGGCGGCGGCGGCCGTCGTAAACTGACGCGGGCTGCCGCGATGCCCCACCGCCTCGCGAACGCCACGGCGCCCGCGAAGGCCGGCCGTCTCGCACTGGTGGCGCTTTCGCTTTTGCTGCCGCTGGCGGCCGGCGCGGCGGACTACCGGGCGACCGCGGAGCCGGCGACCATCCTTTACGACGCGCCATCGGCACGGGCGAAGGCGATGTTCGTCTATGGGCGCGACGTCCCCCTCGAGACGCTCGTCAGCGTCGAGGGGTGGACCAAGGTGCGCGACATGCAGGGGGCGATCGGGTGGGTCGCGAACAAGGCCCTCGGCGACAAGCGGATGCTGGTCGTGCGCGGGGGCGTTGCGGAGGTCCGCAGCGGGGCCGAGGAATCCGCGTCGGTGGTCTTTCGCGCAGAGTCCAACGTGCTGCTCGAACTTGCCGAGCCGGCTGCTTCGCCCAGCAGCACCGCCAACCCCGGGTGGGTGAAGGTTCGCCACCGCGACGGACAGACGGGCTTCGTGCGCGTCGCGCACGTGTTCGGGCTCTGACGGCCGGGGCGTCGGCACCGCGCCGATCCGCGACCCCCGCGCGACGATGCCCTTCGACGTAGCGCTCTTCGGCGCCGGTGCCTGGGGAACGGCACTTGCGGTTCACCTCGCCCCGCGCATGCGCGTCGCGCTCTATGCGCGGGACGCTGCGCACGCCGCGCTTCTGGCCGACTCTCGCGAGAACGCGCGCTACCTGCCCGGTGTGGCGCTCCCGGCATCGTTGACGGTGACCTCCGACCTCGCGGCCGCGGCGGATGCCGGGACGCTCGTCGTGGCCACGCCGGCGGCCGCGCTCCTTGCACTTGCCGATCGCCTCGCTGCGCTGGGCGCGCGCGCGCCGCTTGCGTGGCTCTCGAAAGGCTTCGTCGAGGCGCCGGGGCTTCCCGCCGGCGTCGGTCTTGCGCACCAGGTCCTCGCGCCGACCTGGTCGGGGGCCGTCGGCGCCGTCTCGGGACCGAGCTTCGCGGAGGAAGTCGCCCGGGGATTGCCGACGGCCCTCGTCGTTGCGGCGACGGACGGCGCCTTTGCGCGCGATCTGGCCGGCCGCCTTCGCGGCGCCACGCTTCGTGCCTACGACAGCCCCGACCTGGCCGGCGTGGAGGCGGGCGGCGCGATCAAGAACGTGCTGGCGATCGCCGCGGGCGCCTGCGACGGCCTGGGTTTCGGCCACAACGCGCGCGCCGCGCTGATCACGCGCGGGCTCGCCGAGGCGACGCGGCTCGCGACCGCGATGGGTGGCGACGCGCGCACGTTGATGGGCCTGGCGGGTCTCGGCGATCTCGTGCTGACCTGCACGGGCGACCTTTCACGCAATCGCCGCGTGGGGCTCGCGCTCGCGCGCGGCGAGGCGCTGCCCGCGATCCTCGCGTCGCTGGGCCACGTGGCCGAAGGCGTGCAGGCGGCGCGCGCCGCGCGCGCGCTCGCGCTCCACCACGGCATCGACATGCCGATCGTCGAGGCCGTCTTCCAGGTCCTCTACGAGGAACTCGCGCCGCGGCACGCCGTCGAAGCGCTGCTCGCCCGCGAACCCAGGTCGGAAACGGATTGACCGGTCCGGCGCGCGGCGCCAAGCGCGCGAACGAAGGCGATCCCAACCCATGAAAGATCCCGAACCATGTTTCACGTCCGATGCCTCGCGGCGGCGTTCGCCGTCGCCATGACCGCGCCGGCGCTCGCCGCGGACGCCGCGTTCTTTCCGCCGATGTCGCCCGAGCGGCCCGTCGTGGACACCATGTTCGGCGTGACGCTGACCGACCGGTATCGCTGGCTCGAAAACGGCAGGGATCCCGCGGTCGAGGGCTGGACGCGTGCGCAGCACAATGCGAGCGTCGCCTACCTCGAGCGCAACGCGCCGCCGGTGCCCGGGATGAAGGACGAGCTCTCCCGCTACTTCGATCGCGACCGGACCGACGCGCCCTTCTTCAAGAACGGCCGCGAGTTCTTCCAGCGTACGAAAAAGGGCGAGCCGCAGGCGAAGCTCTTCACGCGGCTCGACGGCAAGGACTTGCTGCTGGTCGATCCCATCGCGATCGACCCGACGGGCAAGACCAAGCTCGGCTCGATCGTCCCCAATCGCGACGCGTCGAAGCTCGCGGTCGGCATCTACGCAAGGGGGTCGGAGATCCAGGATTTCCGTGTCGTTGACTCGCGCAGCGGTGCGCAGATCGGGCCGCCGATCACCGGCCTGCGGTGGTTCGGCTGGGCGCGCGACGAGCGCTACGGCTTTCTGTCGCCGCGCACGCCGGAGTCGGACGCGAAGCAGGAACCGCACAAATGCTTTCGCCATCGGCTGGGCAGCGACCGGAAGGATGACGAGCTGCTCGTCGCGATGACCGATTCGAAGGATTTCTGCAGCGTCTTCGAGCCCGAGGATGCCGACTACACGGTCTTCGAGACGGGCGATTTCTACTCGAACACCATCCGCATCCGCCCGCTCGGCTCCAGCGCCGAACCGCGCACGATCTATTCGAGCGACAAGTTCCGCACCGACGCGACGTTCCGCAAGGACCGCATCTACTTTCGCACCAACACCGACGCGCCGAACTGGAAGGTGATGGTCGCGAGCTACGACAAGCCCGAGTTTCGCGACTGGATGACGCTGATTCCGGAGCAGAAGTCCGTGCTCGACGCCGCGACGGTGACGAGCGAATGGATCGTCGTTCTCGACCGGGAGGACGTGCTGTCGCGTCTCACCGTGTACGACAAGTCGGGACGGCGCGTGCGCGAGCTTGCGCTGCCGGTCTTCGGCAACGTCAGCGGTGAGCCGGCATACGATCGCGACACGGACAGGCTGTACGCAACCGTCGCGTCGCACACGGCGCCCTACAAGGTCTATGTGCTCGACGGGCGCAAGCTCGACTGGTCGCTGGTGTGGCAGGACGACCCGCCGCTCGACATGTCGCAGATCGTCAGCGAGCGCAGTTACGTGACCGCGAAGGACGGTGCGAAGATCCCGGTCTTCGTCGTTCACCGCAAGGATCTGATCAAGGGCGGCGCGAACCCCACGCTGCTCTACGGCTACGGCGGCTTCAACGTGGGCGTCGAGCCGTTCTATCTCGGCAGCTACGCGTCGTTCGTCAATCGCGGCGGCGTATTCGTCGACGCCGGCGTGCGCGGCGGCAACGAGTACGGCGAGACCTGGCACAGGCAGGCGATGTTCGCGCAAAAGCAGGCGACCTTCGACGACATGGTCGCAGTCGCGCAATGGCTCATCGCGGAAAAATACACGAACCCGGCGAAGCTCGCGGTGGCTGGCGGGAGCAACGGCGGCCTCACCGTCGGCGCGCTGCTGACGCAGCGACCGGACCTTTTTCGCGCGGCGATCTGCCAGGTGCCGCTGCTCGACATGGTGCGCTTCCACAGGTTCCTGATCGCGCGTTACTGGATCGCGGAGTACGGCGATCCCGAGAAGCCGGACGATTTCCGCTGGATCCTCCGCTACTCGCCCTACCAGAACATTCGCGCCGGCGTGAACATGCCCGAGACGCTGGTCGTCGCCGGGGAGTACGACTCCCGCGTCGATCCGCTGCACGCCAAGAAGTTCGTCGCCGCCGTCCAGAACAATCCCGGGCAGGTCTCGCCTTTCCTGCTGTACATGGACTTCGACAGCGGGCACGGCGTCGGCAAGTCCAACCAGCAGAAAGTGATCGATCGCGACTACGAGCTGCGGTTCCTGATGAACGCGCTCGGCATGAACGCCAGCGCGCGGAGCGCGGCGAACTGAGGTTCAGCGGCCGCCGGCGCACTCCTGCTGGCGCCATGCTTCGTAGACGGCGACGGCTACCGCGTTCGACAGGTTGAGGCTGCGCACCGCCGGTCGCATCGGGATGCGCAGACGGTCGGCTGGCGCGAAGTGCTCGACGATCGCCGGCGGCAAGCCCGCGGTCTCGCATCCGAACACCAGCACGTCTCCGGGTGAGAAGCGCGCCTCGTAGAGCGAGCGCGAGCCGCCCGTGGTGAGCGCGAACCAGCGGCGCGCCGGCCGCGCGGCGTCGAGCGCGCTGCGGCACGCGGCAAAGTTGGCGTGGACGCAGACTCGCGCGTACTCGTGATAATCGAGTCCCGCGCGGCGCAGCTCGCGGTCGTCCATCAGAAATCCCAGCGGCTCGACCAGGTGCAGCTCGGTGGCGGTGTTGGCGGCCAGCCGGATCACGTTGCCGGTGTTGGGCGGAATCTCCGGGTGGACGAGGACGACGGCGAACATTGCTTGTGGCACGCCCGCGGGCCGGGCGCGTCGGAGGCGGCGACGCGACACGGTAGCAACGTGACGCGCAAACGCAAGCGCGTCATCGCCCGCGCGGGCTGCCGGGTGTCGAAGGCGGCAGGGTGCGCGCGACCACCCAGGCCTCCACGTCGAGCGCCCCTGCCCGCCGCGCGGCGAGGGCCGCGGCGGCGAGCGTCGCGCCGGTGGTCATCACGTCGTCGACGATGGCGACCCGTCGGCCGGCGAGACACGCGCTTGCCTCGAAGGCGCCGCGGACGTTGCGCGCGCGCTGCGACCAGGCCAGCGAGGCCTGCGGCGGCGCATCGCGCGTGCGGGCCAGGCCCGCAATCAGCGGCCGTCCGATCGAGACTGCGACGCGCCGCGCGATTTCGCCGGCCTGGTTGAAGCCGCGCTCGCGCTGGCGCGAAGGCGCGAGCGGAAGCGCGACGAGGGCATCGGGGATCGATCCGGCGCGCCGGGCCACGGCGTCGCAGAGCGCGTCGGCCAGAGGCTCGGCGAGTGCCAGCTGTCCGCCATACTTGAAAGCGTGGATCAGCCGGTCGGCGGGAAACGCGTAGACCCACGCCGCGACGGCCGCCGAGAAAGGCAGGGGCCGCATCCGGCACCCGGGGCAGGTCGAGCCCGCCGCTGCGGGAAGCGCGCAGAACGGGCATGCGACGAGGGTGCGCGGCAGCGAAGCGCGGCACGGAGGGCATATAAGGGCGTTGCCGCTGGCCGCGCCGCACAGCGCACAGGCTTGCGGGAGCAGCCGGCGCATCGCGCGCCGCGTCGTGGCCGGGCCGCGTTGTATCCAGGCCGCGACACGGAGGACGCTGTCAAATTTTTCGCGCGCGCAATTTGACAAGTTCATGGGGTCTCCGGGACACTCCCCCCAGTTTTTCGCGGCGGCCGCCGCGCTGCAATCATCCGTTCGAACGATTTCCCGAAAGGCTGCAATGCACCGACGCGCGAAGCCTGTCCGATGACCACCACGCTATCGCCCCTGCGCGGCGACGCCGGGCGCGACGACCGCCTCGCCCGGCGCTGGTCGCTCGACGCCGTCGCCGCGCTCTTCGACCTCCCGTTCAACGATCTCCTCTACCGGGCGCACGCGACCCATCGCGCGCACCATGCCGCCAACGACGTGCAGCTCTCGACGCTGCTGTCGATCAAGACCGGCGGCTGCCCCGAGGACTGCGGCTATTGCCCGCAGGCGGCGCGGTATC
>JBDSLT010000371.1:0-8090 GCA_039916265.1 Casimicrobiaceae bacterium | reverse complement strand
AGCCGGGCCCCGGCGAGATCTTCGACGTCGGCGCACAGCTGAAACCGCTGCCGGCGCCGGCAGCGATCCCGCTTTCGACGCTGGAAGCAGCGCCCGGCGTCCCGCCTGGGCCGCCGGCGCCGGCGGCAGCGCCCGCGTCACCGACACCCGGCAACGTCCCCGCGTCACCGACGCCGGGCACCGTCCCGGCGCCGGCGGTAACGCCGGCCAAAGCGACGCCCCCCGCGCCGGGTGCCGCACCGGCCCCTCCGGTGGCGGTGCCACCGCCGGGCTTAGTGCTATCCGCGCCGGGTCTGGTGCCGGGGCCCGCAGCGCCCGGCGGGGCGCCGCAAGGCGCGCCGCCCGCCGCTGCTCCACCGACGGCGACGCCCCCGGGAACGCCGCCGCCAAGAACGACGCCGCCCGCCGCGGCTCCGCCAGGAAAATGAAATCGTGACGCCCGCTTTCGCAGCACGAATGACGCCCCTTCAGCAGCGCGCTGCCGCGCTCGCGATCCTCGTTGCGGTCGTCGTCGGCGCGCTCGCAGTGCTGCTGTTGCCGGTATTGCTGCTGCACCGCCACTATGACGAGGCGATCGCGGACACCACGCACCGGGTCGACCTGATGCGGCGCGTCGCCGCGCAGGCGCCGGAGCTTCGCCGCGCGCTCGACGCAATGAAGGCGCGCGACGGTCGCCGCTTCTTCCTGAAGAATACGGCGCCCAATCTCGCGGGGGCGGAACTGCAGGAACTCGTCAAGGCCGCCGTCGAGAACAACGGCGGGCGCATCACGACGAGCCAGAACACCTCCGCGCGTGAAGACGGCCGGTTCAAGCAGATCGGCGTCAACGTGCAGTTCTTCGCGACAACGCCGGCGCTGCAGAAAATCCTCGCGGGTCTCGAATCGCAGCAGCCGTACGCGATCGTCGACAACATCACCGTGCGGCCGCTCAACGCGTTTCGAGGCTTCAAGCCCGCGGCCGGCGCGGAGCCGGAGGTCAACGTCCAGCTCGACGTCGTCGCGTTTGCTTATGCCGAGCCGGCGAAGCCCGCCCCGCCGCAGGGCGCGGCGCCCACGAAGTCGTAATGCCGAGGTACGTCATGAGCGCCATCGATTCGCGCGTACGCAAATGGTTGATCTGGGCGCTGCCGTTCGCCGCGGTCGCCGTGCTGATCGGCTGGGAAACCGATTGGGGCCGGGCCCTGACGCGCGTGCCTGCGCTCGACGGCAACGTCGTCCCGCAGCCGCTCAAGCTCGCACTCCTGCCGGACTACAAGGTCGACGGCGGCGTCGACGGCAATCGCGAGACCGTCGAGCGGACGCTGTTCAATCCGACGCGCCGCCCCGCGCCGCCCACGGTCGTCGCGGCGGTCAAGCAGGCGATGCCGAAGGGGCAGTTCGTCCTGACGGGCACGACGGTCGTCGATCAGAAGGCGACGGCGTTCCTGCGCGAAGTGAGCGGCGGGCGCTCGCGCCGCGTGCAGCAGGGCGAGACGGTCAACGGCATGCTCGTCGCCGAGATCCGCGCGGATAAAGTGAAGCTGACGCAAAACGACGACAGCGAGGAACTGACGCTCAAGGTGGCTGCGGGTCCGCGATCGACAGTGCAGCCGGTCGTCGCGCCGGTGCCCGGCCAGGCGGGCCAGCCCGTGCGACCCGGTGCGCCCGGTGCGCCCGGTGGAGCGGCGCAGGGCCAGCCGGTCGCAGGGTCGCAGGTCGCGCCCGTGCAGGATGTTGCCGACGTCCTCGCCAACCGGCGGCGTGCCGCGCGCGCGGCCGAAGCAGCCGCACAGGTGCCTCCGCCGGCACCGCCTGCCGCCGTCGCGCCGGCGGCAGCCCCCGCGCCCGCGCGCGGCGCGGATCCGGCGTGGAACGAGGTGTATCAGCGCTACATGCAGCGCGGCAAATGACGCGCGCCGCCCCATCCTTCCTTTCGATCGACAACCCTTCCAATAATCGCGGCCCCCGCCCGTTCATGGCGGCGCCACAACAAAAAATGACTTCCATTCCCTTTGCCCGCGGGATCCTCTTTTGCGCGATCCCGCTCGCGCTCGCCGCGTGTGCGACGAACGAACCCGCGCCGGCAGGCGCACCGCCGCGCGCGACGCCGAACAACGCGGGCGCGCTGTCGCCGGCGCTCGCCGACGCCGCTGCGCGCGCGAATGCCGCCGCGCCGGATCGTGCCCGCGTCTACAAGGGCAGCGGCGTCCTCATCAAAGGGCAGGAGCAGGGCGGCGGCCTGCCCAGCGCGATGCCCGTGCAGCAGGTTGGCGGCGCCGTGGTGCTGAACTTCGAGGCGGCCGACCTGCGCGACGTCATCCGCAACATCCTCGGCGACATCCTCAATGCGAGCTACACCGTCGACCCGGCCGTCGGCGGACAGGTGACGATTCGCACGAGCGCGGGCATCGCCCGCGATGCGCTGCCCGCAACGCTGGAGATGCTGCTGCGCATGAACGGCGCCGCAATGGTCCGCGAGGAAGGCATCTACAAGATCGTCCCGCAGGCCGCTGCGATCCGCGGCAACGTCGCACCGCAGCTCGGCAATTCGCAGCGCGCGCTTCCGCCCGGCTTCTCCGTGCAGATCGTTCCGCTGCGTTACGTCGGCGTGCGCGAGATGCTGCGCATCCTCGAACCCTTCGCGAAGGACGCGAGCGCGATCCGCGCCGATGACACGCGCAACCTGCTGATCCTCGCAGGCACCGAGATCGAGCTGAAGCACCTGATGGAAGCCGTGTCGATGTTCGACATCGACTGGATGTCCGGCATGTCCGCGGGCGTGTTCACGCTGCAGAACTCGGACGTCAAGACCGTCGCGCAGGAGCTCGACAAGGTCCTGGGCGACCGCAATCTCTCGCCGCTCACGGGCATTCTGCGCATCGTGCCGATCGAGCGGATGAACGCGCTGCTGGTGATTTCGCCCAACCCGGTGTACGTCGAGGAAGCGAAGAAGTGGATCGAGCGCCTCGACGGCGGCTCCGGCGAAGGCGTGCGCTTCTACGTCTACAACCTGCAGAACCAGCGCGCCGACCGCGTCGCGCCGCTGCTGCAGCAGGCGCTGACCGGCCGCGTCTCGCAGCAGTCCGCCCCCGCGGCGCCGACGCTAGCGCCGGGAACGCCGCCGGGCACGATCGTAAATCCGCCGACGTTCGCGGCGACGCCGACGACCCCAACGCCGGCGCCGGAAACGCCGCGGCCGGCACCCGTGCCGCAGGCGACCGCGCAGCGGGGGGGCGCGGCGGGCGACGGCGTCGGGCTCGCGCGCAACGTGCAGGTCGTCGCGGACAAGGACCAGAACACGCTGCTCATCGTCGCCACGCCGTCCGAGTACGCGCTGGTGGATCAGGCGCTGAAGAAGCTCGACGTGCTGTCGCGGCAGGTGATGATCGAGGTCACCATCGCCGAGGTCGTGCTGGCCGACGACCTTCAGCTCGGCGTCGAGTGGCTGTTCAAGGGCGGCGCGCCGTCGGGCCGGGGCAGCGGGGGGTTCTTTTTTCCCGGCACCGGCGGATCGACGCCTTTCAATCCCGCGATCACGCTTCCGGTCGGCGCGGCGATCCCCGGCCTCGGGCTGTCCGCCGGATTCAACTACATCATCAACAACATCAATTTCCTCGGCGGCATCCAGGCGGTCCTCCATCTGCTGGACACCTACGGGAACACCCGGGTCATCGCCAATCCGCACGTCGCGGCGCTGGACAACCAGAAGGCGACGATCAAGTCGGGCGACCGCATCCCGATCACCCAGCAGACGTTCGTGGGGACGGGGACCGGTGCCAACTCCAACGCGATCACGACGACGTCGCAGTACATCGACACCGGGGTGTTGCTGCAGGTGACGCCGCACATCAACGCGGGCGGGCTCGTCACGCTGGACGTCCAGGCCGAGGTCAGCAACCCCGGCTCACCGGCCAACCCCGGCGACGCCCCGCCGATCGCCACGCGCTCCGTGCAGTCGCTGGTCGCCGTGCGTTCAGGCGCCACGCTGGTCATGGGCGGGCTTATCCGCGACGCGAAGCTGAACACGACGAGCGGCCTGCCGTTGCTCGACCGGATCCCGATCCTGGGCGGACTCTTCGGCAAGCAGCAGATTCGCAACGATCGCACGGAGCTGGTGATGTTCATCACGCCGCGCGTGATCGACACCGAGCTCGACCACGACAAGATCATGGACGACCTGCGGCGCCGGATGGAGGGCCTCGACCGCCTCTTCCCGGGCACGCCGCAATGGCCGGCGTCGCCGCCCTCGCCGCTCGAGCGGGTCGAGAAGTTATTCGCGCCCAAGTCCGATCCGACGGCGCCGCGTACCGAGCCCAAACCGGCGCCGGCACCCTGACCCTGCGCCCCGGCCGGGGCTCGACCGGCCGCCGGCGCCTCCGGCGCGATGTCATAAAAGTGCTGTTGCGCGGTCACAACAGCGTCTCGCGAGAGGCGTAGTCGGTGCTTCGCCGATTGACGATCGGCGGCGATTTCTATACGATTGCCCCCAGATTGCGGTGCCCGCAGACGATTTGCGAATAGAGTTTTGTCAGGCGGCCCCCGAAGGCACACAGGCGGTAGAGCGATGGTTTTAGCGGCAATTCGGAAATTTCGTCAGTTTTGGGCAAAAGGCGTCGCCAAACGGCGACACAACGGCCCGGCGACTGCAGCTTTGGTTGCACTTTTTGCACTGACGTCGTGCGCAGTGTCGCCAACTGGCGACGGTTCGGGGGCGCCGGCGTCGGCTGAAGCGCGACGCGCCGCGGTCGAGGCGCGCGCGTACACGCGCTGGGAAGCGCTGATCAAGGGCGATCTCGAGCGCGCCTACGCGCTGCTCAGCCCGGCATCGCGCGAGGTGACGACGCTGGAGCAGTACAGAGCGAATACGCGAAAGGGCGGTTTTCGCGAGGCGAAGGTCGAGGGGGTCGAATGTGGCGCGGAGCTTTGCACCGTCAGGCTCTGGATCACGTATGACCACCGGCTGATGAAAGGCGTGCGGACGCCGCTCGAGGAAACCTGGATATTCGACAAGGGTCAGCCGTGGATGGTCTACCGGGGGTAGTGCCACGTTGCAAAAAATCCACATGGGGAAGCCTCGGCGGACCCCCATTTGTTTGTCAAAAGCAGCAAGCTGTAATAAGATTTTCCCGCTGTTGGTTCTAAAGTGATCACTTTAAACGGCAACTCAAGAAGGAGTCTTCACCCACTATGAATACGTTCAACAAGAAGTCGCTGTATGCCGCCATCGCGGGGCTGAGCGCTCTGGGCGTGACGGGCGTCGCGCAAGCGGTGTCGGTCAACCCGGAAGGCTTGGGCCAGGCGCTGATCTATCCGTACTACACGGTCCGTGACCAGGTTTCAAACGGCGTGGTCGGTGTGGCTCCGTTCAACTCGTTGCTGTCGGTCGTCAACTCCACCGCTTCGGCGAAGGGTGTCAAGGTCCGCTTCCTGGAAGGTAAGAACTCCCGCGAAGTGCTCGACTTTAACCTTTACCTGTCGGCGAAGGACGTCTGGACGGCCGCGATCATCCCGACGGCCAATGGCGCTGGCATCTTCACGGCGGACAAGTCCTGCACGACGCCGACGGTGTCGAGCAGCTCCGCCACCCCGACCGAATTCGTGAACTTCGCGTACACGGGTTCGGCTTCGGACGGTGCTGATGCGTCGCTCGATCGTACGCGTGAGGGCTACGTCGAAATCATCGAAATGGGCAACCTGACCGGTGCGACGGCTGCGGCCGTGACGCACGCGAGCGGTGTCCCGTCCTGCTCGCCGCTGTCGGGCGCGTCGGCGGACACGGTTCCGGGCAACGGTGGCCTGTTCGGTGGCATCACGCTCGTCAACGTCCTGTCGGGCGAAGACATCACGGCCGACGCCGTCGCGCTGCAAGGCTTCTCGACGACCGCGCTGTGGGCAGCTCCGGGCTCCATCCTGCCGAACCTGCAGAGCGTGAACCCGAAGACCTCGGTCGTCACCACCGGCACGCAGACGTACATCACCGACTGGACGGGCGCGAACTTCTTCACGATCGACCCCGTCTCCGCCGTGCTGATGCACAACAACGTGTACAACGAGTTCGTGCTCGACACCGCCACCAAGTCGGGTACCGACTGGGTGTTAACGATGCCGACGAAGTTCGCGTACTACTCGGGCACCGCCGTTCAGGCGCTGTTCCAGCGTAACTTCGGTGCGGGGGGCGCGTGCGATGACGTGATCGTGACGCAGTACGACCGCGAAGAGCGGACGATCGTGTCGCAAACGTCGTTCTCGCCGCCGCCGCCCACGCAGACGGACTCGATCTGCTGGGAAGCGAACGTAATCACGTTCAACAACTCGAACGTGTTCGGCTCGAAGAACGTTGCCAACATCCCGACGACGTTCCAGAACGGCTGGGCATCCCTGAACTTCAACGGCTCCTCGGTGCCGGCCGGAAGGCATCAGCTGGTCGGTGGCGCGTCGATCACGTTCGACACGTCGACCGGAATCACCGGCTCGCTCGCCGCCACGACGTTCAACGGCTTGCCGACCATCGGCTTCGCCGCACAGACGTTCGTCAACGGCACGATTCCGGGCGCTACAGGCCCGATCCAGTCGAACTACGGCGGCAACTTCGTCCACAAGTTCACGCGCTCGATTCAATAAGCCGGAACGCCGAAGTGAGGTCAGGAGGGCGGGAAGCGATTCCCGCCCTCTTTTTTGCTGCACGCCGCGGTTGCCGCGGCCCGGTGCGATCGGATAAACTGCAGCCGATTCGCAGCGGCATGGAGATTGTCGTTGCTCCACGTCCCTTGGGCGGTGCCATGCAGTCTTGTTTTGCGGTCGCGCTCGCGACCGATCGAGTCGAATCGAACCAAACCAAACTTAACCGTCCACAGGCACGGCGGATTGCGCACCGGTGCCTTCCGTCGGACTTTCCTGCGCCTCTGCGTCACCGCAACGTCGGGCCTGCCCCCGGGCGTATTTCTCCGCTGAACCGAATCGTCATCAGGACCTATCCATGAAGATCCGCTCCGCACTTGCTGCCTGGCTCCTCCTGCCGACGGTCCTGCTTGGCATCCCGGTTCCCGATGCGCGCGCCGCGACGATGTCCTTCACTGACCCGAGTTGCGCCGACTTCACGATGGTCGACCTGGGCGGGGGTAATTTTCAGGTCAGCTGCAACTTCATTCCCGTGCCCGTCTGCCAGCTCGGCGCGTCGTCGATGACACCGACGGTGGGCACGACCATTACGCTGAACTCGGCCTGCGCAGGCAAGCCGTTCGGCTGGATCTTCACCGGCACAGGCGCGCCCTGCTCGACGACGCAGTCCGTCTGCACGGACACGCAGGCGAACGCCGGTCCGGTGACGTACACGGTGCTGGGCGGCAACCTTGCCGGTCGCGGTCCCTTGTCCAGCGTGACCGTCAACTGGCAAGCCGGCGCGCCGCTGAACGCGCCGTCGGGATGCTCGCTGGTGGCCAACCCGTCGACGCTCCCCGTCGGCGGCGGTGCGACGACGCTTTCGGTCAGTTGCGCCGGCGGCGGCGCCCCGACGAATTTCGCCTGGACCGGTGGCACGCTGACGACCGCGAC
The DNA here is from genome assembly GCA_039916265.1 of Casimicrobiaceae bacterium. GTDB lineage: Bacteria > Pseudomonadota > Gammaproteobacteria > Burkholderiales > Casimicrobiaceae > VBCG01. Next base: position 560 of record JBDSLT010000371.1, on the reverse strand, counting down.
GACCACGTCGAGCCAGTCGACGAACATCACTACGACGACCTCCTTCTCGGTCACTCCGAGGAACAGCGCGGGCAGCGGCAACACTGCGTCGGCAACGGTATCGGTCGCCGGAACCAGCTCGTCGCTCGATTTCTGCTCGCAGTACACCAACGTCGTGATCCTCGATGTCCCGTGGGGTGCACAGGCGATTACCGGGGGCTCGGGCGGAAGCTTCCTCAGCAACGGCGTCGTCGTCGCGCGGTTCACCGTTCCGGCAGGGTTCGCCGCCGGTTTCGGCAGCAAGGGCACGATCACCGCTGCCGAATTCGGCGATCCGGGAACGTACCGCCAAGCCTCGCTGTCGACCAAGGCGTGCGATTTCCGCGGCGTGTCCACCGGCACCGGCGTGGCGTACCAGTACTCGATCAGCGGCGGCGGGGTGACCTATCCGCTGTTCTGGTCGGCCAGCAACCAGCCGAGCGTCCAGTACACGGTGACGGGGACGGCGCTCAGCACGCCGCAACTCGTTCCGGGAACGACGTACTACTTCAACATGCGCAATTACAGCCCGTTCCTGGGCG
>JBDSLT010000370.1:0-14409 GCA_039916265.1 Casimicrobiaceae bacterium | reverse complement strand
GACGGCGAGCTTGACCGCGGCGATCTCCGCCGCACGCCGGCGCGCCGACTCGCCCATGCGCCACGTGCCGAAGCCCAGCGCCGGCACGCTGGCGCCGTCGGGAAACGTCACGCGCATCATCGCCATGTCGTCGAGGATACCAGCGCTGTCCGCTACAATGAACGGATGCCGCCCGACGAAGCCTCGGTCGACGCCAGAGCGCAGCGCGAAAGCGCAGGTCGAAGCGTGGCTGCCGCGCGGCACGTCGTGCGCGCCGCGTGTCCCCACGATTGTCCGGACACCTGCGCGATGCTCGTGACGGTCGAAGACGGCCGCGCGATCGCGATCCGCGGCGATCCCGCGCACCCGACGACCCGGGGCACGCTCTGCACCAAGGTCGCGCGCTATCTCGACCGCACGTATTCGCAGGACCGCGTGTTGCATCCGATGCGCCGCGTCGGTCGCAAGGGCGACGGACGTTTCGCGCGCATTTCCTGGGACGAGGCGCTCGACGAGATCGCGTCGCGCTTCGCGGGAATCGCTGACTCCCCCGACGGCCCGCAGGCCATCGTTCCCTACAGCTACGCGGGCACGATGGGGTACCTGCAGTACGGGTCGATGGACCGGCGCTTTTTTCACCGGCTCGGCGCGTCGCTTCTCGATCGCACCATCTGCGCGTCCGCCGGCAAGGCCGGCTGGGCCGCGGTGATCGGCGCGTCGATCGGGATGGACGTCGAGCAATACGAGAACAGCCGGCTGATCCTGATCTGGGGCAGCAACGCCGTCACGTCGAACCTGCATTTCTGGACGCGCGCGCAGGAAGCGAAGCGGCGCGGCGCGCGGCTCGTCGCGATCGACCCCTATCGCAGCGTGACGGCCGAGAAATGCCACGAGCACGTCGCGCTCATGCCCGGCACGGACGCGGCGCTCGCCTACGGGATCATGCAGGTACTGATCGCCGAAGACCTGGTCGACCGCGATTACGTCGACCGCTACACCGTCGGCTTCGATGCGCTGGCGGCGCGCGCGGCGCAATGGCCGCCGCAACGCGTCGCGCGCACCTGCGGGATCCCCGCCGAGCAGGTGATCCGCCTCGCGCGTGACTACGGGACGATCCGGCCGGCGGCGATCCGCGCCAACTATGGCATGCAGCGCGTGCACGGCGGCGGCAATGCGATGCGCGCGCTCGCGTGCCTGCCCGCGCTCGTGGGCGCGTGGCGCGATCCAGCCGGCGGCGCGCTGCTGTCGTCGTCGGGCGCGTATCCGGTCGACGGCGCCGCGCTCGAGCGTCCCGACCTCATCCGCGGCAATCCGCGCACGATCAACATGTCCGCGATCGGCGATGCGCTCGTCGACGCGAAGGACCCGCCGATCCGCGCGATCTACGTCTACAACTCGAATCCCGTCGCGGTGGCACCGGAATCGGGGCGCGTCGTGAAGGGCTTCTCGCGCGAGGACCTGTTCTGCGTCGTCCACGAGATCTTCCAGACCGACACGGCCGACTACGCCGACATCTTGCTGCCCGCGACCACGCAGCTCGAGCAGACGGACATCCACGGCTCGTACGGCCACCTGTATGCGCTGGCAAACAACCGGGCGATCGCGCCGCTGGGCGAGGCGCTGCCCAACACCGAGGTGTTTCGTCGCCTCGCCGCGCGGATGGGCTTCGACGAGCCGTGTTTTCGCGACAGCGACGACGACCTCGCGCGGATGGCCTTTCGTCGGGACGATCCCCGCTCGCAGGGGTGGGACTGGGAGACGCTGCAGCGCGACGGCTGGCAGCGCCTGACCGTACCGGCGGTGTACGCGCCGTTTGCGCAGGGCAACTTTCCCACGCCGTCCGGCAAGTGCGAGTTCTGGTCCGACAAGCTCGAGGCACGGGGCGACGACCCGCTGCCCGCGGTGATCCTGCCGCGCGAGTGCGCCGCAAACAACGCGCCGCTCGCCGCGCGCTATCCGCTGGCGCTCATCTCGCCGCCGGCGCGCAACTTCCTCAACTCGTCGTTCTCCAACCTCCCGGCGTTCGTCGCGGAGGAACAGTCGCCGCGGGTCGAGTTGCATCCCGACGATGCGGCGGCGCGCGGACTCGCCGACGGCACGCCGGTGCGCGTGTTCAACGATCGCGGCGGCTTTGTCGCAAAGCTGCGGGTGACGGACCGCGCGCGCTCCGGCCTGGCGGTGGCGCCGTCGATCTGGTGGCGCAAGCTGGCGCCCGGCGGCGAGAACGCCAACGCCGTGACGAGTCAGGCGCTGACCGATCTCGGTCGCGCCGCGACGTTCTACGATTGCCTGGTCGAGGTGGCGCCGTCCTGAGCGGGCCGCGCGAGCGGGCCGGCCGGCGTCACAGCTTGCGCACGAGTCCGACCATCACGCCGAAGATTTCGAGCGTGCCTTCGGGCCGGATCACCGGGTAGGCCTTGTTCTCGGGCTTCAGCACGAAGCGCGTGCCCTCGAGGTCCAGGCGCTTCAGCGTGAACTGGTTGTCGACGATCGCCACCACGATCTCGCCCTTCTGCGCGGCCGCGCGCTTTTCGACGACGACCAGGTCGCCGTCGAGGATGCCGGCGTCCGACATCGAATCGCCCTTGACGCGCACGAGCACCGTCGAGGAAGGCCGTTCGATCAGGTAGTCGTCAATGGTGACGGCGTCGGCGTCGGCGTCGTCGACTTCCTCCGGAAGCCCGGCGCGTACCGGCGACGCCGCCAGCGGCCGCGCGAAAAAGCGGCGGGTGGGCGCCAGCCGGCGGTCGGGCGTGGAGTCGAGGAATCCGGCAAGCTTGAGCCGCGCGACCAGCGCCGCGACCGACGACTTCGACCGAAGGCCGAGCAGGCTGCCGATCGACGCGTACGAGGGCAGCGCCCGGTGGCGGGCGTAGTAGTCTTGCAGGATCGTCAGGTAGGAACGATCGTTCGACATGGCGCTAGAATAGCGAACGAACGTTCGGGTCGTCAAGCCCCGGACACATTATCGTTGACGTGCCGGTCCGGCCGGCTGGAAAGAACGTGCGCCTGTTCGCCCCATCCCTCGCTTTCGTCGACCTCGAGACCACCGGCACCCGCGCCGACGGCGACCGGATCACCGAGATCGGCGTCGTGCGCGTGGACACGGACGGTGACGGCGTCCGCGCGACGGAGTGGAGCACGCTCGTCGACCCCGGCGTCCCGATTCCACCGGCCATCGTCGCGCTGACCGGCATCACCGACGCCATGGTCTCCGGCGCGCCGACTTTCGGCAGCGTCGCGCGCGAAGTGGCGCGCTTGCTCGACGACGCCGTGTTCGTCGCGCACAACGCGCGCTTCGACTACGGTTTTCTCAAGCACGCCTTCGCGCGCGCGGGGCGTCCGTTCACCGCCCGCGTGCTGTGCACGGTGCGCCTGTCGCGGCGGCTGTTCCCCGAGGCCCATGGGCACGGCCTCGACGCGGTGATCGCGCGTCACGGGCTTGCCGTGAGCGAGCGCCATCGCGCACTGGGCGATGCCCGTGCGCTCTGGGCGTTCGTGCAGACGCTGTACCGCGAGCTTCCGGAAGCGGCGCTCGAAAGCGCGGCGAAGCGGATTCTGCGGATTCCGAGCCTGCCGCCGCAGCTCGCGCCGGACGCGCTCGACGCGCTGCCCGAGGCGCCCGGTGTTTATCTGTTCTACGGCGACAACCCGCTGCCGCTCTACGTCGGCAAGAGCGTCAACCTGCGCGAGCGCGTGGCCGCGCATTTCTCCAGCGACTGGCGCAGCGAAACCGATCTGCGGCTGTCGCAGGAAATACGCCGCATCGATTTCGAGGAGACGGCCGGCGAGCTGGGCGCGCTGTTGCGCGAGGCGACGCTGGTCAAGGCGCGCATGCCCGCGCACAACCGCGCGCTGCGCCGCAAGGCGGAAGCGGGCGTGTTGACGCTCACCGGAACCGGGACGCCGGCCTACCTGCCCGCGGCGGCGATCGAGGCGGATGCGCTTGCGGGCACATTCGGTCCTTTCGCCTCCCGCGCAGGCGCCCGCGAGGCTCTGCGCGCCCTCGCGGCGGAGCACCGACTGTGCTGGCGGCGGCTCGGCCTCGAGCGGCGTCCCGGCGGGCCGTGCTTTCAGCGCCAGCTGCGCCGCTGCGCAGGGGCGTGCGTTGGCGAGGAGGATTGCGCGGTCCACGACGCCCGCCTCGCGCTGGCGCTGGCGCCGCAGGCGGTTCCGCGCTGGCCGCATCCGGGCATCGCGCTCGTCCGCGAGCAGGCGACATTTTCCGAGCGCGTCGACGTACACGCGATTCGCAACTGGTGCTGGCTCGGCAGCGCGCGCGACGACGGCGAGCTTGCATCGCTCCTCGAAGCGCCGCCGCGCCCGCAGTTCGACATCGACGTGACGCGACTGCTTCTCAGGCGCTACGCCGCCGGAACGCTGGCGATGTTGCCGGCGTGTTCCAGGTCCGAACGGTGGGACGCTGCCGGCGCCTGACGCCCGCAGCGGCGCGTCAATTCCGCGCCGCGTGCGCCGCCAGCGCATGCGCGACGCAGGCGGTGAGCTTTTTCGCGTAAGGCACGTGGAGAAACTCGTTGGGGCCGTGCGCGTTCGAGTGCGGACCGAGCACGCCGGTGATCAGGAACTGCGCAGCGGGAAAGCGCTGTCCGAGCATCGCCATGAACGGAATCGTTCCGCCTTCGCCGATGGCCGCCGCGGGCTTGCCGTAATGCGCCTGCGATGCCTCGTCGAGCGCGCGCGCGAGCCACGGCGCCGTCGGCGCTGCGTTCCAGCCGGACGCGCCCTGATCGGCCTCGAAGCTGACCGACGCGTCGTACGGCGGATCGGCTTCGAGGAGATGCTTGAGATCCCGCGTCGCCTTCGCACCGTCGAGCGTGGGCGGCAGGCGCAACGAGAGCTTCAGCGCGGTGCGCGGCCGCAGCACGTTGCCCGCGTTCGCGATCGCCGGCAGCCCGTCGGCGCCGACGACCGACAGCGCGGGCCGCCACGTGCGATTGAGCAGCGCCTCGGTGCGATCGGTGTCCATCGGCCGCGTGTCGCCCGCGAACGGGAACTCGTGCGTGACGGTATCGCCCATGATCGCCGCCGTGGCGAGCGTCTGCTCCGCGCGCTCGTCGGGAATCTGCGCATGGAACAGCGCCGGGCGGATGTAGCCGGTCGACGCGTCCTCGAGCCGATCGAGCAGATGCCGCGCGATCCGGAACGACGACGGGACGATGCCGCTCGCGTGCCCGGAATGGACGCCTTCGGTGAGCACGTCGACGGTGAGCGTTCCCGCCGCGAGCCCGCGCAGCGACGTCGTCATCCATAACCGCTCGTAGTCGCCGCAACCGGAGTCGAGACCGATGACGAAATCGACCGGTCCGAGTCGCGGAGCCAGCGCTTCGAGATACGCCGGCAGGTCGTAGCTGCCGCTTTCCTCGCAGGTTTCGATCATGCCGACGCAGCGCGCGTGCGGCGACCCGGCGGCCTGCAGCGCGCCGATCGCCGCGAGCGCGGCGAACACCGCATACCCGTCATCGGCGCCGCCGCGGCCGTAGAGCTTGCCGTCCTCGAGCACCGGCACCCACGGTCCGAGGCCCTCGCGCCAGCCGACCATCTCCGGCTGCTTGTCGAGGTGGCCGTACAGGAGTACCGAGCGATCGCCGCTCGCCGCGCCGGTGGCGGGCACCTCGAAGAAGAGCAGCGGCGTGCGGCCGGGCAGCCGCACGATCTCGACCATCAATCCGCGCACCGGCTGCTGGCGAACCCACGCTTCCGCGAGGCCGATGACTTTCTCGATGTGGCCGTTCGATTCCCAGGCAGGATCGAAGTGCGGCGATTTTGCGGGAATGCGGACGTAGTCGATGAGCTTCGGGACGATGTCGTCGTCCCATTGGCGGGCGATGCGTTCGGCGGATTCGTGCGTCAGCATGGCAGTCCGATGCGCCAGGAATGGAGGCGGCGAACGATAACAGGCGCAGTGCGCGCGACTCCGCCCGCGCTTACGTAGAATGGGCCGCATGCACGCAGCGAAGCCGACCACCGCACCCCCCTACGAAGGGCTCACCCCGGATCGCGTGCTCGACGCCCTCGACAGCGTCGGCATCCGCGGCGACGGACGGCTGCTCGCGCTCAACAGCTACGAGAATCGCGTCTACCAGGTCTGGCGCGACGAAGCGCCGCCGGTGATCGCGAAGTTCTATCGTCCGGCGCGCTGGAGCGATGCGCAGATCGCCGAGGAGCACGCGTTCATCGACGAGCTCGCGGCGGCGGAGGTGCCGGTGGTGCCGCCGCTCGCGATCGGCGGCGCGACGCTGCACGCGTTCGAGGGCTTTCGTTTCGCCGCCTTCGAGCGGCGCGGGGGACGTGCGCCCGAGCTTGACGACCGCGAGACGCTGGTGCGCATCGGCCGCTTTGTCGCGCGCATCCACGCGGTAGGCGCGCGGCAGGCGTTTGCGTTGCGGCCCGCGCTGACGCGCGAGACCTTCGGCGTCGCGTCGCGCGACGATCTGCTCGCGCACGACTGGCTGCCGGCCGACCTGCGCGAGGTCTGGAAGGGCGTCGCCGATCACGCGCTCGACAGCGTCGCGCGCTGCTACGCCCGCGCCGGCGAGGTTGCGCTGCTGCGCCTGCATGGCGACTGCCACGCGGGCAATGTGCTGTGGACGGACGCCGGACCGCACTTCGTCGACTTCGACGACGCGCGCACCGGCCCGGCCATCCAGGACCTGTGGATGCTCCTTTCCGGCGAGCGCGACGACATGGAGCGCCAGCTCGCAGCCGTACTGGAAGGTTACGAGACCTTCGGCCGGCTCGACCGGCGCGAGCTCAATCTCGTCGAGCCCTTGCGCACGCTGCGCCTGCTCCACTACAGCGCCTGGATCGCGCGGCGCTGGGACGATCCGGCGTTCCCCGCCGCGTTTCCGTGGTTCGGCACGCAGCGCTACTGGCAGGATCGCATCCTCGAGCTGCGCGAGCAGATCGCGCTGATGGACGAGCCGGCCCTGGCGGCCCCCACGTAGCGGCAGCTCGCGCCCCCGCCTAATCGACAAGCGCCTCGGTGCGGCCCGGCGCCGCGCTTAGCGCGGATTGACGACGGTGAGCGCCGCCCCCGCGTTGATCGTCGCCGTCGACAGCGGTGCGGCGCCGTTCATCAGCCACATTGAGGTCGCGCCGGTGGTCGCGTTGCGCCAGATCAGGTCGGCCTTGCCGTCGCCGTTGAAGTCGCCGACGTGCGTCACCGTCATTGCCGCGACGTTGCTGACGACTGCGCCGCTGCCGAACGCCAAACCGTTCATCAGCCAGACGGCGGTTTCGCCGGTCGTCGCGTTGCGCCAGACGAGGTCGCCGCGCCCGTCACCGTCGAGATCGCTGGTCTTGGTCACCGACCATGCAGGGTTCGTCATGACGATCGCGCCGCCGGCATAGCTCGTCCCGTTCATCAGCCACAGCGCCGTCTGGCCCGTCGCCACGTTGCGCCACACGAGGTCGCTTCTGCCGTCGCCATCGAGATCGACGACCTGCGTCACCGCCCAGTCGGGGTCGACCAGGATCACCGCGCCCGACGCATACGTGGTCCCGTTCATCAGCCAGATCGCCGTCGCGCCCGTCGCCGCGTTGCGCCAGAGCAGATCGGCGCGGCCGTCGCCGTCGAAATCTCCGGTATGCGTCAGCGTCCAGTTGGGGTCGCTCAGCAGGACGCGACCCGATGCGAGTGCCGCGCCGTTCATCAGCCACATCGCGGTGGCGCCGGTCACGCCGTTGCGCCAGACGAGGTCGCTGTTGCCATCGTCGTTGAAGTCGGCCACCTGCGTGACCCTCCAGTCGGGATCGGTCAGCAGCGTGTGTCCCGACACGAAGGCGGTGCCGTTCATGAGCCACAGCGCCGTTGCGCCGGTGGCCGCGTTGCGCCACACGAGATCCGCTTTCGCGTCGGCGTTGAAATCGCCGACGTCGACGACCGACCAGTTCGGATCGCCGAGAAGCGTTCGCGTGGACGTCAACGTCGAGCCGTTCATCAGCCAGAGCTGCGTGCTGCCGTTGCCGGCGTCGCGCCACAGCAGGTCGGCCGTGCCGCTGAAATCGAAGTCGGCATCGGTCGGCAGTATCGCCGGTGCGAACGCGGTCAGGTGCGCCGATTCGTCGCTGACGTACAGCATCCCGTTGGCGACCACCGGGCTTTCCCAGTGAATGCTGCCGATGGCGTTGCTGCTCCATAGCTGCGCACCGGTCAGCGGGTCGAGTGCGCGCAGCGCGTTGCTGCCCGCGTAGTAGAGGATGCCGTTCGCGACGAGCGGCGAGCCGCCACCCTGCGCCTTGCTCCACTGCGTTGCGATCGACGGTGCGCCGGCGCTGCCGATCGACAGCTTGACTCCCGATATCCCGCTGTTGGTCGTGACGAACGCCCACGTCGCGCCGTCGGCCGGATCGACCCATACCGCCGGCTGCGACAGCACGCCACCGCCCTGCGCGACGTTGATCGACTGGATTTCGCCGCCGACGTTGCCCGGGCCGCCCTGCCCGCTCAGGTTCTGCAGATTCACGAGCCGCAGCTTCGCGTCCTTGCCGCCCTGCAGCGCGAGGTGCTGCACCGTCGAACCGGGCGGCACCGGCAGGATCGCGGGCGCGGTGCTGCCGAGATCGGCGTCGGCGGCGTCGAGGCTCGCAAAGTTGGTCGGCGTATACGCATCGAGCGGCTTGCCGCCCGCGCCGGTGCCGTCGGGCGCGAGCGCGATGATCGATTCGCTCCAGTGAACGCCGCCGGCGTTGCCGGTATAGCTGCCGTTGCCCGTGCTCATGTAGATGCGGTCGAGCGCCGCGTGATGGATGACGCTGGGCCGCGCCCAGATCGCCGAGCGCGGCGTCGCGCAGTTGGGCGTCGCGGGAATGTGCGCGAAATGCAGCGGCTGGTCGCTGCACGACGTGTTGAACACCTTCTGCGTCCCGTTGCCGAGATCGATCGCCGTCACGTGGCCCTGATAGTCGCCGTTGTCGCCCGGGTAGCCGCCGTGCACGACGTAAAGGTACGTCCTGCCCTGCGACACCACGAAGGCGAGCGCCGCCGACGCCTTTTCGTCGAAGCCCTTCAGCGTCGTGAGCTGCGGCCATCCGCCGGTCAGCGATTCGACACCGTCGGCGACCTGGTACTTGTGGACGTAGCCGTCGAGGCCGTAGCCGTAGACGAAGCGGCGATTCGGATCGATGGCGGGCGACGACGTCGTGTAGCACGTGGCGCTGCCGTTGTTGATCCTGCAGTTGCCCGGCCCGTACTGCTTCGTCCATACGGTGGCGCCGGTGCGCCCGTCGAGAGCGACGAGATGCCCGGCGCGCGTGGTGACGAACAGCAAATCGCGCACGCCGCTCGGCGTCGTGACGGCGCGCAGGATCACCGGCGCGCCGTCGGCGGTGGCGGGCAACGTGGCCTGGAAGCGCTGCGCGAGCGTCGCGACGTTGTTGCGGTCGATCGCCTTTTCGCGCGTGTTGTTGCCGCTGTGCGCGGCGTTGCCGTTGAACTGCAGCCAGTCGTAGGCCGGCGCCGGCGCGCTGGCGGCAGCCAGTGCGAAGCCCAGGGCGGCGGCGCGGCGGCGAAGCGAGCGCGCGAGGCAAGGCGTCATCGGACGAGTTCCTTCGGCAAATCTGCGATCATGACGATAGCATAGCGGGGTTGCGCTCGCGCAAGCGCCGATTGCCGCCCGCGGCGATTCGCTGCACAGTGCCCGGAGGATGGACATGTCGCCAACGCCTCCCGGCCCCGCCGAAGGCCCGTGGAATCCCGGCATCGAATCGGACCTGCCGCGGGCCCTGCTGCCGCAGACGACAATCTTTCGCGCGCAGAACGCCTTCACGACCGTCGCAGAAGCGCAGGACTGGCACGAGCTCACCGGCCTTCCGCTCGAGGAACTCGTGGTGTTTCGGCCCGAGCGACTGCTCGTCCACGAGGTCCTCGTGCGCGTGACGGGCGACATCGCCGTGCCCGACGGCACCAAGGTCGAAGACCTGGGCATCAATTTCCGCCGGATCACGCACACGATCCTGGAACAGCACCTGAGCGCACGCATGCCCGAGATCCTCGCGGCGTACGAGCAAGGTCGGCAGGCGATCGCGCAGGTGGTCGATGCGGAGCTGGCGGCGGCGCTGGCGCGCGCCGACGCGACTGCGCCGCCCGTGCCGACCCGCTCCGCGCGCGGCCTCTTCCGTGCGCTGCGCGGGTTTCGGCGCAATCCTGCGCCGCCGCCGCTCGAGGAATACGCGTGGGAGCACGAGGAACGCATGCTGCGCGAGTGGCACGCGAAGGCGCAAGACGAAAGCGACGCCGCGCGTCGCGCCGCGTATCGCGCGCTGATTCGCGCGATGTCCGCCGTGCGCGGCCGCCACGGCCATCTGTGGGGCGACGCGGCGCTCCTGGCGCCTCCGGTCTGCGGGCTGGCGGCCAATGACTACGGCGCAGCGGCGATCGGCGCGCTGATCGACCCGTGGGTACGCGACGCGGCGCTGGCGGAAGGTTTCGCGCTCCTCCCCGCACAGGCGGAGCCGGTGGTGATGAACACCAAAGGCGCTTCCGCGGCGGGCAAGAGCACGCTGCGGCCACAGCAAAAGCGACTGGCCGCGCAGATCGGCGTCGAATGGAGCGATTTCGCGCTGATCAGTCCCGACATCTGGCGCAAATACCTGCTCGATTACGGCGCGCTCGGCGAACATTACAAGTATGCGGGCACGTTCACCGGCAACGAGCTCGCGATCATCGACGAAAAGCTCGATCGCTACATGGCGCGCAAGGCCGAGCGCGGCGGCATGTCGCATTTGCTCATCGACCGTTTCCGCTTCGACAGTTTCGCGCCGGATTCCGAGGAAGCCGGCAGCAACCTGCTGACGCGCTTCGGACACTACGTCTATCTGTTCTTCCTCATCACGCCACCGCATTCGACCGTCGAGCGGTCGTGGAAGCGCGGCCTCGACGTCGGGCGCTACAAGGCCGTCGACGATCTGCTTGCGCACAACGTCGAGGCCTATACCGGCATGCCGGAGCTGTTTTTCACCTGGGCGCTGCGCACGTCGAAGATCGTTCACTTCGAGTTCCTCGACAACAGCGTGCCCGCGGGTGAGCTGCCGCACACCATCGCGTTCGGCCGCAACGGCGAAATCAACATCCTCGACGTCAAATGCATGCTCGACATCGACCGCTATCGCAAGATCGAAACCGGCGCGACGCGCCCCGAGGACGTCTACGGCGATCCGCGCGCGATGGCCGCCGAGGCGAATACCGCGTTCCTCGTGCAGTGCGTGCGGATGCTGCCCGTCGTCAACTTCGCCGAGCGCGACAGCGGCCGGCTTTATGCGCGCATCGAAGGTGGGCGGTTGGCATGGACCGACCCGGCGCTGCTCGCGGCCGCGCTCGCCGATCCGACGACACGCGCGGGGCTGCGCGCAGCGGCGCAGGACATCGAGACTTTCCGCAGCGACGCGCCGGCGGAGCAACGTACGCTCGACGCCGGGCGCTATCACACGCTCGGCCGGTGGGGTGCGTCCCCTTCGTAGCTACTGCGCGAGCGCCGCCCGGATTGCGCCCACCGAGCGCAGCGCGAGCGCCGCGATCGTCAGCGTCGGATTGGCGGCGCCCACCGTCGGGAACACCGCGCTGCCCTGAATGAACAGGTTCGGATGGTCGAAGGCGCGCAGGTCGCCGTCGAGCTTGTCGGGGCCGGACTGGACGTAATAGAAGTCGAGGTCTTCGGAACGCGGTGGCGGCGCGTAAGCGGTATTGGGATACGCCCACTCCGGCACCTTGATGAGCGCGTCGAAAAAGCGGACGACCGACTGGCCGCGGTCGATTCGCGGTCCCGCTTCGAGGATCAGCACCTTCGCGCCCGGCGGCGAGGCGGTCGGCGACCAGCGCGCCGGAGATGCCCGCGCCGATGACGATGACGTCGGCGTCCTTCTTCAGCGGCAGCGCCGCGGGCGAGGAATGAATCTCATGGCGCTAGGCGTGGCGGACAGCGCGGCAGAGTTCGCGGCGCCGGTCGCTTTCGCAGGCGTGACCGCGGCAAACGGCGCATCACCCAGCCCAGCGAGCGTCACGGCCGCAAGCGACTTCAGCAGCGTGCGGCGATCGATGGTCATCCGGGAAACCCGGGCAAAGCCCGAGGGCTAGTGGATTCAACGTCCGCCCGCAAGCGCGTGCATATCAGAAGCGCCCGAGCTGCCGGGACACGTCAGCGTGCCGCCGTACTCTGCGATTGAAGCTGCCGGTCGATGGCGACGGACTGCGCGTTGAGGAGGTTGTCGAGCGATCGCCGGCCGAGCCCACCGGCGGAGGGGTTGTCGGCGGAGGAGACGCCGGTGGCAGGCGACGCATCGAAGGCCTGATGACGCAGGATCATGGGCAACACCAGGAAGAACACGAGGGCCAGCGCCACGGTCCCGCCCGCCACGGCGCCGAATCGGGTTCGCCGGCTCACCACCCAGAATCGCGCCTCGCAATCCTGGCAGCGATACGGCGAGCGGAACGGGTGCGCATCCGCCTCGGACACGCTGACACCCGAGCGCCGCACGTTCGGACTCCTACAGGTCGCGCAGCGCTTCACTGGGATCGCTCGTTTGCATCGGATACCCTTTTGCGTCGCGGCCCGGCAAGGGTAACGGCAATGCTTGCCGGACGCTCGATTGTATATGACAATGTCTTAGGAGTGTCTCATTTCTCCCCCTTGGCGTCTGTAGGCTTTATCCGGACAACGCGATCCGACCGCCGCGGACTGCGGGGTTGCCTCGTCCGTCGAATAATCCGAAGGCTAATCTCGCGGAACGGAGGAGTTGCGCCATGTCATTGAACACTGCTGAAAACACTGCTGAAGCAAGCGCCATTCTCGTCGGACACTTCGACGATTTCGAGACCGCAGGAGCGGTGTCGAGCGAACTGCTGGCGGCCGGTTACCAGCCGCAGGACATCGAACAGTTCGCCCTCAACGCCCCCGGGCAACACGACGCCAATCCCGCAGGCATCGGAGGCGACCGGGTCATTGCCGACCCACAGGCACGCGGCGCCGAGGGCGGCGCTATGTCGGGGGCGGCCCTGGGCGGAATCGCCGGCGTTGCGCTCGGCGCGGCGGCAATTGCCGTCGCAGGTCCGATCGCGGCTGCGGCCGGCCTCGCCGCGGGCGCCTACGCCGGATCGTTTGCCGGCGCCGTTCGCGAGCTCGGCGACAGCGACACCGCCACGCGCGAAGTGCAGGAGCGTCCCGCCGGGGTGCGGGTCGCCGTTCGCGTACCCGCTGAGCGGCTTCACGGTGGCGTTCTGGGAGTCTTCAACCGTCACGCTGCACGCTCCATCGAGGAGGCGCGCGGCACGTGGGCAGAAGGACAGTGGAGCGATTTCGATCCGGTGAGCGTTCCGCACTGGATCATGCCGCCTCAGCGATAGCGGAGGTCAGGACGGCAAGTCGCTGCAATGACGTCGTTGCAGACGACTTCGCGGATCCCGGCCACGGGCGGTTTGCCCATCGCCGGGACCCGTGATCACGCTAACGCCAGTAGGGGTCGGCGTCGTGATACGTATGAACTTCTTCCGCCCACTTGCGATCGGCCATCGCGGGCCAGGCATCCTTGTCGAAGCCCGGAGCGTTTTTCAGCTTCTCCTCGGATATGTCCAAGCGGAACCCATGGTTGGCTGTGTCGAGCCGCAGCGACTTCCACGGGATCGCGAACATCTTCTCGCCGATTCCGAGGAACCCCCCGACTGCGAGCACGCCGTAGGCAACGCGACCCGACGGAACGTCGAGCATGATGTGCGTCAATTCGCCCAGCTTGACGTCGGCGTCGTTCAGGACGTTATCGCCTTGCAGCGTGTCGGCCGACATCACGCGAGGACCCGGGCCATGCTTCTCGGTCCAGTAATCGTCGTCCGTCGCCGGACCGCGGTAAGTGCCGCGGCCCGTTGACGGCGCGGCATCGTCGAGCGGAAGCGCTACGGGAATTCCGGTTGCCGGGTCGGCGACCATTCGGTCGGGTATGTGTGCCATGGTGGATCCTTTCAGGTGGGTGATGCGCATCGGCGCATGGGTCCGCCTGTCGGCCATCGCGTCACGACGACCGCCAGCCCCGAGAGTTTGGTTAAAAACGCCGACGCCCGCAGTCGGTCGCCTCCGCGGCCAGATGTCGGATAGTGTCGCGTCTCATGTCCTACGGGGCGTAACACGCCCGCTACCGATGGCGCGCCATTCGGTTACCCAGTAGGCCACCCCGCAAAGCAACGTTCGCAAGGTGGCGCGAACGTGCGCAGGATCAGGCTGCCAACGGCGAACTCGCCTGACGCTGCCGGTTCCACCGTCGGCGCTCAATACCGTTCGGCCGCTGACGGCGCTTTACATCGCCATCGAAACGAGCAGCGCGGCAACCGCCGCGGCCATCAGGATTGTCGCGAACCATCCCAGCCAGCGCAGCCTGGGGCCGATGACCAGCGATCCCATGATGTCCGGCCGCCCGGCCATCCGCATC
>JBDSLT010000369.1:0-33351 GCA_039916265.1 Casimicrobiaceae bacterium | reverse complement strand
TCCAGGGCAATCCATCGCGCGCGCCACCCGACGGGCGGAACGCGCCGCTAGAACGCGAACGACGTCTGCAGGACCGGCGCGAACGAGCGCCGGTGCGCCGGGCACGGCCCGTGGCGGTTGAGTGCCGCCAGATGCACGGCCGTCGCGTAGCCCTTGTGCCGTGCGAAACCGTACAGGGGATAAAGATGGTCGAGATCGACCAGCATGGCATCGCGCACGGTCTTGGCAAGGATCGATGCCGCCGAGATGGCGGGCACGTCACGATCACCCTTCACGATCGCGCGCGACGGGCAGGCGAGCGACGGGCAGCGGTCGCCGTCGATCAACGCCTCCGACGGGGATACCGCCAGCGCCTCGATCGCGCGCCGCATCGCGAGCAATGACGCCTGCAGGATGTTGAGCGAGTCGATTTCGGCCACGTCCGCCGCCGCCACCGCCCATGCGATGGCGTTTGCGCGAATCTCGCGCGCCAGCCGATCGCGCGCCGCGCCGGTCAGCAGTTTGGAGTCGCGCAGCCCATCGACCGGCCGCTTGCGGTCGAGAATGACCGCGGCCGCGACCACCGGGCCGGCAAGCGGACCGCGACCTGCCTCGTCGACCCCTGCCACGAGCAGCCAGGTGCGGTGCGGCGCGCTCATCGCGTCCGCGCCGCCGCGAGTTCGCCGATCACCGCGTCGGCCGCCAGCGCGCCGGTGTCGACGCGAAGCGCGGCGGCGAAGCCCGCGAAGAGCACCTCCAGGCGCCGCCGCGTGACCGTGTCGTCGTAGAGGTTGATCGCCGCCTGCGTGAGGTTGGCGGGCGTAGCGTCATCCTGCAGGAATTCCGGCACCACGAAGCGTCCCGCCAGTACGTTGGGCAGCCCGACATAGGGCAGAAGGAATTTGCGCCGCACGTACCACTCCGTCAATGCCTTGACCCGGTAGAAGATGAGATGCGGGCAGCGCGCGAGCGCCGCCTCGAGCGTCGCGGTGCCGGACGCAACGATGCCGACGTCGGCGGCGGTCAGCGCATCGCGCGCATGCCCGTAGAGCAGTGTCAGCGGCAGCGCCTCGAGTTTCAGCCGGAATTGCGCCGCTTCGAAGCGCTCGCGCGTGGCGCGCGTGGCCAGCGGCACCAGGAAACGCGCGTCGGGCTTCTGCGCGTGAATGGCGGCGGCCGTCTCGAGCACCAGGTCGCCGTGCATGTCGAGCTCGGACTGCCGGCTGCCCGGCAACAGCGCGAACACGGGCTGCGCGGGCGGGATGCGCAGGTAATCGCGCGCCTCGCGTCGCGACGTATCGGTCGCCGCCTCGTGCGCCAGCGGGTGCCCGACGTAGGTCACCGGAACGCGCGCCGGCTCATAGAGCGGCGGCTCGAACGGAAACAGCGCCAGCAGCCGGTTCACCGAGCGCCCGATCGTGTGGATGCGCTCGCGCCGCCACGCCCACACCGACGGGCTGACGAAGTGGACGGTGCGCACGCCGCGGCGCTTCAGCTTGCGCTCGAGGCCGAGGTTGAAGTCGGGGGCGTCGACGCCGACGAAGACGTCGATCGGCTCGTCGAGAAAGCGGCGGACGAGCGAGCGCCGTACGCGGACGAGCTCGGGCAGGTGATCGATGACCTCGACCAGTCCGCGCACCGACAGCGTCTCGAGCGGCACCCACGCCTCGCAGCCCGCCTCTTCCATCTTCGGGCCGGCGACGCCGACAAAGCGCGCGCCGGCGATACGCGCGCGCACGGCCGCGATGAGCGTGGCGGCCAGCGCGTCGCCCGACGGCTCGCCGGCGACGATGCCGATGGTGACCGGCTTCGCCCCGCGCAGCGGCGCCTGCCCCGCAGCGTCGCGCATCGCGCTCGTCCCCGCCCGCTACCGCACGATGCCGCGGGGCGACCGGGCGAGAAAGCCCACCAGCGCATCGAGCACCGGCGCGGTCCTCGCAGCGTCGGCGAGCGACGCCTTCGCCTCGTCGAGCGACAGGCCCTCGCGATACAGCGTCTTGTACGCGCGGCGAACGACGGCGATGTCGGCAGCGGCGAAACCGCGCCGCCGCAGGCCTTCGTTGTTCGTTCCCGCCGGCTTCGCCGGGTAGCCCTGGACCGTCATGTACGGCGGCACGTCCTGCAGCACGATTGCCCCGGCTGCGACCATCGCATGCGCGCCGACGCGGCAGAACTGGTGAACGCCGGTGAAGCCGCCCATCGTCACGTAGTCCTCGATGACGACGTGCCCGGCGAGCTGAGAGTTGTTGGAAAAGGTCGTGTGATTGCCCACGCTGCAATCGTGCGCTATGTGCACGTACGCGAGCAGCCAGTTGCCGTCGCCGACGGTGGTGACCCCGCGATCCTGCGCCGTCCCCGTGTTGATCGACACGAATTCACGGATCACGTTGTCGTCGCCGATGGTCAGCGCGGTCGGCTGGCCGCCGTACTTGCGATCCTGCGGGATGTCGCCGATCGACGCGAACTGGAAGATGCGGTTGCGCGCGCCGATCGTCGTGCGTCCGGTGACGACGACGTGCGGGCCGATGCGCGTGCCCGCGCCGACGCGCACGCCGGCGCCGATCACCGAGTACGCGCCGACCTCGACATCCGCCGCCAGCTCGGCGCCGCCGTCGACGAGCGCGGTCGAATGGACAAGCGACATCAGGCGGGTGGCCGGTCGCGGATCGCGGCGATCAGCTCCGCTTCGCACGCGAGCTCGCCGTCGACGGTCGCGCGCGTCCTGAACTTGCCGACGCCGCGGATCACGCGGATCACTTCCGCCTCGAGTATGAGCTGGTCGCCCGGCACCACCTGCTTCTTGAAGCGCGCGTTGTCGATGCCGGCGAAGTAGATGAGCGAGCTGCCGCCGACCTTCGCGTCGCCCGACACGAAGGCGAGGAGCCCGGAAACCTGTGCGAGCGCTTCGATCACCAGCACGCCCGGCATCAGCGGAAACCCGGGGAAATGACCCTGGAAGAAAGGCTCGTTGATCGTGACGTTCTTGAGTCCGCGGATCGTCTTGCCCGGCGTGCATTCGAGGATGCGATCCACGAGCAGGAACGGGTAGCGATGCGGCAGGTGCTTCAGGATCTCGGCGATGTCGAACTGCATGCGGTTTCCCCTTTGCGCCGGACGCCTAGCGTCCGTCCTTCGCGTCCTGCTGCGCGCGCTCGAGCGCGCCGACGCGCCGCGCGAGGTCGGTCAGGCGCCGCAGTTCCGACATCACGCGGCGCCACCGCCGGTGCGGAAGCGCCGGAAAGGCGCTCGTGTAGACGCCGGCTTCGCGGATCGCGTCGTACACGCCCGTGCTGGCCGATATCACCGTGTCGTCCGGGATGTCGAGGTGGCCCGAGATCATCGCAGCGCCCCCGATGCGACAGTTGCGGCCGATGCGCGTCGAGCCGGCGATGCCCACGCAACCGGCGATCGCCGTGTGTGCGCCGATCACGCAGTTGTGCCCGATCTGGATCTGGTTGTCGAGCTTGACGTCGTCCTCGATCACCGTGTCGTCGATCGCGCCGCGGTCGATCGTCGTGTTCGCGCCGATCTCGACGTCGGCGCCCACGACGACACGGCCGAGCTGCGCGATCTTGATCCAGCGCCCGGCCTCCTCGGCCATCCCGAAGCCGTCGGCGCCGATGACGGCGCCGCTGTGCACGATGGTCCGCGCGCCGAGCACGGTGCGCGGATACAGCGTGACGCCGGCATGGAGGCGCACGTCGTCACCGAGCGAGGCTCCCGCCCCGATCGCGCACAGCGCCCCCACCGTCGCACGCTCGCCGATGGTCACCGCGTCGCCGATCGCCGCGCCAGCGCCGATCGACGCGCTCGCCGCGATCCGCGCCGTCGCGGCGACGCTTGCGGTGGGGTGGATGCCGGGCGGCGACGGCGCATCGGGATGCAGCGCGGCGGCTACCTTCGCGTAGACGGCGTAGGGGTTCGCAGCGACCAGACGCGGCAGCGCCGTCCCCCCGGCGTCGCCGGGCCCGACGATCACCGCCGAAGCCTTCGTCGACGCGAGCTGGGCGCGGTAGCGCGGGTTGGCGAGAAAGGCGATGTCGCCGGCGCCCGCGCGCTCGAGCGTCGCGACGCGCGTCACCACGGTGTCGCCGTCGCCGTCGAGCTGCGCGCCGGTGAGCGCCGCCAGGTCGGCAAGCCGGCAGCCGTTTTTTGCAGGGGGGGGCGCCATCGCGGGTGCGGTTGACTGCCGGATCGGCGGCGCCGCTGGGTCCGGCGCGCTACTTGTCGGCGAGCGCCTTGATCACCTTTTCGGTGATGTCGATGCGCTGGCTTGCGTACACCACCGGGTCCTGCAGGATCAGGTCGTATTTCTCGGCCTCGGCGATCTGCTGGATGACCTTGTTCGCACGCTCCTGGATGCCGGCGAGCTCTTCGTTGCGGCGCAGGTTGAGATCCTCGCGGAATTCGCGTTGCGAGCGCTGCAGGTCGCGTGACAGGTTCGCGAGGTCCCGCTCCTTGTTGCGCCGCTCGGACTCGGGCATCGTCGCACTGTCCTTGTCGAGCGCAGTCTGCAAATCCCGGAGCTGCTTGGTGAGCCTCTGGATTTCGGCGTCGCGCGTCGCGAACTCCTTTTCGATCTTCTGCTGCGCGCGCTTGGCGGGCGCCGCCTCCCGGAACAGGCGCTCGGTGTTGACGAAGCCGATCTTGTAGTCGGCGGCCTGCGCGAGCGCGACGCCGCAGAACGCGAACATCGCCATCCCGAGCGTGAGCCACCGTTTCCCGCGGCAAGGTTCGAAGGCGGAGAGCGTGAGGTTCGTCATCAGAACGCCGTGCCCGCCGAGAATTGGAATTTCTGCAGCCGATCGTAGGGCTTGTTGCCGAACGGGAACGCGTAGCTGAACTTGAGCGGGCCGAGCGGCGAGCTCCACGCGACGCCAATCCCCGCGGAATAGCGGAAATCCTGCGAGCCGGGAAACGCCTGATCCTGCGCCGGCGAATTCTGCGCCCAGACCTGGCCCGCGTCGACGAACAGGCTGCCGCGGACTGCCTTGTCGCCTTTCAGGACGGGGTAGAACGCCTCCACGGTGCCCGTGATCAGCCGGCGGCCGCCCAGCGTGTTGCCGTAGATGTCCTTCGGCCCGATCGAGCTGTTCTCGTAGCCGCGCACCGTCCCGGGACCCCCGGCGTAGAACGCCTTGAAGAAGGGCAGCGGCTTGTCGTTCAAGCCGTCCGCCCAGCCAAGGTTGGTGCGCAGGTTGACGACGAGGTCGCCCCATACCGGCGTGTACCAGGAGTGGACGTACTGGATCTTGTAGTAGGAAAGGTCGCCGATCGGCAGCCCCGTCTCGAACAGGACGCTCTGCAGCCGCCCGCGGGTGGGATAGAGGATGTCGTCCCGCGTGTCGCGCGACCAGCCGGCCGAGCCGATGAACGCGTCCGAGACGAAGCCGAACTCCCGCACGAAATTCACGTACACGGGCGGACTGTTCGTGAACAGCGTCAATTTCGTCTGCTCATAGCGCAGACCCAGGTTGATCGTGTCGGACTCGGTCACCGGAACGCCGAAGCCCACGGCGCCACCGGCGGTCGTCGACGCATACTGGGCGATCGCGAGCCCCGACGGGTCGAGCGTCTTGTAATACAGCTCGAGCGTGCGTGACACCCCGTCGACCGTCCAGTACGGCTCGTAGAACGTGCCCGTATACGTCCGGTTGAAGCGGCTGGTGTTGACCGCCAGCGACAGCGCGTTGCCGGAGCCAAAGATGTTCTGCTGCGACACCGACCCCGAGAGCACGATGCCCTCCGAGCTCGAGTAGCCGATGCCCGCGAGGAGGTTGCCGGTGGATTTCTCGACGACCGTCACGTCGATGTCCACCTGGTCGGGGGTGCCCGGAACGGGCGGCGTCTCGATCGTCACGTCCTCGAAGTAGCCGAGCCGGCGCACGCGCACCTTCGAGCGCTCGATCCGCGGCCCGTCGTACCACGCGCCCTCCAGCTGGCGGAACTCGCGGCGGATCACCTCGTCGCGCGTCTTGGGATTACCGGAGACGTTGATCTTGCGGACGTAGGCACGCCGGCCCGGATCGACGAAAAACGTGAAGCTCGCGGTCGTCGTGTTGCGATCGAGCTCCGGAACGGCGTTCACGTTGGCGAACGCGTAGCCCTCGGCGCCCAGGCGATCGCTGATGGCCTTCGCCGACGACTGCAGCCGCTCGCGCGAAAACGTCTCGCCGGGGTTGATGCGGATCAGCCCCACGAGTTCGCGCTCGGGGACGACGAGATCGCCCGCGATGCGCACGTCGCCCACGGTGAACCGCGGTCCCTCGGTCACGTTGACGGTGATGAAGATGTCCTGCTTGTTCGGCGAGATCGACACCTGAGTCGAATCGATCGTGAACTCGAGATAGCCGCGATTCTGGTAGTAGCTGCGGATCGTCTCGAGGTCGGCTTGCAGCTTCTGCTTCGAATACTGATCGTTCTTGGTGTACCAGGTGAACCATCCGGGCGTGGTCAGGTTGATTTCCGAGAGCAGCGTCTTCTCGGAGAACGCCTTGTTGCCGACGATGTTGATCCGCGCGATCTTCGACGCGTCGCCTTCGGCGATCGTGAAATTCAGCGCCACGCGATTGCGGTCCTGCGGCGTGACCGTCGTCTGCACGTTCGCGCCGTACAGGCCGCGCGTGATGTACTGGCGCTTCAACTCCTGCTCGGCGCGATCGAGCGCGGAGCGGTCGAAGATGCGCGCGTCGGCGATGCCGATGTCCTTCAGCGCCTTCTTGATCGTGTCGGTGTCGAATTCTTTGTTGCCGACGAACGTGATCGAGCTGATCGTCGGGCGCTCCTGCACGGTGACGATCAGCACGTCGCCCTGCGCTTCCAGCCTCACGTCGCGGAAGAAGCCGGTGGCGTACAGCGCCTTGACCGCCTGCGCGATCTTCTCGTCGTCGACGCGCTCGCCGACCTTGATCGGCAGGTAGCTGAAGATCGTCCCCGCCTCCGTACGTTGCACGCCCTCGACGCGGATGTCGCGCACGACGAACGCGTCCGCGGCGAGCGCGGCCGGCGCGACGAGGGCGAGCAGCAACGCGACGAGCGCAGCCGCCGCGGGACGGGCGAAACCGCGCGGCCGGGACGGGTGCGAGCGCGGCCCGCGGTCAGAACAGTCGGGAGAAATCATTGAAGAGCGCCAGGGCCATCAACATGGCGAGCACCGCCATGCCGATGCGCTGCCCGACCTCGAAAGCGCGGTCGGAGACGGGACTGCCTTTGATCAATTCGGCGAAATAATACAGTAAATGCCCCCCATCCAACAGCGGAACGGGAAGCAGGTTCAGCACGCCCAGGCTGATCGAAATCAGCGCCAGATAGCCGACGAACACGAGCATTCCCTGCTGTGCCGACTGCCCGGCGAAATCCGCCATCGTCAGCGGCCCGCTGATATTCTTGACCGACGCGTCGCCGGTCACGATGCGTCCCAGCATCTTCAGCGTGAACACCGACAGCTCCCACGTCTTGCGCGTGCCTTCGACCAGCGCGTCGATGGGGCCGTAGCGAACCGTGACGGCGCGGCTTGCGGCTTCCGCAGGATCGACGCGCAAGCGCAGGCCGGCGATTCCCACCGTACGTCCGCCCTGCTCGATCGCCTCGGTGGTAAGCGGCGCGTCGAATTGCGCGCCGTCCCGCGCGACGCGGAACACGATCTCGCCACCCGGCCTGGCGTTGGTCAGCATGGCGACGTCGGACGGCGAGCGCACCGGCGCGCCGTCGATCGCGACGATGCGGTCGCCCGCTTTCAGGCCCGCGCCCTCCGCGGGCTTGCCCGGCAGGACCTGGTCGATGAGCGGCGGCCCGAGATCGGACTTGAGGCCGAGCAGCCCGAGTGCGTTCGCTTCCCAGTCGGCCGGCCTCAGCAGCGCGAGCGAAAGCACGTGGGTGGTGCGCGATCCGCGCGACGCCGGCCGCTCGACGGCAAGCGTCGCGCTCTCGCGGCCTTGCGCGCGAACGAGCCGCCATCGAAGGTCCTGCCAGCTCTTCACCGGGTCGCCGTCGACGGCGACGACGAGATCGCCCGCCTCGAGCCCCGCGGACGCGGCGGCGCTGCCCGCGGTCGGTGCCGACAGCAGCGCCTGCTGGCCCGGAATGCCGGCAACGTACGTGCCGGCGAACATCAGCACCGCGAGGAGCAGGTTGGCGATCGGCCCCGCGGCCACGATGGCGATGCGCTTCCATACGCTCTGCCGGTTGAAGGCACGCGGCAGGTCGTGCGCGGACACGTCGCCTTCGCGCTCGTCGGCCATCTTGACGTAGCCGCCGAGGGGGATCGCCGACAGCGCCCATTCCGTCTTGTCGGGGCCGAAAGGACGCGACCACAGGACGCGACCGAAGCCCACGGAGAAGCGGAGCACCTTGACGCCACAGCGGCGCGCGACCCAGAAATGGCCGAGCTCGTGAATGACGACCAGCACGCCGAGCGTGACGAGAAACGCCGCGGCCTTGTAGGCGACGTCTAGCACGTGTCCCCTGCGTGCGGCTGCCGCCGCAGCGCTGCCTGGAGGATCGCGCGCGTGCTCATGCCGCGAGCGCAGCGGGCAGCGCGAGGCGCTCGCGCGCGGCGCGGCGCGCCGCAGCGTCGAGCGCGAGCGCGTCGTCGATGTCGGCGACTGCGCGTGCGGCGGCGCTCGCCAGCGCGAAGGCGCAGGTCGCCGCGATGTCGGTGTAGCGCGCGTGGCCCGCAAGAAACGCCGCGACAGCGATTTCGTTCGCGGCGTTCAGCACGATCGGCGCGCTGCCGCCGGCGCGCAGCGCGTCGTACGCGAGCGCGAGACACGGAAAGCGCGCAAGGTCCGGGCGCTCGAACGAAAGTCCGGCGAGCGCCGTCAGGTCGAGGCGCGCCACGCCGGCGTCGATGCGCGCAGGCGCGGCCAGCGCCTGCGCGATCGGCGTGCGCATGTCGGGCAGCCCGAGTTGCGCCAGCACCGAGCCGTCGGCGTACTCGACGAGCGAATGGACGACACTCTCGGGATGGATGACGACATCGATCGACTCGCCCGGCATCCCGAACAGCCAGTGCGCCTCGATCACTTCGAGTCCCTTGTTCATCATCGTCGCGGAGTCGACCGAAATCTTGCGCCCCATTCGCCACTTCGGGTGGGCGCAGGCTTCGTCGGGCGTCACGGCGGCGAGCTCGGCGAGCGGGCGCGTGCGAAACGGTCCGCCCGATGCCGTCAGCAGCAGGCGGCGCACGCCTGCGTCGTCGGGGCGTCGCGCATAACCCGGCGGCAGGCACTGGAAGATCGCGTTGTGCTCGCTGTCGATCGGGACGATCGTCGCGCCGCCCGCCTCGGCCGCGGCCATGAACAGCGCGCCCCCGATGACCAGCGCTTCCTTGTTAGCGAGCAGGATCCGCCGACCGGCGCGCGCCGCCGCCAGCGTGGGCGCCAATCCCGCTGCGCCCACGATCGCTGCGAGGACGGTGTCGGCACCGTCCCAGACGGCCGCCTCGATCAGCGCCGCCGGTCCGCCGGCGACGCGGGTCGGCAAGCCTTCGGCCTTGACCGCCGCGGCGAGCGTGCGCGCGGCGGCAGGATCGAGCATCGCGGCGAATTCCGGCCTGAAACGCCGGCACGTTTCCAGCAGCTTGTCCGTGCTGCGATGCGCAGCGACCGCCGCCAGCGTAAAGCGGTCCGGGTGCCGGGCAATCACGTCGAACGTCGATTGCGCGATCGAGCCCGTGGCGCCCAGCAGGGCGATCCGGCGCCGTTCGGACTGGGGAGGCACCACCGCCGCCCTCACGTCATGCCCCGTGGAGGAAAAGCGTCGCCGCGAGCGCCGCAGGCGGCATCGCAGCAAGGAGCGCGTCGGTGCGATCGAGCACGCCGCCGTGTCCCGGCAGCAGCTTGCCGCTGTCCTTCACGCCGGCCTGCCGTTTCAACAGCGATTCGAACAGGTCGCCGACCACCGACACCGCAGCGAGCGCCAGCGCGAGCAGGATCCACAGCACGATCGCCGGCGCGTCGACGCGGCCGCCGAAGCCCGCCGCGCCCGCGAAGGGAACGAGCGCAGCCGCATAGAGCGCAACGGCCGCCAGCGCGCCGTAGACGCCCTCCCAGGTCTTGCCGGGACTCACTTCGGGCGCGAGCTTGCGGCGACCGAACGCGCGGCCGGAGAAGTACGCGGCGGTGTCCGCTATCCACACGATCGCCATCGCGGCGAGGACGAGCCACGGCGAGCGCGCCTGCAATTCGACCAAGGCGACGAAAGCCCCGGCGAGCACGATCCAGCCGACCAGCGTCATCGCCAGCGGGGAGCGGCGCGACCACCGCCGCACCACCCAGGGCGTGGCCACGAGCAGCCAGAACATCGTGGCGAGCCCGCAGGTGGCCAGGATCACCTCGGGCGGCCAGCCATGGTCGAAACCCGCGGGGCCGAGCAGCAGCCCCGCGCCGGTCAGGACGATACCGCCGAGGAAAATCGCCGCGCGTGCGCGCGCGAAGCCCGCGAGCCGGCCCCATTCGTGCGCGGCGGCCAGCACGACTCCGAGCATCACCACGCCGAAGGCGCGTGGCGGCAGCAGAAACAACGCCGCCAGCGTCAGTGGCATCAGCACCGCGGCGGTCAGGATTCGCGTGGCGAGCATGCGCGAACGATCGTCACTAATCGCCGGCCGCCGCTTCGAGCTGCTCGCTGGTGCGGCCGAAGCGGCGCTCCCGCTCGCCGTACGAGCGGATCGCGGTGTCGAGCGCAGCCGCGTCGAAATCCGGCCACAACGTATCGGTGAAATACAGCTCCGTATAGGCGAGCTGCCACAGCAGGAAGTTCGACACCCGCCGCTCGCCACCCGTGCGGATGAACAGGTCGGGCTCCGGCGCGTAGCTCATCGACAGATACGGGGTGAGGGCTTCCGGATCGAGGACCGTCGTGGGCGCGAGCGCCGCGCGGTTCGCCGCGAAATAGGCGCGCGCCGCCTGCGCGATGTCCCAGCGCCCGCCATAGTTGGCCGCGATCGTGAGCGTGAGCCGCGCGTTCGATCGCGTCATCGCTTCGGCCCCGGTCATCAGCTCGCGGATCCGTGGGGCGAAACGCGAGCGGTCGCCGACGACCCGGAAGCGAATGTCGTTGTCGTGGAGCTTGGCCACCTCCTGCTCGAGCGCGCGCAGGAAAAGCTCCATCAGGATCGAGACCTCGTCGGCCGGGCGGCGCCAGTTCTCGCTCGAAAATGCGAACAGCGTCAGGAACTCGACGCCCCGCTCCATCGCGGCCTTGACGCTGCTGCGCACGGCCTCGACGCCGCGCCGATGGCCTGCAACGCGTGGCAGATGCCGGTTGCGCGCCCAGCGGCCGTTGCCGTCCATGATGACGGCGACGTGGCGTGGAATCGCGCTCGTTCGCGGAACGTCGCGCGTCGAGCTCGGATGGGGGGAACCGTTGCGCAAAATGGCGGGGTGGTGGCGATTGGATCGGGACGGCCGGCAGGCGGCCGTCACACCGCCATCAGATCCGCTTCCTTTGCCTGGATCAGCTTGTCGATCTCGGCGACGAATCGGTCGGTGAGTTTCTGCACGTCGGTCTGCGCGTGCCGCTCGTCGTCCTCCGAGCACTGCTTGTCCTTGAGCATCTTCTTGAGCTGCTCGATGGCGTCGCGGCGGACATTGCGCACCGCGATCTTGGCCGCCTCCGCCTCCTTGTGCACCACCTTGGTAAGGTCCCGGCGGCGCTCCTCGGTCAGCGCCGGCATCGGCACGCGGATCATCTCGCCGGACGCCGCCGGATTGAGCCCGAGATCCGAATCGCGGATCGCCTTCTCGACCGCCGGGATCATCTTCTTCTCGAAGGGCTGCACGCCGATCGTGCGCGGGTCGGCGAGCGTCACCCGCGCGACCTGCGACAGCGGAACCGACGCGCCGTACGACTCGACGTGGAGATGATCGAGAAGGCCCGTGTGCGCGCGGCCGGTGCGCACCTTGGCGAGGTCGTGCTTCAGCGCCTCGACGGACTTCTGCATCTTCTGCTCGGCGGTTTTCTTGACGTCGTTGATCATGGCACCTCCGGGATCAGCAATGCACCAGCGTGCCTTCGTCCTCGCCCAGCACGACGCGCTTCAGCGCCCCTGGAACGGAGATCGAGAACACCTTGAGCAGCATGTTCTGGTCGCGACACAGCGCAAGCGCCGTCGCGTCCATCACCTTGAGATTCTTGACGATCGCCTCGTCGAAGGTCAGCGTCGAGTAGCGCTTCGCCGTCGGGTCCTTCATCGGGTCAGCGGTGTAGACGCCGTCGACCTTGGTGGCCTTGAGGACCACGTCGACGCCCATCTCGCGCCCGCGCAGCGCGGCAGCGGTGTCCGTCGTGAAGAACGGGTTGCCCGTCCCCGCCGCAAATATGACGACGCGATGCTCCTCGAGGTGCCGCAGCGCGCGTCCGCGGATGTACGGCTCGGCGACCTGGTCGATGCGAAGCGCCGACTGCACCCGCGACTCCACGCCGGCGCGGCGCAGCGCGTCCTGCAGCGCAAGGGAGTTCATCAGCGTGGCCAGCATGCCCATGTAATCGGCGGTCGCACGATCCATGCCCGCTGCCCCGGGGGCGACACCGCGAAAGATATTGCCCCCGCCGATCACCACCGCCACCTGCACGCCCAACCGCACCACATCGCCGATTTCGGCGACGATGCGATCGATCGTCTCGCGCTTGATGCCGTAGGCCTCGTCGCCCATCAGCGCCTCGCCCGAAAGCTTGACGAGGATGCGCCGGTAGGCAGGTGTGGCCGCTGGCTGCGCCGCGGCGAGCGGTGCCGCCGCCGTGGCCGGCGCGCTGTTCGGTGGACTCATCGGCGGACTCCCGGCGATTGGCAGTGGTTGAATGCGGGCGGTCTGGACTTCCTCTAGACCTTGGCCATCGCCGCGACTTCCGCGGCGAAGTCGTCCTTTTTCTTCTCGATGCCTTCGCCAACGACATACAGCACGAAGTCGTTGACCGTGGCGCCCTGCGCCTTGAGCAGGTCGGCGACCGACTGCTTGCCGTCGCCCTTGACGAACGCCTGCGGCAGCAGCGTCACCTCCGCGAGGTACTTCGCGACCGCGCCGTCGATCATCTTCTCGACGATGTTGGCGGGCTTGCCCGACTCCGCAGCGCGCGCGGCGGCAATGGCGCGCTCCTTGGCGACGACCTCCGCCGGAACGCCGTCCCTGGACACCGCCATCGGCTTCGACGCCGCGATGTGCATCGCGAGGTCCTTGCCGAGCGCTTCGTTGCCTCCGGTGACGTCGACGATCACGCCGATGCGTACCCCATGCAGGTACGAGGCGATGCGCCCCGCCGCCACGCGACGCGCGAAGCGGCGGATCGACACGTTCTCGCCGATTTTCTGCACGAGCGCGACGCGACGCGCCTCGACCGTCTCGCCGGAGGCAAGCGCCTTGGCGCCAAGCGCCTCGACGTCGGCCGGGCTTTGCGACGCGACGATCCGCGCGACCTCGGTCGCGAACGCGCGAAACTCGTCGTTCTTCGCCACGAAGTCGGTCTCGCAGTTCACCTCGACCATCGCCGCCGTCTTCGCGTCGGGCGCCACGTGAAGCCCGATCACGCCTTCCGCCGCTACGCGGTCGGCCGCCTTGTTGGCGCGCGCACCGCTCTTGATGCGCAGCAGCTCCTCGGCCTTCGTCATGTCGCCGGCCGCCTCGCTCAGCGCCTTCTTGCATTCCATCATGCCGAGACCGGTACGCTGGCGCAGCTCCATCACCCTGCTCGCGGAAATTTCCGCCATTTCGAACTCCGTAATTTCGTTGGGACGTCCGGCGTCAGGCCGGCGCGCCTTCCGTGACCTCGATGAACTCGTCGCCGCCCTGGACGATCTCCTGCACCGACTGGCTCTTGCCCTCGAGCACCGCATCGGCCGCGCCGCGGGCGTACAGGCGGATCGCGCGGCTCGAGTCGTCGTTGCCGGGAACCACGTAGGCGATGCCGTCGGGGCTGTGGTTCGTGTCGACGACCGCGACGATCGGAATGCCGAGCTTCTTGGCCTCGGTGACGGCGATCTTGTGATAGCCGACGTCGATGACGAAGATCGCATCCGGCAGCGCGTTCATGTCCTTGATGCCGCCAAGGCTTTTCTCCAGCTTGTTGAGCTCGCGCGACAGCGACAGCGCCTCGCGCTTCGACATGCGCTCGAAGGTGCCGTCGAGCTTCATGGCGTCGAGATCCTTGAGTCGCTTGATCGACCCCTTGACCGTCTTGAAGTTCGACAGCATGCCGCCGAGCCAGCGGTGATCGACATACGGCATGGCGCAGCGCAGCGCCTCCTCCTTGACGATCTCGCGCGCCTGGCGCTTGGTGCCGACGAACAGCACCGTGCCGCGATTGCCCGCGAGCTGGCGCACGTATTTCATCGCGTCGTTGTAGAGCGCGAGCGTCTTCTCGAGGTTGACAATGTGGATCTTGTTGCGCTGGCCGAAGATATAGTCCGCCATCTTCGGGTTCCAGTAGCGGGTCTGGTGGCCGAAATGGACTCCGGCTTCCAGCATTTGACGAATCGTGACCGACATGCGATTAACTCCTTATCAGGGTTGAGCCTCCACCTGCGGGTTGCCGACGCGCGCCCGACCTTTCGGCCGGACACGGGCACCCTGAAACCGCGGGTGTGCGTGATGGTGGATATCGATGGGACCCGCCGCGCGCGCACGGATGCCGGAGAATTTCGCCGACCCTGCTGCGGCCGCGCGGCCGACTTAACTTGTTATTCTAGCACGCTTTCACACGCATCGTCCCTTGTCGGGGCGCTCCAACCATTCCCTTCGCGGCCACCGCACATGAACCCGAGCCCCCTTCGCGATGCTTGCCTCTGCCCGCTCGACGATGTCGGTCTTCTCGGATTCGAGGGTCCGGACGCCGGCGCGTTTCTGCAGGGACAGTTTTCGAACGACATCACTGGACTGGCGCCCGGACAGGGCCACTGGACGAGCTACAACTCGCCCAAGGGCCGCGTGCTGGCGAATTTCTGGCTGTGGCAGGCGGCAGACGGGCCGGCCTCCCACGCCTACCGCGCGCTCGTCGCGGCCGACCTTGCCGCGGCGATGCAAAAACGGCTGTCGATGTTCGTGCTGCGCGCCAGGCTTCGAGTCGACGACCGGTCGGCGGGGCTGCGCTTTTTCGGCGTCGCCGGCGCCGGCGCGCCGGCGGCGATCGCCTCGGCCTTCGGTGTCGCGCCCCCCACCGGGACGACCCTGGAGACGGTCGAGCCGCCGGCGACGATCGTCGCCCTGCCCGACGGCCGGCACGTCGTCATCGCCGCGGACGAGGTTGCGGACGCCGTCGCCGGCGCCCTCGCGCCCCACGCCGCGTCAGGCGACGCCGACCGCTGGCGCGCGTTCGGCGTGGCAGCTGGCGTCGCGTGGATCACCGCCACCACCAGCGACCAGTTCGTCGCCCAGATGATCAACTGGGACGCGCTTTCGGGCGTGAGCTTTCAGAAGGGCTGCTATCCCGGCCAGGAAGTCGTCGCGCGGATGCGCTACCTGGGGAAACTCAAGGAGCGTCTGTTCGCGCTGCATGCCGACGCGGCACCGCCTGCCCCGGGTACGCGCCTGTACAGCCCGGTGTTCGCCGAGCAGCCCTGCGGCACCGTCGTGAATGCGGCGCCCTCGGCAGGCGGGGGCGCCGATCTCCTCGCGGTCGTGCAGCTTGCGGCGCTGGAGGCGCCGGGACTTTCGCTGGCGGCACCCGGCGGCGCGCCGCTGGAGCGCCGCGCGCTGCCCTACGCGCTGCCGGACGTTGTTCCGCCGCGCGGGCGCATCGGCTGATGAGCGGGGCAACGCATTTCTATGTCTGGTACACGGTAACGGTCGAGCGCGCCGCCGCCCGGCGCGCCGCCGCCGATCTGCTCGCCGCGGTAGAGGAGCGCACCGGCATCGCCGGCCGGATCCTCGCCCGCCGCGACGACGCGTCGACGTGGATGGAGATCTACGAAAACGTTGGCGACGCCGCGGCGTTCGAGCGCGCGCTCGACGTCCTCGTGCGTCGTGGCGACGCGGCGCGAATCAGCGGCGGCGTGCGGCACGTCGAACGCTTTGCAGCGCTCGCCGACGTGATGCACGACGAGGGCGGCACGTAACCCGATGTGCCTTGCCGTCGTCGCGGTCGATGCGCATCCGCGCTATGCGCTCGTCGTGGCCGCCAATCGCGACGAGGTTCACGCGCGGGCAACGGCGCCGGCGCACTGGTGGTCCGACCGCGCCAACCTGCTGGCCGGCCGCGATCTCGAGGCCGGCGGCACCTGGCTCGGCGTCACGCGCCAGGGTCGCTTCGCCTTCGTCACCAACGTCCGCGACGCCGCGCGCCGCGACGCCGCAGCGCCGTCGCGCGGCGCGCTGGTGCTCCGCGTGCTCGACGATCCACGCGACGCCGCCACCGCGCTCGCCGACGCGCATGCGGACACGCGCTACAACGGCTACAACCTCGTTGCCGGCGATCTCTCGCGTGCGCTGTGGATCTCCAACCGCGCGCCCGCGCCGCGCGTGCTCCTTCCCGGCGTCCACGGCGTGTCGAACGCGCAGCTCGACACCGCGTGGCCCAAGCTGTTGCGCGTCAAGGCGGCGGTGGCGGCATGGGCGCGCGACGGAGACCCCGATCTCGCGCCGCTGTTCGCGCCGCTCGCGGATCGGGCGACGACCCCTGACGACGCGCTGCCATCGACGGGCGTCGCGCTTGAACGGGAGCGGCTGCTGTCGGCGCCGTTCATCGTCAGTCCGCGCTACGGCACGCGCTCGTCAACCGTCCTCACAGTGTCGCGCGACGGCGAAGCGGTCTTTCACGAGCGCTCGTTCGACGCAGCGGGACGTGCGACGCGGGAAGTGACCGAGCGCTTCGCGATCACGCCGCGCTAGTTCACGCGCGGCTCGCGAAGCTCGCGCGCCATCACGCGGTGGTCGATCCCCGCCTCGTCGAATTGCTCGCCGGTCGCCATGAAACCGTGCCGCGCGTAGAACGCCATCGCCTGCGCCTGCGCGTTCAGCGTCGCGCGCGCGTGTCCGCGCTCGCGCGCGAGGTCGACGAGCGCCAGCAGCAGCGCGGCGCCCACGCCACGTCGGCGCCATAACGCGAGCACGGCCATGCGGCCGATGTAGCCGGTCGGCAGCAGGCGCCCGCAGCCGATCGGCGCACCATCGGGATCCCGCGCGAGCGCATGGATCGAGCGCGCATCCATGGCGTCCCATTCGAGTGCTTCGGGGACCCGTTGCTCGACGACAAACACGGTATGGCGCACTGCGCGCAGCGCCGGTTCGCCTTCCCGCCAGTCGGCAAGCCGCACGCTGAACTCGCCGCTGCGCGTCATGCGTAGCCGGACAAAGTGAGGTACGCCGCGCCGTCACGGACATCCAGTCGGCAGCGACCCCCGACCGGCAGCGTCAGCTTGTCCGGGACGTGACCGAACGGCAGTCCCGTGTAGATCGGCACGCGCACCCGCGCGCGGAGGTGCGCGATGGCCGTGTCGAGGTCGTAGCCGCCGTCGTTGCCGTTCAGCGCGAACTCGGTGAAGCGGCCGAGCAGCACCGCACGCTGTTTCTCCAGGATCCCTGCGTGATGAAGCTGGTAGAGCATCCGCTCGATCCGGTAAGGGTGCTCGGCGACGTCTTCGAGGAAAAGTATCCCGCCCGCAACGTCCGGCAGGTACGGCGTTCCCGCGAGGTGAGCGACCATCGAAAGGTTGCCGCCCCACAGCGTGCCCTCGCAGGGGTCGCGCGCGGGTCCGTCGAGCGCGCACTCGATTTCCCACGTTCGATTGCCGAGGACGCCGAAACATTGCGCCAGCGTGAAGGCGGACGGCGCCTGCGCGCCAAAATCGTACGCCGCCATCGGCCCGGCGTAGGTGACGAGGCCCGCGCGTGCGAGCGCCGCCAGTGCGAACGCGGTGAAATCGGAATGCCCGAGCCAGCGCTTGCGCGCACCCGCCAGCGCCTCGTAGTCGAGCCGGTCGACGAGGCGCGTCCACCCGTAGCCGCCGCGCACGCTGACGGCAACGTCGACGTCTGGCGCGCTCGCC
Source organism: Casimicrobiaceae bacterium (assembly GCA_039916265.1). GTDB lineage: Bacteria > Pseudomonadota > Gammaproteobacteria > Burkholderiales > Casimicrobiaceae > VBCG01. The sequence continues at coordinate 15,395 of JBDSLT010000369.1, read as the reverse complement.
ATCCGCACGATCGCCGCGAGACGCTCGTCGTCGTCGGCCGAGAAGCGCTGCGCGCGCGCGCGCGCCGTCGGATCGACGACCACGCGATGGCCGAGCGTGGTGAGCCGCTCGACGGCGCGATCGATCGCCGCGGGATCGGTGGCGAAGCCCGCCGGGGCGAAAATCCCGAAGTCGATCATCCGCGCCGCGCCGCGAAAAACCCCGAAAGCAGCGCGCCGCACTCGACGCCGCGTACGCCCGCGAACACCGCGGCATGATGGTTGAGGCGCGGCTCGGCGAACAGGTCGACCACCGATCCGCAGGCGCCGCTCTTCGGATCGCGCGCGCCGAAAACGAGCCGCGCAATGCGCGCGTGCATGATGGCGCCCGCGCACATTGCGCAGGGCTCGAGCGTCACGTACAGCGCGCAGTCGACGAGGCGATAGTTGCGAAGCGCGGCGCCCGCCTCGCGCAGCGCGGCGATCTCGGCGTGCGCCGTGGGATCGCTGCGGGCGATCGGCGCGTTGCCGCCGCGGCCGACGACCCGGTCGCCCTGCACGATGACCGCGCCGACCGGCACTTCGCCGCGGGCACCGGCGGCGCGCGCATGAACGAGCGCCTCCGCCATCCACGCGTCGTCAGCCGCCGCTGTCCTCGACATGGAACCGGTGGAGCAGACGGTGGATGACGGGCGCGAACAAAAGGCCGGTCGCGCCCAGCAGGACGATGCCGCAGAACAGCGCGTAGACGCTCTCGAAGATGCGCCCCGCCGTGTCGAGCTGCGTCTCGACGGGTCCCATCCCCGACAGCAGCAGCGACGCCTGGTGGAAGGCGACGATCCACGACAAGTGCGCGATGTATCGATAGCCGAGCGTGCCGGCGACTAGCGTGACAGCGACGAGCGACGAAGAGATCAGCGCGACGTAGCCGACGCGGGAGAAGAAGCGCGAGCGCGGCGCGAGCCCGGCCGTCGCGGCCGCCGCGCGCTTCACGCCGGTGCTCCCGCGCCCACGACGGCGTCGGCTTCGATCTCGACCAGGATCTCCGGCGCGATCAGCCGCGACACCTCGACCATCGTGCACGCCGGACGGATCGCCGCAAAGGCCTCGCCGTGCGCGCGGCCGACCGCCTCCCACGTCGAGATGTCGGTCACGTAGATGCGCGTGCGCACGACGTCCGCCAGCGACGCCCCGGCACGCGCGAGCGCCGCCGCGATGTTGGCGATGGCCTGGCGCGCCTGCGCGTAAGGGTCGCCGAGTCCGACGATCGCTCCTGCGGCATCCGTGGCCGTCGTCCCGGAGACGTGCACGACGTTGCCGACGCGAACGGCGCGCGAATAGCCGACCTGCGGCTCCCAGACCGTTCCCGACGCGATGTTGGTACGCATGCCCGTCCCTCCGACCGAGGCGAAGCATAGCGTGGCGCGGGTGCCGCGCAAAGCACGGCGCCACCGCGCGGCGCAAGTTGCACTATCATGCGGTTCCGCACCGTGTCCCGGAGCTCTTCGTGAATCTCGAGAAGGTCGTATTCGGGTTCTTCATCATCTTCGCCTGCACGCTGAACTTCGGCTTTTTCATCGGCGACATCGAGCGCGCCGAGCTGCACCATCCGGGGGAGCTGATGGCGGCGGTGGTCGTGAACCTCGTCGCGACGGTGCTGAAGTTCGGCGACCGCACGCAGCTCGGCGCGACGCACCTGGCGACGAGCCTCGTGGCGTCGTTCCAGCTGATCGCGGCGTCGCTCGTCTGGGTCTGGCAGCTCTACGTGCTCGGACAGCCGGTCGGCGCTGAAGCCACGGCCGTGATCGTCTCGTTGTCCGGCGGCGCGCTGCTCGCCAACGTCTTTTCGGTCGTCCTGCTGCTGGGCGAAACGCTTCGGCAGGGCCGCTGAACCCCGGCGCGAACCCGCGGCCGCGACGGCGCATCGACCCGTGAGCGACGTCCTTTTCCTGATCCTGCGGCGCCTGCGCGCGCCGCTGATCGTCGTCATCGTGGTGTATTCGATCTCGGTCGGCGGCCTCGCGCTGATCCCCGGCGTCGACGCCGACGGGAATCCGGTGCCCATGAGCATCTTCCACGCGTTCTACGTGATGAGCTACACGGCGACGACGATCGGCTTCGGCGAGCTGCCGTTTCCGTTCACCGACGCGCAGCGGCTCTGGGTGATCTTCGCCATCTACCTGTCGGTGATCGGCTGGGCGTACACGCTCGCGTCGGTCGTCGCGCTCGCCAACGACGCGCCGTTTCGCCGCATGCTCGCACGCGGTACGTTCAACCGGCGCGTGCGCGACATCGCCGAGCCCTTCTACATCCTGTGCGGCTACGGCCAGAGCGGCTCGCGCCTCGCGCGCGCGCTCGACCGCCTCGGCAATCGCCTGGTGATCGTCGAGCCCAACGTCGAGCGCTCGGCGCGGATCGCGATCCAGGACTACGCCGCGCCGCCGCTGACGCTCGCTGCCGACGCGCGGCTCGCCGACGTCCTCGAGAACTGCGGCATCCACCGGCCGGAATGCCTCGGGCTCATCGCGCTCGCCGGCGAGGACGCGGTCAACCAGGCCATTGCGATCGGCGCGCGGGTGCTGAGTCCGTCGATCCCGATCATCGCCCGCGCGAAGTCCGACGTCGCCCGCGTCAACCTCGAGTCCTTCGGCGGCGTCACGGTGATCAACCCCTTCGAGACCTTCGCGACCAACATCGCGGTGAGCCTGCGCGCGCCCGAGATCGTCCAGCTTGAGGACTGGCTGACGGCCACCCCGGGCTCGCCGTGCCCGGTCGTGACGCGCCCGCCGCGCGGCCCCTGGATACTGGTGGGTTTCGGGCGCTTCGGCCGCGCGATCGCCAAGGTGCTCGACGACGCGTCGATCGACTGGCGCGCGTTCGATCCCAACGTCGCCGAAGACGCCGATCCCCGCCTCGTTCAGGGCGACTACACCGAACGCTCGCTGCACGAGGCGGGAATCGAGTCCGCCGACGTGCTGGTCGCCGGATCCGACAGCGACTCCGTCAACCTCGGCGTCGTGACGCTCGCGCGACGCGTGCGCCCGGAGCTCTTCGTCGTGATCCGGCAGAACCAGATGCAGGACCGCGCGCTCGTCGACGCGGCGCACGCCGACCTCAAGTTCGTGCAATCGAGCCTGATGGTCAACGAGTGCCTGCAGGTGCTGAAGACGCCGATGCTCGGCCGCTTCATCGCCGAGTTGCGCAACGCCGACGTCGCGACCGCCGCGTCGGCGCTCGAGCGCGTGCGCCACGAAACCGGCGACGGCGCGCCGCGCGCATGGGCCTTCGAGTGCGACGTGCTGCAACCCGGCCTCTTCCACGCGTTCTTCCAGCGCGTCGGCGCGCCTTTCCGCATCGCCTACCTGTGCGCGGACCCGACCAACCCGCTCGAACGGATGCGCGTCGCGGCGCTGATGCTGGAACGCAACGGCGTGCCCCAGTTGCTTCCCGACGAGACCATGCTGCTGAAGCCCGGCGACCGGATCCTGTTCGTCGGCGACGACGCCGGCCGGCGCCTTCAGCTGCGCTACCTCACCGAGCCCGGTACCGTGGCCTGGGTGTGCTCGGGGACCGAGCCTCCGCGCGGATGGGTGTTCCGGTGGCTGCACAAGCGCCGCGCGAGCGCGGCCTGACGATCGGCCTACTCCCACTCGATCGTAGCAGGCGGTTTGCTCGAGATGTCGTAGACGACGCGGTTGATGCCGCGAACCTCGTTGGTGATCCGTGTCGAGATCCGCGCGAGCAGGTCGTGGGGCAGCGGGGCCCAGTGCGCCGTCATGAAATCGGTAGTCTCGACGGCGCGCAGCGCGACGGCATGCTCGTACGTGCGCCCGTCGCCCATCACCCCCACCGAGCGCACCGGCAGGAAGACGGCGAACGCCTGCGACGTGAGGTCGTACCACGACTTGCCGTGCGCGTCGCGCGCCGCGCGCAGCTCGTCGATGAAGATGGCGTCCGCGCGGCGCAGCAGATCCGCCCACTCGCGCTTCACTTCGCCGAGGATGCGTACGCCGAGGCCCGGGCCGGGGAACGGATGGCGGTACACCATTTCGCGCGGCAGCCCGAGCGCCACGCCGAGCTCGCGCACCTCGTCCTTGAAAAGCTCGCGCAGCGGTTCGAGCAGCTTCAGGTGCAGCGTATCCGGCAGCCCGCCCACGTTGTGGTGCGACTTGATGTTGTGCGCCTTGCCGGTCCTGGCGCCGGCCGACTCGATCACGTCCGGGTAGATCGTGCCTTGCGCGAGCCATTTCACGTTCGCGAGCCTGGCCGCCTCGCGCTGGAACACCTCGACGAACAGTCTGCCGATGATCTTGCGCTTGGCCTCGGGATCGTCGACACCGGCAAGCGCCGCCAGAAATTGCTCGCCGGCGTCGACATGGATCACGCGCACGCCCAGGTTGCGTGCGAACGTGTCCATGACCTGCTCGGCTTCGTTCTGTCGCAGGAGGCCGTGATCGACGAACACGCACGTCAGCCGCGCGCCGATCGCCCGGTGGATCAGCGCCGCCGCGACCGACGAGTCGACGCCGCCCGACAGGCCGAGCAGCACTTCGTCCACTCCGACGCGCGCGCGTATCGACTCGACGGCCTCGCCGGCGTAGTCGCGCATGTTCCAGTCTTCGCCGCAGCCGCAGATGTCGTGCGCGAAGCGCGCGAGCATCGCTGCGCCCTGCCCGGTGTGGGTGACTTCCGGATGGAACTGCACGCCGTAGTAGCGGCGCGACTCGTCGGCCATCGCCGCGATCGCGCACGCCGGGGACGAGCCGATCAGCGTGAAGCCGGGCGGCAGCACCGCGACCTTGTCGCCGTGGCTCATCCACACGTCGAGCAGCCCGTGACCCTGCGCGTTGCTGCGGTCCGCGAGGTCGCGCAACAGCGCCGAATGCCCGCGTGCGCGCACCTCGGCGCGGCCGAACTCGCGCACGTCGCCGGCTTCGACGCCGCCGCCGAGCTGCGCCGCCATCGTCTGCATCCCGTAGCAGATGCCGAGCACCGGCACGCCGGCGCTCCACACGGCGGCGGGCGCGCGCGGCGAGCCTGCGGCGGTCACGCTCTCGGGCCCGCCGGACAGCACGATGCCCTGCGGCGCAAACGCGCGCACGAAATCGTCGCCGACGTCGAACGGATGGATCTCGCAGTAGACGTGCGTTTCGCGCAGGCGCCGCGCGATCAGCTGGGTGTACTGCGCGCCGAAATCGAGGATGAGGATGCGGGAACGCGACGCCGCCGCCATCGGCATCAGCCTTCCACTTGATAGTTCGGGGCTTCCTTGACGATCTGCACGTCGTGGACGTGCGACTCGCGGATGCCGGCGCTCGTGATCTCGACGAACTCGGTGCGCGTGCGCAGCTCGTCGATCGTGCGCGTGCCGCAATAGCCCATCGCCGCGCGCAGACCGCCCATCAATTGATGGATCACGTTGGACAGCGCGCCCTTGAACGGCACGCGGCCCTCGATCCCTTCGGGCACGAGCTTCTCGGCCGCGGCGATCGGGTCTTCCTTCTCCAGCTCCTGGAAGTAACGGTCGGAACTGCCCTGCTGCATCGCCGCGATGCTGCCCATCCCGCGATAACTCTTGTACGAGCGTCCCTGGTAGAGCTCGATCTCGCCCGGCGATTCGTCGGTGCCCGCAAACAGGCTGCCGAGCATCACGGCATGAGCGCCGGCCGCGATTGCTTTCGCGATGTCGCCGGAGTAGCGGATGCCGCCGTCGGCGATCGCCGGCACGCCGGCCTTGTCCGCACCCTCGAGCGCCGCCTGGATCGCCGAGATCTGCGGGACGCCCACACCGGCGACGATGCGCGTCGTGCAGATCGATCCGGGCCCGATGCCGACCTTGATCCCGTCGGCGCCGTGGTCGGCGAGCGCCTGCGCGCCCGCTGCGGTCGCGACGTTGCCGCCGATCACCTGCACCTCTGCGTGGCGCTTCTTGATCCAGGCGATGCGGTCGAGGACGCCCTGCGAGTGCCCGTGCGCCGTGTCGACGACGATCACGTCGACGCCCGCGCCGACGAGCGCATCGACACGCGCTTCGGTGTCGGACGCGACGCCGACCGCTGCCCCCACGCGCAGGCGGCCGAGCTCGTCCTTGCACGCGTGCGGATGCTCGGTCGACTTGAAGATGTCCTTGACGGTGATGAGGCCGCGCAGCTCCATGGCGTCGTTGACGACGAGGACGCGTTCGAGCCGGTGGCGATGCATCAGCGCCTTTGCGGTGTCGAGATCGGTGCCCTCGGGCACGGTGACGAGCTTTTCGCGCGGCGTCATGATGGCGGCGACCGGCTGATCGAGATTCGTCTCGAAACGCAGGTCGCGGTTGGTCACGATGCCGACGACGCGCCGCCCGTCGACGACCGGCAGCCCGGAGATGCGGTATTGCGAGGTCAGCGCGAGGACCTGCCGCACCGACATCGTCGGCGGGATGGTGATCGGGTCCTTGACGACGCCGCTTTCGAAACGCTTGACCCTCGCCACTTCGGCGGCCTGCTTGGCGTGCGTCATGTTCTTGTGCACGATGCCGAGACCGCCTTCTTGGGCGATGGCGATCGCGAGACGCGATTCGGTGACGGTGTCCATCGCCGCCGACAGCAGCGGGATATCGAGGGCGATCGAGCGGGTGATGCGGGTGCACAGCGAGACTTCGCGTGGAACGACGGTGGAATACGCGGGGACGAGCAGGACGTCGTCAAAGGTCAGCGCTTTGCGGACGACTCGCATCGAAACACTCCTTGCGCAAAAATCGATTATACCCGCGTCATGCGCGTTGCCTGCCCGGGACGCGTCTTTTGACACGTTTGCGACACCCGTCCCGCGTTCGCCACCCCCGCGGCAAGACGACGATTGACGCCGGCGAGAGGGGGGCGTAATTTGCCAATGTCATACCATGCGTGGAGTTCCCGATGACCCCTGCTTTGCGAGGCGCGCCGGCCGCAGCAATCTGTGCGTTCGCGCTCGCTCTGACGGCAGGCACGGCCGCCGCCGCGCTCTATAAGTGGACCGACGCCAACGGCCGGGTCGTGTATTCCGATCAGCCCCCCGCGGGAAACGTCAAGATCGAAACCCTGCAGGGGCCGCCACCGCCGTCGAATCCGACGGCCGTGAAGGATCTCGCGAACAGGGAGCTCGAGTTCAAACAGCGCCAGCTCGACAAGCAGGACGCGCAGAAGGCCGCCGAGAGCGAGCGCTTGACTGCCAAGGAAAAGCTGGAGAATTGCGCGCAGGTCCAGGGACAGCTGAAGCAGCTCGGTGAGGACAATCTCGTCCTCTGGCGGCTCAATGCGGCCGGCGAGCGCGTCGAGATGTCGAGCGCCGATCGCCGCACCGAGCGTGATCGCCTCGCGCGATGGTTCAGGGACAGCAAGTGCCAGGGTTGAGCGCCGCGCGATCGGCGTAGCCGACCGGGCGGGACGGGCTAGGGTTTCTTTTCGAGCGCGCCCGGATTGATCTTGACCTCGGCACCGGCCTTGAGGCTTGCGAGGTACGCGGTGAAAAGCTCGCGCCCGACCTGCTCGGCAACGCGGGTCGAGGCCGCGGCGAGCTTCGCGGGGTCGGGTGCCGGCGCGTCGACCACCTTGAGCAGCTTGAAGATCGAGTAACCGCCCGATTCGTTCACTGCGCCCGCATACGCGGGAAGCTTGGTCACGCCGAGCTGGAAGATGCGGGTGACGGCATCCGGCGGCAGGCCGGGCTGCGGCTGGTTGCGCGCGACCCGCACGGGCTTGCCGAAGCTGACGCCGGCGTCCGCCTTACCCGACTCCAGCGCGGCCAGCTTCTCGGCGCCGGCCTTTTGCGCCATTTCCGACGCGGCACGCCGCGCGAGCTGGCGCTTGATTTCTTCCTGCACCTCGGCGAAAGGCCGTGGCGTCGCAGGCTTGTAATCGACGATGCGGCCCGCCATCAGCGTATTGGGCGCAATCTCGATCGCCTCGGTGTTGCGCTTCGACTGGGTCGACTCCGGCGAGAACAGCGCCTGAGTGAACTTCGCGTTGCCCTGCGCGAGCGCCTGCACCTGCGAGCGCGTCACGAGCGGCACCGTTTCCACCTTGAGGTCGAGCGCCTTCGCGACCGGCGCGAGCGAGTCGGCCTGCTCGTACACCATGTTCTGGAACTTCTCGGCGTCCGCGGCGAATGCCTGCGCGGCCTTCACCCGCTTGAGGTCCGTTTCGATCTGTGCCTTGACATCGTCGAACGCCTGCACGCGCGCGGGCGTCACGCTGCCCACCTTGATGACGTGATAGCCGAAGTCGCTCTGCACCGGTCCCAGGATGTCCCCCGTCTTCGCGGCGAAGACCGCGTCCTCGAACGGCTTCACCATGGCGCCGCGCGCGAAGGAGCCGAGATCGCCACCCTGCTGCGCCGAGCCGGGGTCCTGCGAGCTCGCCTTGGCGAGCTCAGCGAACCTGGCGGGATTGGCCTTGGCCTGCGCGAGGAGCGCCTCGGCTTTTTTCATTGCGGCGTTCTTCTCGTCCTCCTTCGCATCCGGCTTGACCGTGATGAGGATGTGCGCCGCCTGCCGCTCCTCCTGCGTCGTATATTGGCTGGCGTTGGCGTCGTACGCCGCCTTGACTTCGGCGGGCTCGACCTTGGCGCGTCCGGCGAGCGCGTCCTGCGTCAGCATCACGTATTCGATCTGCGCCTGCTCCGGCGTCTGGAACGCCGTGAGGTTCTGCTCGTAATACGCCTTCGCCTGGGCGTCGTCGATCTTGACGTCCTTCAGCAGCGGCTCCGCGTCGATCGTCGCGACCTCGACCTCGCGCTGCTGCTCGAGCAGCGACAGGTACCGTTCCGCCGACGTGCGCGCCACGATGTTCGCGCTGACCACCGGCTCCTGCAACGGCGCGAGCAGCAGTTCGTTGCGCACGCGCTGCTCGAACTGGAGCGACGACATCCCCTGCCCCGCGAGCACGAGCTTGTAGCGATCGGGCGAGAACTTGCCGTCTTCCTGGAAGGGCGGCAGCTGGCCGATGAACTGCGCGAGCTGCGCGTCGCTGACGCGAAAGCGTCCGGTGCGCGCCTGGTTCTCGAGCAGCTTCTGGTTGACGAGCTGCTCGACGAGCGCGTAGCGCACTTCGGGATTGTCGAACATCGCCGGGTCGTAGGCCCGCCCGAGCTGCTGGCGCATGCGCTCCTGCTGCTCGCGCAGAACCTCGTCGAATTCCGCCTGCGTGATCTTGTCGCGGCCGACCGTCGCGATCGACTGGGTGCCCGCATCGCCCCGGAAGTAATAGTCGACGCCGAAGAAAGCGAAGGGCAACGCGATCATCGCGAGGAGCAGCTGCGTCAGCCGCTTGTGTTTGTGTAGAAGCTCGTACATGGTCCTCGTGCCGATGCGCGGGGGAGCGGCGAAACCGGGTTCGCCGTGATCGGGGCCTCGAGCGCCCGTGACGGGTGTTGTGCTCGAGGCGTTGGCTGGCGGAGTGGACGGGACTCGAACCCGCGACCCCCGGCGTGACAGGCCGGTATTCTAACCAACTGAACTACCACTCCGTTGGGGACAGTTTCCTGCTGGTGGGTGCTGACGGGTTCGAACCGCCGACATTCGCCTTGTAAGGGCGACGCTCTACCAACTGAGCTAAGCACCCTCGCCGACGCTCCCGCTTTGCCTCGGGTCGCAACCCCACCGCCGTCGTGCTTCAAACGGACGCACCAAAGCCCATTATTCTAGCGCATCCTTCAGTGCCTTTCCAGCGCGGAATTTGGGCACCTTGGCGCCGCGGATGCGGATGGCGGCCCCGGTGCGCGGATTGCGGCCGGCGCGCGGCTCCCGCTTGCCGACGTAGAACGATCCGAAGCCCACGAGCGTCACGATGTCGCCCTTCTTGAGCGTCGTGGTGATCTCGCTGATCGTCGCGTCGAGCGCGCGGCCCGCCGCAGCCTTGGAAATATCGGCATGACGCGCGATGGCGTCGATCATCTCGGCTTTATTCACGGCCACTCCTCGAAGCGCGAAGCGCGCCCGCCCGCGGCAGGCGCGCCGGCGCGGGCGCGTCGGCGTTCAGTGCTTGATGACCGCCGATTCGCCGTCAGGCGCCGCGGGCGGCACCGCCGCTTCGGGCTCCTTGTCGTCGGGCAGCGGCACCGGCAGGCGCTCCAGCGCCTGCGCCAGCACCTGCTCGATCCAGCGCACCGGATGGATGTCGAGGCGATTCTTGATCTCGTCCGGAATCTCGGCCAGGTCCTTCACGTTCTCTTCGGGAATCAGCACGGTCTTGATGCCTCCGCGGCCCGCGGCGAGCAGCTTCTCCTTGAGGCCGCCGATCGGCAGCACCTCGCCGCGCAAAGTGATCTCGCCGGTCATCGCGACATCGCAGCGCACCGGAATGCCGGTGAGGATCGACACCATCGACGTGACGATCGCGCCGCCCGCCGAAGGCCCGTCCTTGGGCGTCGCGCCTTCGGGCAGGTGGACGTGCAGATCGGTCTTGGTATAGAAGTCCGGCGCGATTCCGAGCTGCTTCGCGCGGCTTCGCACCACCGACAGCGCCGCGGCAATCGACTCGTTCATGACGTCGCCGAGCTTGCCCGTCGTCGTCGTCTTCCCCTTGCCCGGCAGCGCAACGGCCTCGATCGTGAGGAGATCGCCGCCCACTTCGGTCCATGCAAGCCCCGTCACCTGGCCGATCTGGTTCTTGCGCTCGGCGATGCCGTAGGTGAAGCGGCGCACGCCGAGATACTTGTCGAGGTTCTTCGACGTCACCTCGACCGGACCCTTCGCGCGGCGCGCCTTGCCTTCGCTTTCCTTCAACAGCAGCATCTTCACCACCTTGCGGCAGATCTTGCTGATGTCGCGCTCGAGATTGCGCACGCCGGCTTCGCGCGTGTAGTAGCGGACGATGTCACGCAGCGCGTTGTCGGCAATGTGGAACTCGTCCTGCTTGATGCCGTTGTTCTTCATCTGCTTCGGCATCAGGTACTGCTTCGCGATCGCGATCTTCTCGTCTTCGGTGTAACCCGACAGGCGAATGACCTCCATCCGGTCGAGCAGCGGCGCCGGGATGTTCATCGTGTTCGCCGTCGCGACGAACATCACGTCCGAGAGGTCGTACTCGACCTCGACGTAGTGGTCGACGAAGGTGTTGTTCTGCTCGGGATCGAGCACCTCGAGCAGCGCCGACGACGGGTCGCCGCGAAAGTCCATGCCCATCTTGTCGACTTCGTCGAGCAGGAAGAGCGGATTGCGGACGCCGACCTTGGTCATGTTCTGCAGGATCTTGCCGGGCATCGAGCCGATGTACGTGCGGCGATGACCGCGCACTTCGGCTTCGTCGCGCACACCGCCCAAGCTCATCCGCACGAACTTGCGGTTCGTGGCGCGGGCGATCGACTGGCCGAGCGACGTCTTGCCGACACCGGGCGGGCCGACGAGGCAGAGGATCGGGCCCTTCAGGCGTTCCACGCGCTGCTGGACCGCCAGGTACTCGACGATCCGCTCCTTCACCTTCTCGAGCCCGTAATGATCGGCGTCGAGGACCTTGACCGCGCTCGCGAGATCCTTGCTGATCTTGCTCTTCTTGCGCCAGGGCAGGCCGAGCAGCGTGTCGATGTAGTTGCGCACGACGGTCGCCTCGGCCGACATCGGCGACATCATCCGCAGCTTTTTCATCTCGGCCATCGCCTTGCCCTCGGCTTCCTTGGACATGCGCGCGGCCTTGATCTTCTTTTCCATCTCGTCGAGGTCGGCGTTCTCGTCGCCCTCGCCCAGCTCCTTCTGGATCGCCTTGACCTGTTCGTTCAGGTAGTACTCGCGCTGGCTCTTCTCCATCTGCCGCTTGACACGGCCGCGGATGCGCTTTTCCACCTGCAGGATGTCGACTTCGCCTTCGAGCACGCCGAGCAGGTGCTCGAGCCGCTTGCCGACCTCGCTCATTTCGAGGATCTGCTGCTTCTGCTCCAGCTTGAGCGGCAGGTGAGCCGCAATGGCGTCCGCGAGGCGGCCGCCGTCGTCGATGCCGGACATCGACGTCAGGATCTCCGGCGGGATCTTCTTGTTGAGCTTGACGTAGGAGTCGAACTGCGCGAGCAGCGCGCGGCGCATCGCCTCGACTTCATGCGCCGGGCCCGGATCGGCGACGATCGGCTGCGCGGTGGCCGCCAGATACTCGCCCCGCTCCTCGATCTTGAGGATGCGTGCGCGCTGGGTACCTTCAACCAGCACTTTCACCGTGCCGTCGGGCAGCTTCAGCATCTGCAGCACGGTGGCGACGCTGCCGATGTCGTAGAGGTCCTCGGCGGCGGGGTCGTCCTTCGCCGCGAGCTTCTGCGCGACGAGCAGGATGTGCTTCCCGGCGTCCATCGCCATGTCGAGCGCCTTGATCGACTTCGGGCGGCCGACGAACAGCGGGATGACCATGTGCGGAAAGACGACCACGTCGCGCAGCGGCAGCAGCGGCAGCGCGGTCACGTCATTCGAGGGGGTCGGATCAGTGGGCATTCGGCTCTCGCGTGAGGTAGTCGAGCAAAGACATGGGGCCAGCCGCCGGGCGCAACAAGGCGCGCCCGGAGGTTTTCACCAAAACCTGATTATACGCGCGGGGTTACGTTGGCCCGGCGGGCCGGGCAACCGGAGGCGGACGCCAACTGCCGGACGGCAGGGCGGGTGTGGACCGAAAACGACAGTTGGACCGCCCGCCGGGCAGACGGCCGGACCGGACCGGCGATCAGTGGGCTGCAGCGACCTTCGGCGTGTCCGCGAACATCAGCAGCGGCTTGCCGCCGTTGGCGATCGTCGATTCGTCGACGATGACGCGCGACAGGTTCGACAGCGACGGCAGGTCGTACATCACGTCGAGCAGCACCTGCTCGAGGATCGAGCGCAGGCCCCGGGCGCCGGTCTTGCGCGCCAGCGCCTTGCGCGCGATGGCGCGCAGCGCCTGCTCGCGAATCTCGAGCTCGACCGTCTCCATCCTGAACATCTTCTGGTACTGCTTGAGCAGCGCATTCTTGGGCTCGACGAGGATCTGGATCAGCGCGGTCTCGTCGAGCTCGTCGAGCGTCGCAACCACCGGCAGGCGGCCGACGAATTCGGGAATGAGGCCGAACTTGATGAGGTCCTCGGGCTCGGCCTCGCGCAGCAGCGCCGTGATGTTCTTGCGGTCGTCGGGACTCGCGACCTCGGCGCCAAAGCCGATGCCGGTTTTGGCCGTGCGCTGCCGGATGATCTTTTCCAGCCCGTCGAACGCGCCGCCGCAGACGAACAGGATGTTCGTGGTGTCGACCTGCACGAACTCCTGGTTCGGATGCTTGCGCCCGCCTTGCGGCGGCACGCTGGCGATCGTTCCCTCGATCAGCTTCAGCAGCGCCTGCTGCACGCCCTCGCCGGAGACGTCACGGGTGATCGACGGGTTGTCGCTCTTGCGCGAGATCTTGTCGATCTCGTCGATGTAGACGATGCCGCGCTGCGCCTTCTCGATGTCGTAGTCGCACTTCTGCAGCAGCTTCTGGATGATGTTCTCGACGTCCTCGCCGACGTAGCCGGCCTCCGTCAGCGTCGTCGCGTCGGCGATGACGAACGGCACGTCGAGCAGGCGCGCCAGCGTCTGCGCCAGCAGCGTCTTGCCCGAACCCGTCGGCCCGATCAGCAGGATGTTCGACTTGGTGAGCTCGACGTCGTCTTCCTTGGCGATGGACTCGAGCCGCTTGTAGTGGTTGTAGACGGCGACCGACAGGATCTTCTTCGCCGGCTCCTGGCCGATCACGTACTGATCGAGGATCTGGCGGATCTCGTGCGGGGTGGGCAGCTTGCTGCGGTCGGCACGCGCCGCCTCGCCGGAGCCGCCTTCCTCGCGGATGATGTCGTTGCAGAGCTCGATGCACTCGTCGCAGATGAACACCGACGGGCCCGCGATCAGCTTGCGCACCTCATGCTGGCTCTTGCCGCAAAACGAGCAATACAGCAGCTTGTCGCCGGACGGTTTTTCAGCCATTCAAGCGTCTGAACGAAAGAGTTTCGTAAGTAATCAAGCGTGTGCGTCGGTTATCTGCAAGGCCACTTTACGCGCCTTGGGTGCGCCTTTGCAAGACCTGGTCGACAATGCCGTATTCCTTGGCCGCGTCGGCCCACAGGAAATTGTCGCGGTCGTGGTCGCGTTCGACCTGCTCGGCCGTTCGGCCCGTGAACTGCGCCATCAGCGAGATGAACCGGCGCTTCAAGTCGATCACGAATTGGGCGTGGCGCTCGATATCGGACACCTGGCCCTGAAAGCCGCCCGACGGCTGGTGGATCATGATGGTGGAATTGGGGAGCGCAAAGCGCTTGCCCTTGGCGCCGGCGGCGAGCAGGAACGCCGCCATCGAGGCCGCCATGCCGACGCAGAGCGTCGAAACGTCGGGCTTGATGAACTGCATCGTGTCGAAGACGGCCATGCCTGCGGACACCGACCCGCCCGGCGAATTGATGTAGAAATGAATGTCCTTGTCCGGGTTCTCGGACTCGAGAAACAGCATCTGCGCGACGATCAGGTTGGCCGCGGAGTCGTTGACCGGGCCGACCAGGAACACGACGCGCTCCTTCAGCAGGCGGGAATAGATGTCGTACGCGCGCTCGCCGCGTCCGCTCTGCTCGATGACCATCGGGACCAGGCCCAGCGCTCTCGATTCGTCCATTCGCTTTCCTTGTAGTGGGGAACGGGTTGCGGCAGCCGCACGCGGTGGCGTCAGGCAGCGCCCGCAGGCGGCGTCATCAGCGTTTCGAAGGTCATCGACACGTCGGTGACCTTCGCTCGCGACAGCACCCAGTCCACGATGTTCTGCTCGACGGTGAGCGCCTCGAACTCGTGCAGGCGCTCGCGCTTTTCATAATGCCAGCGAACGACGGCGTCCGGCTGCTCGTAAGTCTGCGCCAATTCCTCGACGCGCGACTTCACCTGCTCGGGCTTCGCCTGCAGGCCTTCGCTGCGCACCAGCTCGCCGATGATGAGTCCCAGCGCGACGCGCCCCTCCGCCTGCTGGCGGAACATGTCGGGCGCGAGTGCCACATCCTCGGCCTTCATCCCCTGCTCGCGCAGGCGCGCGGCCGTGCGCTCCATCAAGCCTTGCGTCTCGATGTCCACCAGGGCGCGCGGCAGCGCCACCTGGGCCTTTTCGCGCAGGCCCGCGAGCGCCTGCTCCTTGATCGCCGATTCGACCTTGCGCTTCAGCTCGAGCCGGAGGTTGCCTTCGACCTCCGCACGGAGTTCGTCGACCTTGCCGCTCTTGATGCCGAAGGCGAGCGCGAAGGCCTCGTCCAGCGCGGGCACCCGCGTCTCGGCGACTTCCTTGACCGCAAGCTCGAACTGGGCGACGCGTCCGGCGATTTCCTTGCCGTGGTAGTCGGCCGGGAAGGTCACCGGGAACGAGCGCGTCCCGCCCGTTTGCAGGCCAACGACCGCCGCCTCGAACTCCGGCAGCATGCGCCCGTCGCCGATGAGGATGGCGAAATCG
>JBDSLT010000368.1:0-4707 GCA_039916265.1 Casimicrobiaceae bacterium | reverse complement strand
TCGACGTCGCGCGACAGCGTCTCGAGATAGCGGTCGACGATGCCGTGCGCGGCGAGCGCCGCGCGCGTGCGCATCAGGTAATCGCACGACGAGCCGAAGGCGCCGCAGGCGTCCGCGATGATCGTCGCCTGCTCGTCGTGCGCGAGCCGCGCATATTGGACGTGATCGCGTCGCACGACGAAGGTCAGCGCAACGATCCGCCGCTCCGCTGACTTGAGCTTCACCCAGCGCGGCCGGTAGGCGCCCACCACCATTTCGCGGCGCCACAGCAGATGCAGCTCGTCCATCGCCAGCGGCGAGGGCAGCCGGTAGGCGACGCCGCGGCACACGCCGCCGGGCTCGAGCGCCAGCACCAATCCGGGACGCGCGGGCGTTCCGCGCGACGCCAGCGAGCGCAGGCAGAAGGTGCGGTGCAGCCCGTGCACCGTCGCCGCGCGCGCTTCAGCAATCGGAAACAGCGGGTTCCACAGCAGCGAACCGTAGCCGAACACCCACCACCCTGCGCCCTTGGGCCGTTTCGAGAGCGTGGCGGTCAGCGACGCGGAAAGCTGCTCGTCGGTGAGCGTGCGCTCGGCGTCGACCGCGCCAATGTACAGCTCGCGCATCTGGCCCGCCTCGAGATAGCTGCGCGAGAGCGTCATCGCTATTCGGCGCCGTCGGGCGAGCGGGTGAGCTTTTGCAGCTCGACCTTGGCGAGGCGCCGTTTCGCGCGCGTCGACTTGCCGTGAGGACCGCCTTTGCCGAGCAGCGGCGAGCGCGCGACGAGGTTGCGCGGCTTGGGCGGTGCGTGGCGCTTGGCGCGTTTCATCGTTCGATGCCCGTCGCCTCGATCCGCACGAGCGGCGCGATCTCGCGTTTCGAGCCCGGCTTCGTCTCGGGAAGGAACAGCTGCTGCAGGTCGTTCAGGAAACGACGGCCGAGCTCGGTGGGCTTCAGCACCACCGGATCGGGTTCGAGCAGCCCCTTGCGGGTCGCGAGCTCGATCTGGCGGGCGACGATCGACAGCGGAAACCCGGTGCGCTCGGCGAATATAGACGTCGGCACGCCTTCCGCGAGCCGCAGCGCGTTCAGCATGAACTCGAAGCCCACGTCCTCGCGCGTTACCTCGGTCTCGTCCTGGACCGGCGCGCCCTGCGGCGCGCGCTCCAGGTAATCGCGTGGATTCTTCCAGCGCATCTGGCGCAGGATGCCGTCGCTGAACGACAGCTTCGAATGGGCGCCGGCGCCGATGCCGAGATAATCGCCGAAGCGCCAGTAGTTGAGGTTGTGGCGCGATTCGTTGGGCAGCCGCGCGTAGGCGGACGTTTCATAGCGGTAGTAGCCCGCGCGCTGCAGCGTTCTCTCGACGATGTCGCCCATGTCCGCGGCGGCGTCGTCGTCGGGCAGCGGCGGCGGGTGGCGGTGAAAGAGCGTGTTCGGCTCCAGCGTCAGGTGATAGTACGAGACGTGCGGCACGGCGAAGGACAGCGTCGCCGCAAGGTCGGCCGCGAGGTCGTCCATCGACTGGCCAGGCAACGCGTACATGAGATCGACGTTCACGTTGCCGAAGATCGCCAGCGCCGCTTCGGTGGCGCGGCGCGCCTCGTCGCCGTCGTGGATGCGGCCGAGCGCGCGCAGGTAGCGTGGGTCGAAGCTCTGGATGCCCAGCGAAAGCCGGTTGATGCCTGCCGCGAAGTACCCGTGGAACTTCGCCCGCTCGAAGGTGCCCGGGTTCGCCTCCATCGTGATCTCGGCGTCGGGTGCGAGCAGAACGCGCGAGCGGATGGCAGAGAGCATCCGGTCGATCGCTTTCGGCGAGAACAGGCTGGGTGTGCCGCCGCCGACGAACATCGTGATCACCTTGCGACCCCAGATCGCGGGCAGCGCCGCCTCCAGATCCGCGATCAGCGCGTCGACGTAGGCGTCCTCGGGAATCTCGCCGCGTGACTCGTGCGAATTGAAATCGCAGTAAGGGCACTTCTTCACGCACCACGGAATATGGACGTACAGCGTCAGCGGCGGCAGGCTGCGGAACCGCGGCTTGCGGGCCGCAGTCTCGACGAGGGCCAGCGCCGGGCGATCAGCGGGCATGAGCGCGCGCCGCATGCAGGCGGGCGATCAGGTCGCGCATCGCCTTGCCGCGATGCGACAGCGCGTTCTTGCGCTCGAGCGGAAGCTCCGCTCCGCTCAAGCCCGTTTCAACGTCGCGGAAGTGCGGGTCGTATCCGAAGCCGCCGTCGCCGCGCGGCGCGTCGGCAATCGTTCCGTACCACGCGCCATCGGCGATCAGCGGCTCGGGATCCTCGGCATGGCGGACGAGTACCAGCACGCAGTAATAGTGCGCTCGGCGATCGGCGACGTCCTTGAGCGCGGCGACGAGCTTCGCGTTGTTGCGCGCGTCGGACGAGGGCGTGCCGGCGTAGCGCGCGGATTGCACGCCCGGTGCGCCGCGAAGCGCGTCGACGCACACGCCCGAATCGTCGGCGAGCGCGGGCAGGCGTGCGTGCGTGCTCGCGTGTCGCGCCTTGGCGAGCGCGTTCTCGACGAACGTCGCATACGGCTCGGGCGCCTCCGCGATGCCCAGCGCCGCCTGGGGGATCGTCGCGATGCCAAGCGGCGCGAGCAGGCGCTCGAACTCGCGCAGCTTGCCGGGGTTGCCCGACGCCACGACGAGCCGGTTCACTTCGCCAGCGCCGCCTTCTGCGCTGCGACGAGCTTGCGGATGCCGCGCTGCGCCAGCGCGACCAGCGCCGCCATCTCCGCGCCCGAGAACGGCGCGCCCTCGGCGGTGCCTTGCACCTCGACGAAGCCGCCGCGGCCGGTCATCACGACGTTCATGTCGGTGTCGCAGTTCGAGTCCTCCGCGTAATCGAGATCGAGGACCGCGCGCCCGTCGACGATGCCGACTGACACCGCGGCGACCATGTCCTGCAGCACGCGCCCTTTCACGAAGCCATTCGCCGCGCACCGCGCGACGGCGTCCGCGACAGCGACGCATGCCCCGGTGATCGACGCGCAGCGCGTGCCGCCGTCGGCCTGCAGCACGTCGCAGTCGATGCGCAGCGTGCGTTCTCCGAGCGCGACGAGATCGACCACGGCGCGCAAGCTGCGGCCGATCAGGCGCTGGATCTCCTGCGTGCGCCCGGACTGCCTGCCCTCGGCTGCCTCCCGGCGCACGCGGGTATGCGTCGAGCGCGGCAGCATGCCGTACTCGGCGGTCAGCCAACCCTGCCCCTTGCCGCGCAGGAACCCGGGCACGCCTTCCTCGACACTCGCGGTGCACAGCACTTGCGTATTGCCCGCTTCGATCAGCACGGACCCTTCGGCGTAGCGCGTGAAGCCGCGGCGGATTCGTAGCGGCCGCAACGCGTTTGCGGCGCGGCCATCGTGACGTGAGCCCATGTTTCCCTGCTTCGACGAAGGATAGCGATTATAGCGAGACGATTCGGCCGCACCGCCTCACTCGGAACTAGCACCCTGCGGCTCGCCGAGCGGGCGATTGATCCGCCTGCGCCGTCTCCACGCAAGCAGCGACCGCTTGAGGCTCAGCGAAGCCAGGACGTAGTAGACGAACTTGAATTTGCGCAGCGCGCCCCAGATCGGCGTCGTGCCGAAAATGTCGCCGGCGAGAAGCGATATCACCGCGTCCTTGACCCGCCAGCGGTTCGCCGGACTCATGAAAAGGTCGCGCATCGTCGGATTGGTCACTCGATAGATGAACCAGGAGAACTCACGCGGTCCGTGCCTCATCACTTTGTCGAAGCGTGCGAGCGCCGCACGCGCGCGTGCCGGCTCGCGCAGCACGGTGTTTACCGTCTCGGCGCCGACGAACGCGCTGTTCATCGCCAGCAGCACTCCCGACGAGAACACGGGGTCGATGAACGTGTACGCGTCGCCGAGGAGCAGGTAGCCCGGCCCGTGCGTGCGATCGCAGGCGTAGGAGAAATTGCCGGTCGCTTCCACCTCGGAGACGAGCGCCGCATCCTTCAGGCGGTCCTGTAACGGCGGGCACATCGCAATCGTGTCGAGGAAGAACTGTTGCGGCGAACGCGCTGCGCGGCTGCGCATGTAGTACGGCCACGACACCACGCCGACGCTCGTCGCCCCGTCGAGCAGCGGAATGAACCAGATCCAGCCATGTTCGAACCAGAATACGGTGATGTTGCCCTCCGCGTCGCCCGGATGGCGCCGCGCGCCGCTAAAGTGCGCGTACATCGCTGCACTGTTGTGGCGCCGGTTGCGACGCTTCGATTTCAACCGGTTGCCGAGGAACGTGTCGCGGCCCGACGCGTCGATGACGAACCGCGTACGCCACGACTGCAGCCGGCCGTCCTTGTGCGACGCGTGCACCGTTGCGCCGCCCTGCGTGAATTCCACGTCGCGCACCCGGCAATCCTCGACGACCGCCGCGCCTTTCGCGGCGGCGTTGCGAATCAGCACTTCGTCGAATTCCGAACGACGGACCTGATACGCATAAGGCATCGAGGCATCCCACGCGTCGCAAAAATTGAACACCTGGCCGCCGTCGTGCCACGGGGAAACGAACTCCGCGCCGGGCTTTTTCATCCCGATGGCGCGAATCTCCTCCTCGAGGCCGAGCCGCCGGAACAGCGGCAGATTAGCCGGCAGCAGCGATTCGCCGATATGAAAGCGCGGATGCCGGGATTTTTCCAGCAGCGCGACTCGATGACCGAGTCCCGCGAGCAGCGCGGCGGCGGTGGAGCCCGC
>JBDSLT010000367.1:0-7420 GCA_039916265.1 Casimicrobiaceae bacterium | reverse complement strand
TTGGTGCCGGTGGAAGGAGTCGAACCCTCGACCTTCGCATTACGAATGCGCTGCTCTACCAACTGAGCTACACCGGCGTCGTGCTCGTGCGACTGCGGCGCCGGGAACCCGGCAAGCCTTCGATTATACCGCGGCGCTGCGCGCCACCAAGCCCCTCAGCGTAGCGGCCCGACGTGAAGCGTCGCTGCCAGCCCCGCGACGCCATTCCACAGGATTTGCACGCCGATGCACAGCAGGATGAACGCCATCAGCCGCGACACAATGACCGTGCCGACGCTGCCGAGCCTGCGCAGGATCCGCTCGGCGTAGCGATAGCACAGGAACACCGCCAACGTGACGATCAGGATCCCGAGCGTATGCGCGATCGAGGTCGCGATGAGGCTGCGCACGTCGGGCACGGGGTTCGCGCCCAGCGTGATGGCGACCGACATCGACCCGGGACCGACCGTCAGCGGCATGGCCAGCGGATAGAACGCGCGGCGCGCGAGATCGGACGGCGTGCTGGCACGCGCCGCGTCGCGCGCGGCCGTCTGCGGCTGCTCGGGCTCGTGCAGCAGGTACCAGCCCATTGCGCACACCACCGCGCCGCCGGCGACCTGGACGGCGGGAATCGACAGCGCGAAAAAGTCGAGCACGTACGCGCCGATGAACGTCGACACCAGCAGCAGCATGAAGCAGTTGATCGCGACGCGGCGAGCCACGTCGTCGCGCTCCTCCGACGTGAGATCCGAGGTTTTGGCGAGGAAGATGGGCGCACCGCCCAGCGGGTTGACGATGGGCAGCAGCGCGGCCACCGCGAGCAGCAGCGGCTCGAGGAACTGGCGGACCTCCGAGGCGAGCGGGGCCATCGGGCGCCGACCTTAGCACGCCGCCCGGACGGCCGCAGCGGCTACACTGGCGAGCCGCACTCTCCCGCGCTCCCATGTCCACCACCCGCACGCTGTTCGGCTTCCACGCGGTGACCGCGCGCCTGCGCGTGCACGCGGCGTCGGTCCAGGCGCTCTACGTCGCCGGCGCGCGGCAGGACGCGCGAATGCGCGATCTCGTCGCGCGCGCCACCACGGCCGGCGTCGCCGTCCACGCCGCCGACGACGCGCGTCTCGCGCAGCTTGCCGGGCATCACCGCCATCAGGGCGTGGTTGCGATGATCGACGCGACGTTGCCGCATGTCACGCTGGACGACGTCCTCGAGCAGCCCGCCGAGCCGCCGCTGCTGCTCGTCCTCGACGGCGTCACCGATCCTCACAACCTCGGCGCATGCATGCGCAGCGCCGACGCTTTCGGCGCGCAGGCGGTAATCGTGCCGAAGGACCGCGCGGTCGGCCTCAACGCGACAGTGGCCAAGGCGGCGAGCGGCGCGGCGGACACCGTGCCGTTGATCGCCGTGACCAATCTTGCGCGCGCGCTGCGCGACATGAAGGAGCGGGGCGTGTGGATTCTCGGCGCCGACACGGGCGGCGAGAGCCTGTTCGATGCCGACCTCGCCGGCCCGATCGCGTGGGTGCTGGGCGCGGAAGGCAGCGGACTGCGCCGCCTGACGCGCGAATCCTGCGACAGAATCGTCGGCATCCCGCTGGCCGGGAGCGTCGAGAGCCTCAACGTGTCGGTCGCGACCGGGATCTGCCTCTACGCCACCCGACGGGCGCGCGGGGGGGCGGCGCGTTGAGCTTTGTGGCTGTTTGGGGCATGATGCGCGCCGTCTGATGACCCGCCGCCGGAAACCACCGGGAGGAGATTTCATGAAATCCAAGCTGACGCTCGGCGCCGTTGCCGCCGCGCTTGCCGCACTGTTCGCCGTCGTCCCCGCCGTTCACGCCAAAGGCACGCTCGTCTACTGCTCGGAAGGCAGCCCGGAAGGCTTCCAGCCGCAGTTCTTTTCCACCGGCACCACGTTCGACGCGGTGTCGGTGCCCATGTTCAACCGCCTGGTCGAATTCGAGATCGGCACGACGAACATCGTGCCCGCGCTGGCCGAATCCTGGACGGTGTCGCCCGACGGCCAGGTCTACACGTTCAAGCTGCGCAAGGGCGTCAAGTTCCACGGCAACGCCAACTTCAAGCCGTCGCGCGATTTCAACGCCGACGACGTCGTGTTCTCGTGGAGCCGGATGGCCGACGACGCCAACCCGTTCCACAAGGGCACCGGCGGACAGACGTACGCGTACTTCGACGACATGGGAATGAAGAACATCGTCGGCAAGGTCGAGAAGCTCGACGAGTACACGGTGCGCTACACACTGAAGCGTCCCGAAGCGCCGTTCCTCGCCGACATGGCGATGGACTTCGCGTCGATCCTGTCGAAGGAGTACTTCGAGACGATGGCGAAGAAGGGCACGCCCAACGCCGCCGACATCTTCCCGATCGGCACCGGCCCCTTCGAGTTCGTCAGCTATCAGAAGGACGCGACGATCCGCTACAAGGCGTTCGACAAGCACTGGAAGGGCCGGCCGAAGATCGACAACCTCGTCTACGCGATCACCCGCGACGCGACGGCGCGCTACGCCAAGCTGCAGACCGGCGAATGCCACGTGATGGCGTTCCCCAAGCCCGCCGACCTCGACGACATGCGCAAGAACCCGGCGCTCGCGCTGCAGCAGAAGGAAGGCCTCAACATCGGCTACATCGCGTTCAACGTCGAGAAGAAGCCCTTCGACAACAAGCTGGTGCGCCAGGCGCTCAACATGGCGACGAACAAGGAGGCGATTCTCAAGGCCGTGTACCAGGGCCAGGGGCAGGTCGCGAAGAACCCGATTCCGCCGATCCTATGGAGCTACAACAACGCGGTGCAGGACTACCCCTACGACCCCGCCAAGGCGAAGCAGCTCCTCGCGCAGGCGGGTTATCCGAACGGCTTCGAGATCGAGCTCTGGTACCTGCCGGTGACGCGCCCCTACAACCCGGACGGCAAGCGCATGGCCGAGCTGATCCAGGCCGATTGGGACAAGGTCGGCGTCAAGGCGAAGCTCCTCACGTACGAGTGGGCCGAGTACCGCAAGCGCAGCAAGACCGGCGAGCAGTCGGCGATGATGTTCGGGTGGTCGGGCGACAACGGCGATCCCGACAACTTCTTCGTCCCGCTGCTCGGCTGCGAAGCGGTCAAGGGCGGCGGCAACGTCGCGCGCTGGTGCAACAAGCAGTTCGAGGATCTCGTCATCAAGGCGGCGCAGACGCCGAAGCAGGCCGATCGCGCGAAGCTCTACGAGCAGGCGCAGGTCATCGTCAAGGAAGAGGCGCCGTGGATCACGGTGGCGCATTCGATCCGCTTCGATCCGCTGCGCAAGGAAGTGCAGGGCTACAAGATGGACGCGACGGCGCACCACTACTTCAACGACGTGGACCTGAAGTAGCGGCGAGCCGCTGCCAAGCGACGGCGCGAGGGTGGGGGTGTTCGCGTTCATCCTCCGCCGCGTCGCGCTGATCGTCCCGACGTTCATCGGCGTCACGCTGATCGCGTTCGCGCTGATCCGCCTGATTCCCGGCGATCCGGTCGAGAACCTGTCGGGCGAGCGCGGGATGGACCCCGAGCGACGCCTGCGGCTTTTGCACCAATTCGGTCTCGACCGCCCGCTGCCTGTCCAGTACGGCGAATACCTGGGCCAGGTGCTGCACGGAGACCTCGGCACTTCGCTCAC
Organism: Casimicrobiaceae bacterium; assembly: GCA_039916265.1. Classification (GTDB taxonomy): domain Bacteria; phylum Pseudomonadota; class Gammaproteobacteria; order Burkholderiales; family Casimicrobiaceae; genus VBCG01. The sequence continues at coordinate 3,788 of JBDSLT010000367.1, read as the reverse complement.
CACGCACGAGCCGGTGCTGAAGGAGTTCCTGACGCTGTTTCCGGCGACTCTCGAGCTCGCGTTCTTCGCGCTCGTGTTCGCCGTCGTGATCGGCTTGCCCGCGGGCATCGTCGCGGCGCTGAAACGCAACACCGTCGCCGACTACGCGGTGATGGGCGTCTCGCTCACCGGCTATTCGATGCCGATCTTCTGGTGGGCGCTGCTGCTGATCCTGTTCTTTTCGGTGCAGCTCGGCTGGACGCCGGTGTCCGGCCGCATCGCCGTCCAGTACGACGTGCCGGCGGCCACCGGGTTCATGCTGTTCGACACGCTGCGCGCCGGCGATTTCGGCGCGTTCCGCTCGGCGCTGTCGCACCTGATCCTGCCGTCGATTGCACTGGGCACCATTCCGCTGGCGGTGATCGCGCGGATGACGCGCTCGTCGATGCTGGAAGTGCTGCGCGAGGACTACGTGCGCACCGCGCGCGCCAAGGGGCTGTCGCGCTGGCGCGTCGTCGTGGTTCACGCGCTGCGCAACGCCCTGATCCCGGTCGTCACGGTGATCGGCCTGCAGGTCGGACTGCTGCTGTCCGGCGCGATCCTGACCGAGACGATATTTTCATGGCCGGGCGTCGGCAACTGGCTGATCCACGGCGTCCAGTCGCGCGACTATCCGGTGGTGCAGGGCGGCATCCTGCTGGTGGCGACGATCGTCATCGTGGTGAACCTGATCGTCGACGCGACCTACGGCGTGATCAACCCGCGGATCCGCCATGCGTGATCCGCGGGCCGTCCCGCTACTGGTTGTGCGCCACCGTGACGCGCGCCGTGCGCACTGTGGCGTTGCCGCTCGCGTCGCGCGCTTCGTAGGTGATCGTGTAGACGCGCCCGTCGCGGTTACCGCTGCGCTCGGCGCGCAGCAGGAAGTCGCGGTCATCGGTTCCGAATGCGGCTTCCTGGATGTCCGCGATCGTGTTGCCGTCGCCCGTGCCGTTGTCGGGCTCGTCGCTCGTGATCGCCAGCAGCCGGATCTGCGGGTTCGGGTCGCAGACGTCGCTGGCGGCGAGGCTTGCCGCGATGCGGTGGAGATGGTGATTGGGGGGCCACATCGATTCCGGGCTGACGCTCAATGTCAGCGAGGGCGGCGTCGTGTCCTTCACCGTGACGAGCTGTGTCGCGGTGGCGACGTTGTTGCTCGCGTCGCGGGCGCTCCACGTGACGATGGTGGTGCCTACGGAGAAGGTCGCGGGCGCGTTGCTGCTGATCGCCGGACTTGCATCGCAGGCATCGCTGCCGGTCGCGAGACCGAGCGACACCGGCGTCAGGAGTCCCGTGCACTCCAGCATGATCGCCGGTGGCGCGGTGACGCTGGGCGCGACCGTATCGACGATGCCGAACTTCGGCGAAAGATTGAAGAAGATGTTGCCGATGGCGGCAAGCCGGATGCGCCCGTCTGCGGTGAGCGTCCTGGGCACGGCAAAGCCGTCGCTGCCGTCGTTGGGCGTGCTGCCGATCAGCGTCGAGAAGGACGCGCCGTTGTTGGTAGAGATGTCCGCTCGGACGGTGGGGGCGACGCTGCCGCCGCCGACCTGCCACGTCAGCGTGTCGCTCATCCCGCATTGGAGATTCGAACCGCTGGCGGGTCCCGTGACGGAGAACGGCGCGCCGCTGACGTTGACGATCATCCCGTCGAAGTCGGTGCCGCCGCCGGCGGCTCGGTTGTCGCGCACCGTGACGCGGAAGTTGAGCGCACGGTCGGCGGCCGGCAGCACCTCCCACGGGCTGGCGGCGCCGCCGAGCAGCGAGGCGAGCGTCGGCAGCGTGCGCGACGTCGAGGCGGTGGGCGCAAAGGAGCGGAACAGCGGGCCGGCGGCCTGGGTCGCGGGCGGCACGCCGTTGACCTGCGCGCCGGTGTCGTACTGCTCCCAGGTGAACGTGATCGCGTCGCCGTTGGCGTCGTTCCCGCTCGCGGTCAGCACGAACGGCGTCGAACGCGGAATCGTGTAATCGGTTCCCGCGTTGACCGTGGGCGGTGTATTGCCGGTGTTGGCCAGCGTGCCGCAGGAGCCGCCGGTGCCCGCGTCGTTGCGGAAGTCGGTGATCTGGTCGATGCTGCGCTGGTGGAAATAAGCGTCGCTGTTCGACTGGACGTTGTCGGCGGCGCAGATGCCCGCGTAGCCCATGATCGTCGAGCCGCTGCCGGGTTCGTACGCGGAGGTTGCCGTGAACTGCGCGGCAGTACACGACATGTTGGAGCCCGACCACGTGTGCGACGCGCTCAACTGGTGGCCGACCTCGTGCGCGACAAAATCCACGTCGTACGGGTCGCCCGAGGGATTGTTGCGCGACGTGCCGCCTCGCGCCTTGGTTGCGCTGCAGGCGCGGCCTGGAGCACTCCCGCCCGAGCCGCCCTGGCTGAAGATGTGGCCAATGTCGTAATTCGCGGCGCCGGTGACGGCATCGACGTCGGCTTGATTCTCGTTCAGCAGCGTCGCGTCCACCGAGCTGCCGTTGGTGAAGGGGTCGGTCGCCGGGTCGGCATAGATGTTCGTGGCAACGATGTTGAAGCTCACGTCGACGTCGCGCTCGAACAAGCCACGCACGCGATTCATCGTCGTCGCGAGCGCCGCGGCGGCTGCGCTCTGCGGGCACGTTGCGGGCGAACCCGCGGGGCAACTCAGGCCGCCGAAGAAGGTCGTGTATTCGCCGGTGAGCGTGGCCGCGAAACGATAGGTGCGCAGCGTGCCGCCATTGGGATGCGCCTTGGTCTTCGGGCGGCCGGTGACGATCTCGGCGATCGAGGCTTCGGCGTCGTGGATGGAGCACGCGAAGGGCTCGCTCGTCGCGTTCTTCTTCCAGTAGCTGAGGTAATGCTTGCCATCGCCTGCGGGGTCGACGACGATCGTTTCGTCGTCGGCCAGCACGTAGGCGCGCAGGCCGAAGGGCGACAGTTCGATGCTCGCCGTCGCGCTCGGGTCGTCGACACCCTGGCCGCGATAGGTGTGGATATCCGGGAAACGCGCCTGCACGTCGGGCGCGAACAGCGGGGCCTCGTAGACGTCGAAGCGCGCGTAGCTGCCATCCGGCATCGGCAGCGAGATTTGCACGCGGCGCTGCGGTGTTCCAGCCTCGCCGGCCTTCGCGCGTTCGAGCGTCGCCTGAAGGAGCGCGGCGTCGAGGCGGTAGGTACGATAGCGGCTGATCTTCGCGACGCCGCGGCCGAGGTCGGTTGCCTTGAGGTTGGGGGCGGCGCGCCACAGCCCGTCGGCCGAAATCGGCGTAGCGACGCTTGCATTGGCGTCGGCGGCGTCCGCAGCGTACGCGATGGGCGTGACAGCGAAGGCGCCGACGATCAGCAATCCGACCAGCAGCGACATACGACGGGGGCTTCGGCAGGCAGCCATGCGGTCCTCCAGGAGTTGATCGCGCGGAACGCGACGGGGCCAATTTACGGCGTGTCCGGCGGCACTGCCACGGAATATTCGCACCGGCGCGGCGGATAAATGCCCGCCCTCGAAACCTCCGCAACGACCGACGCCGTCGCGCTCCCCGGCCGCTTCGAGGAATTCTGGCAAGCGTACCGCGAGAGCCGCGGCGCGCTGATCGGGTTGGCGCTGGTGGTGCTGCTCGTGCTGCTTGCGGTGTTCGCGGACGTGGTGAGCCCTTATCCGCCCAACGAGCAATACCGCGACTTCACGTTGACGCCGCCCGCGTGGGACGCCGGCGGCAGCGCGCGCTTCCTGCTCGGCACCGATCCGGTGGGACGCGACATGCTGTCGCGGCTGATTCACGGCACGCGGCTGTCGCTT
>JBDSLT010000366.1:0-5063 GCA_039916265.1 Casimicrobiaceae bacterium | reverse complement strand
GTGGATCGATTTCTCGCGCTGACGGTCTTCGCCAAGGTTGTCGAGCAGGGCAGCTTCTCACGCGCGGCGGACCGGCTCGAAATATCGACGTCGGCAGTGTCCCGCCATGTCGCGGACCTGGAGGCGCATCTCGATGCGCGGCTGCTCAACCGCACCACGCGCCGCCTGTCTCTCACCGAAAGCGGCTCGGCCTTTTACGAGCGCTGCGTGCAGCTCCTCGCCGATATGGAAGAGGCGGAGCAGACCGTCAAGGCTGCCGCCGTCGTCCCGCGTGGAACGCTGAAGGTCACTTCGTCAATCACGTTTGGCGTGCGACACCTCGCGCCCGCGCTCGCCGCCTTCGGGGCGCTTCATCCGCAACTGCGCTTCGACGTCGAACTGTCCGACCGCGCCGTCGATATCGTCGACGAGGGATTCGATCTCGCGGTGCGGATCGGAGACATCGGCAGCCAGAGCCTGATCGGCCGGCGCATCGGCGCGTCGCAGCTCGTCTGCTGCGCGGCGCCGGCCTACCTCGCCGCGCGCGGCACGCCGCGCTCTCCCGCGGATCTCGTGGGGCATGCCTGTCTCAGCTACGAGTATTCGTCCGGACGCAACAACTGGCGCTTTCGCGACCGCGAGGGTCGCGAACAGGATGTGCGCATCGCCGGGCCTGTCCACGCCAACAACGGGCAACTGCTCTGCGCGCTGGCGGTTGCCGGAATGGGCATCACCTTCGAGCCGGACTTCATCGTGGCGCCGGAAATTCGTGAGGACAAGCTGGTCGCGCTGCTGGCCGACTTCGCGCCGCCGTCGATCCCGATCCAGGCGGTTTATCCAAGCCGGCGCCATCTTTCGGCGAAGGTCCGCGCGTTCGTGGAGTTCCTCCGGGAGCGGTGGGCGAGACCGAGCTGGGGGTTCGACTCACCAAAGCGAACTTCGTAGTTCGGCCGGGGTGTCGGCTGTCTTTACACCCCGCTTTTTTCGCCGCGATTCGGATTCGGCTATTGTTAATCTAATCATCGACCTGCACGGGTGCAGATCGTCCGGCGTGCTTATTGCTTCGTGGTGTACACTTTTATCGCGCTGATTTTTTGCTTGGCGCGACAATCATCTGCGGGGGCGGAAATGTCAAAAAGAACGAGAGGGTCCCGGGGTTCCCTCCTGGCGGCTGCGACCCTGCTCGCGCTAAGCATCGGTTCCGCACACGCCGCGGTGATCCGGGGAAATGCCGATCCGCAATTCACCCTCAGCGGCTCACTGTCCGGGCTTTACTGGTCGTCGACCATATTATTCACGGTCGCTGACACCTGCATTGCCGGCACGGGAACAAGCTCCTGCGCGGTGAGCGTCACGTCGGCGACTGCGGCGCTTGCGGGCAACGTCAACGTCAACCTGTCGTTCCTGGCCGGACTTCCCTCGATGATGTCGATCCATCATACAGCCGGTATGGTGGATGCGTTCGATGCCGCGGTGATCGGCCCTTCGGCCATGTTCACCGACCCGAACCTCACGGGTTTTGCCTGGATCGATTGGGGTATCGGTGCCGGCAACCTCGCGACCGCCCAATTATTCATTCAGCAATGCTCGTCCCACTCGGACGACGACGACGACGACCACCACGATCGTTCGAAGGGAAAGTCGAGCACTTCCTGCACGCCGTCGTTCCGTGCGGCGGCGGGTTCGACAGTTCCCGCCGTCATCACTATCACCACGCAGACCACGCAGATTCCTGAGCCGGGTGCGCTGGCGCTGCTGCTCACCGCACTCTCCGCTCTCTGGTGGGTGCGTCGTCGCGGCACGCTGCGAAAATAAGCATCGCGCTGGACGCCCAAATGAAGAAGCCGCCCGAGGGCGGCTTCTTCATTTGGGCGTCGCGCGTGAAATCCCACACGCGCGCAGCGCCGCTGCAAAACTCTACGCGGCGACGCCTTCCTGCGTCGAAGGCGCGGCAGCGTCATCGGATTGCGCCCAGTGCGCCGCCTCGCGCGGCTCCCACTTTTCTCCGGCCGTCCACCCGCGATCGAAGTCTGCATCGCCGACCGAGGCCTTGAGCGCGACCACGGCTTCCGTCCAGTGCGTCTGCATCCGTGGCGGTCGCGGCAGCGAGAGGCGCTGTCTCGCGGTCTCCGCGGCCGCGTACAGGCGCGCGGCATCGAGGTCGCGGCCCGAGGCGTGCAATAGTTCCGCCTCGTCGTCCAGGCATTCGAGCAACTCCGCGAACATGTCGAAGCGCTCGAAGGCGCGCAGGGCGCTCGCGATGTTGGACCGCGCGTCGTCCAGACGGCCCGCCGCGAGCGCCGAGCGACCCAGCCACGAGTGCGCGAGCGCCTCGCAGCGCTTGTCGCCCGCGTCCCGGGCGATACCCATCGCGCGTTCGAACGTTGCCTGCGCGCCGCCCACGTCGTCCGATTCGAGGGCGAGCCGGCCCAGCGAAAGCTCGCATTCACAGACGAGTTCGGGATACTCGAGCGCGCCGAAGAACTCGAGACACTGCTCGAACAGCGCGCGCGCCTCCGCTTGATCGCCGACGTATGCGTGGATCTGGCCCAGCTGGAACAGCACGATCGACTCGTTCGTGCGATCGCCCTGCGCCTGAAGGTGGGTGACGGCCTCCGAAGCGAGCTCGAGTGCCCCTTCGGCCTCGCCGAGGTTCAGACGGACCATCCCGAGCGTCGAAAGCGTCGCCGCAATCTCGGCCGGCTTGCCGTCGCGCTTGCGGATTTCGAGGCAGCGCTCGAGCATCTCCTTCGCCTCCGCGTAGTCGCCCTGGCTATAGGCGAGCGTGGCGCCGACGTAGAGCGCGTGGCCGTGGATGAAGTCCGATGCCTGGACGGCCGGGAGCTCGAGCGCGGCGCGAATGTTCTTGCGGCCTTCGGACGCGTACCCGCGCAGCATCCGGAACCACATCAGCGCGACCTCGAGCTTGACTGCGATGGCCTGGTCGACGCCGCCCGCAAACGCGACGACGATCGCCGCGCGCAGGTTGTCGAGATCCTTCTCCACGCGATTCGTCCAATTCGCCTGTTCCGCGCCGATCGATTCGCGGTTCGCGGCCTTGGCCATCGTGAAGAAGAAGTTGCAATGCGCCGCCATGATCGCATCGCCCTCGCCCTGCAGCGTCAGCTTCGCGCGCGCGTACTCGCGGATCGTCTCGAGCAACCGGTAACGGGCGCCGTCGTCGGTCTCTTCCATGTAGACGAGGGACTTTTCGACGAGCGACGTGATGATGTCGAGCACGTCCTCGGGCAACAGCGGATCCGACCCGCAGATCGTCTCGGCCGCTGCGAGATCCAGCGTACCCGCGAACACCGAGAGTCGCGCGAGCAGCGATTGCTCGCGGTCCTCCAGCAGGTCGAACGACCAGTCGACCAGCGCGCGCAGCGTTTGCTGGCGCGCCTGCAGCGTGCGGTCTCCGCCGGTCAGGAGCTTGTAGCGATCGTTGAGCCGCTTGTTGATCTCGGCGACCGGAAGCGAGCGCACGCGCGCAGCCGCCAGTTCGAGGGCCAGCGGAATTCCCTCCAGCCGCGACACCAGCTCGGCGACGTGCGGCGCTTCCTTGTCGGTCAGCGCGAAACTCGGCTTGTGAAGCTTCGCGCGTTCGACGAACAGCACGACCGCAGTGGAGCGCATCAGCACTTCGACACCCGACGATCGCGACGGCACGGGCAGCGGCTGCACGACGTAGGTCTGCTCGCCGGGGACGCGCAGCGCGATGCGGCTCGTCGTGAGGATGCGAACGTCCGGCGCCGCCCGCAGGATCGCATTCGCAAGGTCGGCGCTCGACTCGATCACCTGCTCGCAGTTGTCAAGGATCAGCATCACCTTGCGCGTCTTGAGATGCGCGCAGAGCGTCTGCATCAGCGGCCTGCCGGGCTCCTCGCGAACGCCGAGGACGCGCGCCGTTTCCGCCGCGACGAGCGACTCGTCCCGGATCGTCTGCAGATCAACGAACCAGACGCCGTCGGGGTACGACTCCATGACGCTTGCGCCGATCTGCAGCGAGAGGCGCGTCTTGCCGAGCCCACCCATGCCGAGCAGCGTGAGCAGACGCGTGGCCGTCAGCATCTCCTCTGCCTCGGCGCGCTCGCGCTCGCGGCCGATGAACGACGTGAGCTGCTGCGGCAGGTTGTTCGGCGTCGACTCGAGTTCGCGCAGCGCCGGGAAGCTCGCGTGAAGCTTCGCGTGCAGGACCTGGAACACGGTCTCGGTGGTCGAGAGCCCCTTGAGCCGCACGTTGCCGAGATCCTTCAGCGAGACGTCGGCCGGAAGGCTGACGCTCACCTGCTCGGCGACCGCACGCGACACGAGGATCTGGCCGCCGTGTGCCGCGTTCATGATCCGTGCCGTGCGGTTGATCGTCCCGCCGAAATAGTCGTTGTCGCGCGCGTGCACCGGACCTGTGTGCAAGCCGCACCGCACGCGCAGCGCCACGCCGCTGGTAGCGGAGGGATCGGCGAGTGCCAGCTGGATAGTCACGGCGGCAGCCATGCCGTCCGCGGGCGCCTCGAACGCGGCGTAGATGCCGTCGCCGGTGGTCTTCACGATGCGGCCATGGTGTTTCTGGACCGCTTCGCGCAAGAGCGCATCGTGCCCGGCCATGGCGTGAGGCATCTGCTCGGGTTGCTCCTCCCACTTCAAGGTGCTGCCCTCGATGTCGGTGAAGAGGAACGTCAGAGTGGAGGACTCGGACATGGGGTTAGAGACTGTCGTTCCGTCGGGCCGGCCGAAGGGCTATCCGAAGTCGCGCCGCGAGCTCACGGGAGCTGGATCTTCCCGCCGCCACCCAGCCCCACGGGCGGAAGCGCGGCACCCGCCTGCGGGATGACCAGCGAAGACGACGCCTGCCGCCGCATTTCCTGCAGCTCGCGCATCGCGCGCTCGACGCCCGACTTCGTCGCTTCGGCGTAGTTCGCGACGGCTTCGGTGAGATCCTTCGCTTCGATGTCGAAGCTGATCGGCAGCGGGCCCATGTTCGTCATGAGCTGCGCCTCGCCCTGATAGACGGTCGGGCGCGCCGCATCGGGCGCTCCGGCGGGGGTGACCGGAATGAGCACGCGCAGCGTGCCCGCCTTGCGGTCGGT
>JBDSLT010000365.1:0-11065 GCA_039916265.1 Casimicrobiaceae bacterium | reverse complement strand
AAGGGCATCGGCTCGGATGGACGCATCGGGCCGGCCTTTCTCTTCCCGGCCCCGGCTACGGTGGCTCGTGCTTTCCGAAAGACGTGAAGGCGCTCGTGCGCACCGCGAAGGAGTGCGGCGTGCCGCTGCGGGTGCTCGACTCGGTGGAGGAGGCGAATGACGCGCAGAAGCACCGGCTGTTCGCGAAGCTCAGCGAAGTGCTCGGCAGCGTCAGCGGGAAGCGCGTCGCCGTGTGGGGACTCGCGTTCAAGCCGAACACCGACGACATGCGCGAGGCGCCGGCGCGCGTGATCATCGACGCGCTCGCCGCCCGCGGCGCGGCGATCGTCGCCTATGACCCCGTCGCGATGGACGAGGCGCGCCGCATCTATGCCGATGCGCCGCAGGTCACCTTCGCATCGTCGCCGACCGAGAGCTGCGAAGGCGCCGACGCGCTCATCATCGTGACGGAATGGAAGGAGTTCCGCGGCCAGGACTTCGATACGCTGCGCGAAAAACTGAAGCAGCCGTTGCTGTTCGACGGGCGCAACCTCTACGAACCGGCGCTGGCGCGCGCGGCGGGGCTCGAATACTTCTCGATCGGGCGCCCATGACGACGGCCCCGGACACCTCCGACGCGCGCTTCTCGACGTGGCGCGAGCGTGTCGCGAAGGCCCGCGTGCTGGTCGTCGGCGATGTCATGCTGGACCGCTACTGGTTCGGCGACGTCGAGCGCATATCGCCCGAGGCGCCGGTACCCATCGTGCGCATCGCGCGCACTGAGGAACGGCCAGGCGGAGCCGCCAACGTCGCGCGGAATGCGGCGGCGCTGGGCGCGCAGGTGACGCTGCTGTCGGTGACGGGCGACGATGAGTCGGGGAGCGCGTTGGCGCGCCTGCTCGAAGCTGAGCGAGTGGATGCGAGGCTGCTGCGCGACGCCACCCTCAAAACCACGGTGAAGCTGCGCGTCGTCGGGCGGCAGCAGCAGCTGCTGCGAATCGACTTCGAGACCGCGCCGTCGAAGGAACTGCTCGCGGCGAGCCTCGCCGATTACCGGCGCCTTCTCGCCGATACCGACGTCGTCCTGATGTCGGATTACGGCAAGGGCGGCCTCGCGCACATCGCGACCATGATCGACGAGTCGCGCGGGCGGGGCCGGCGCGTGCTGATCGATCCCAAGGGCGAGGACTGGGGCAAGTATCGCGGCGCGACGCTGATCACCCCCAATCTCGGCGAACTTCGACAGGTGATCGGCCGCTGGCGCGACGAAGCCGACCTGGTCGGGCGCGCGCAGCGGCTGCGCGAGGATCTCGGCATCGACGCGCTGCTGGTCACGCGCTCGGAGGAGGGGATGAGCCTCTTTAGCGACGCCGGCGCCCTGACCATTCCCGCGCAGGCGCGCGAGGTGTATGACGTTTCGGGCGCGGGCGACACGGTGATCGCAGCATTGGGTACGCTTATGGCGGCGGGGGCTTCGCTGCCCGACGCGATGCGAATCGCCAACGAGGCCGCGGGTACGGTCGTCGGCAAGCTTGGCACCGCGGTCGCGCACCCGGCCGAACTTTCGTGAACAGCGTCGCGGTGTTTCCTTTTCGGGTCGTACGTCGGTGATTTCCAACCTCCCGGCGGCGAGATTCCAATGAACGCGCCCGGCTGGCGTACGCCCGCGGTGATACTGGTCTGCGCGAGCGTCATCCTGATGATTTCGGTCGGAACGCGGCAGGCGTTCGGCCTGTTCCTGCGGCCAATGAGTCTGGATCTTGGGCTTGGCCGCGAGCAGTTCGGGCTTGCCATCGCGTTGCAAAACCTGATCTGGGGAGCGGTCCAGCCGCTGACGGGCGTCGTCGCTGACAAGTTCGGCGCCGGCCGGGTGCTGGTCATCGGCGGGTTGACGTATGCACTCGGACTCGCTTGCATGGCGTACTCGAGCACCGCCGTCGAACTCTACCTGAGCGCGGGCGTGCTTATCGGTCTCGGTCTGTCGGCGAGCGCCTTCGGGGTGGTGATGGGCGTGGTCGCCCGCGCGTTCGAGCCGCGCCGGCGCAGCTGGGCGCTGGGAATCGTCGGTGCCGGCGGCTCGTTCGGCCAGTTCGCGATGCTGCCGTACGGACAGGCGCTTATCACCGGGGCCGGATGGCGCGGCGCGCTGCTGCTGTTTGCGGCGTCGGCGGCGCTGATCGTCGTTCTCGCGATATCGCTTGCCGGCAGGCCGGCGTCGCCGCCAAGCGTCAACCCGCAGAGCGCGCGCAGCGCGGTGGTCGAAGCGATGCGTGACAAGGGATTCTGGCTGCTCACCTTCAGTTTCGCGGTGTGCGGCTTCCAGACCGTGTTCATGATGGTGCATCTTCCGGCCTACCTGCTCGACCGTGGCCTGTCGGCGACGGTAGGCGTCACTGCGCTCGCTATCGTCGGCCTGTGCAACACCGTGGGGTCCTTCGGTTGCGGGATGCTGGGCGCTCGCTATCGCAAGAAATACGTCCTTACGGTGATCTTCGCGCTGCGCGCGGTTGCTCTTGTCCTGTACCTGACGTTGCCGCTGACAGCCGGGTCCACCTACGTGTTCGCCGCGGTATTCGGCTTGACCTGGCTTGGCACCGTGCCTTTGACTAACGCATTGGTCGCTGATATCTTCGGCGTCCGTTATGTCTCGACGCTGTTTGGAATCGCGTTCTTCGGTCATCAGGTCGGCAGCTTTTTCGGCGCGTGGTACGGCGGCTATGCATTCGACGCCGATGGGTCCTATGCGGTAGTCTGGCTGTCGTGCATCGTGTTGAGCGTGATCGCTGCAGCCGCCTGCTGGCCCATCGACGATCGCAGTCGTGCCGGGCCGGGATTCGAGCGGGCCGCGATACCCGCCTGAGCGTACCCGTCTGACCGGCAGCGCTTCCTCCGTGCCGTCGGGACGCGCTTGCGCGAGACCCCCGTGACTCCACCGCCGCGTTCGCGCGGCCCCCCCATGCCCTCAGGCGATGCCGCGCGCAGCACCTAAAACCTCCGTCGCCACGCTCCTCGATTCGCTTCCCTGGCCCACCATCCTCGTGAACGGGACCGGCAGGGTTACCCACGTCAACGCTGAAATGAGGGCCCGCGGCGTTCGTTTGCAGGGACGCCCCGATCGTCGTCTGCTTACGGTCTTTCCGGATTACTACAACGCGCTGGAGGGGGAGCGTCGCTGGTTGCTAAGCCAGGATGCCGACGTGGTCGTCGCGTCAAGCGACGGGCCCGTACGCGAGACACTGCGGTTGCGCCGGCTCGGCGCGGGCGCCTTCATCGTCGTCGTCGATCAGACGCGACTGCACGAGCTGGAAGCCGGGTATGCGCAGAATGCCCGCCTCGCGTCGATGGGTTTCCTGCTGGCAAGCATCGCGCACGAGATCAGCAACCCGCTGTCGGTCATCAGTTCGGCGGCGCAGATCCTGCAGTCGAAGCGCGGTGTCTCGGCCGAGGTGCGCCACAAAGGGATCGCCCTGGTGGGTGACAGCGCTCGCCGCATGCTGCTGATTACGCGTCGCCTGACGGGCTTCTCGCGCGTCGTCCACGCCGCTCGCCGCCGCTTCGCCATCGACGACGTCATCGACGAGGCGAGCCTCCAGCTGCGCTTCGACAGCCTGGGCGAATCGGTCGACTTTGACCATCAGCGGGCACCCGACGCGATCGTGCTGGGCCACCAGGACCAACTGCAGCAGGTGTTTTTCAATCTGTTCCTGAACGCCGCGCAGGCCATGAAAGGACGGGGGACGATCAGCGTTGTTACGCGGCGCGGTCCCGACGGCCAGGTCCACGTCACCGTCGGCGACACCGGTCCTGGCATCGACCCGCGCGCGCTCGGCAAGATCTTCGAGCCGTTTTTCACGACCAAGCCCGCAGGCGAAGGACTTGGCCTCGGGCTCGCAATCAGTGTCGAAATAGTCAGCGAGCATGGCGGCAGCCTCACCACGATCGCGGCCGGGACGGATGGCGCCATGTTCCTCGTTCGGTTGCCACCGGCCGCGCCCAGCGGGAAAATGAAACCATGAAAGCGCCACCGCCGGGCACGCCCGTCGCCACCAACGGTCGGGTGCTCGTTATCGAGGACGACCGCAGCGTAGGCGTGTCGATCGAACTCCTGCTTACTTCCAGGGGCTACGGTGTCGTCCACGTGACGACCTGCACCGAGGGCATCGAGCGCGCCCTGACCGGCGCGTTCGACCTGGTCGTCACCGACTTGCGGCTGCAGGACGGCAGCGGCCTCGACGTCGTCACTGCGATCAAGGCATCGCATGAGGGTGTGCCGGTGGTCGTCATGACCGGCTATTCGTCGGTCGAGACCGCCGTGCAGGCGCTGCGCCACGGCGCGGTCGACTACCTCATCAAGCCGTACAACAACGACGAATTCGTCTACGCGGTCGAGCGGGCGATTTCCGAATGGCAGATGCGGCGCGAGAATGCGCTGCTGAAGCGCAATCTGCGCACCTTGTACGAGAGCACGTCCATCATCGGTGAAAGCCGGGAAATCAAGCGTGTGCTCGAGGTGGTCCGCAAGGTCGCCAACACCGACGCGACGGTCTACATCCGGGGGGAGAGCGGCACCGGCAAGGAACTGGTGGCCCAGGCGATCCACCGGGAAAGCTCGCGCTCCGGTGCGGCGTTCGTCGCGGTCAATTGCGGCGCGATCCCGAGCGAATTGGTCGAGTCCGAGCTGTTCGGTCACGTGAAGGGCGCATTCACCAGCGCGACGTCGACGTCGGAAGGGCTGATGATGGAAGCGCAGGGCGGCACGCTGTTTCTGGACGAAGTCGGCGGACTGCCCCTGAACGTGCAGATTAAGCTGCTGCGCGCGCTCCAGGAGCGGGAAGTTCGCCCGGTGGGCGGCAAGGAGGCGCGCCGCGTCGACGTCCGCTTCATCGCCGCCAGCAACAAGGACCTCAAGCAGGCGGTGGCGACCGGCGATTTCCGCGAGGACCTGTTCTATCGCCTCAACGTGATCAACATTCACGTGCCGCCGCTGCGCGAGCGGGGCGGAGACGTCGAGTTGCTCGTGCGCTACTTCATGAAACACTACAGTCGCAAGATGGGCAAGCGCATCCGGGAGCTCGACAGCAACTTCAAGGCTTTCGTGACGAGCTACCACTGGCCTGGCAACGTGCGTGAACTGCAGAACCTCATCGAGCGCGCCGCCATCCTTGCCGACTCGGATACGCTGAGTTTCGACGACATGTCCGACGAGCAGCTACCGGACCCGGCGCCGGCCAATGGCATCGCCATCGGCGGGCGTCCGCTGACCGTCGAGGACTACATGCGCCACGTCGTGACCCAGTACCAGGCCACGCACAACGAGAACGAGATCGCCCGCATGCTTGGCATTGGCCGCAAGGCGCTGTGGGTCCGGCGACGCCGCTGGGCGATGAGCCGTTCAACGCCGGGCAGCAAGGCTGAAAGCTAGCGACGCTCACCCTGCTCGCCGCGGACCCGCGTGTGTCAGGGCGCGCAGCCGATGTGTCGTTGCGAAACCGCGACCGTCGCTAAGGCGTTGCCGCGGTATTGTTTATGCTGACAAAATGGGGCCGGCGAACGCGGCACGCGATTTGCTCAATCAACTGACCCGTTCGCGCTGAATCCCCGGTCCTTCCACGCCCGTTCATCGCGGGAAACCCACCCAAGGAGACAAGAATGGCTGATGCCGCTGTCGCGCCAAAACGCAAGAAGGTCACGATTCCGATGCTCATGGAAAAAAAGAAGAACAAGGAGCCGATCGTGCAGCTCGCAGTCTATGACTACGAGAATGCCATCGTCGCCGACCGCCTCGGGATCGACATCCTCTGCGTCAGCGATACCGGAGGCATGGTGCTCTTCGGCCATGAATCGACGACGTCGGTCTCGTTCGAGGAAGTGATGTTCATGGCGCAGGCCGTGAAGCGCGGATCACAGTACGGGCTGCGCATGGTCGACATGCCGTACATGAGTTTTCACCTGTCCGAAATGCAGGCTGTCGACAACGCAGCGCAATACGTCGCGAAGGCGGGCGCCGAAGTGATGAAATGCGAAGGCAACCTCCACCATGCGCGCAATATCGAGGCAATCATCAAGGCCGGCATTCCGGTGCAGGGTCACATCGGCATCTGCCCGATGCGCATGCCGCAGCTCGGCGGATTCGCCGCGCAAGGCAAGTCGGCGACGCGCGCGAAGGAGCTGGTCGAGGACGCGCAGGCGTTCGTCGATGCCGGCTGTTTCTCGATCATGACCGAAGTGGTCACGTCGGAAGTTTCGCAGTACCTCGCCGAGACGCTGAGCGTCCCGGTGATCAGCCTCGGCTCGGGCAATACCTCCGACGGCGTGCATATCATCGGCTCGGATCTTTTCCATCTCTACGAGAAGCACACACCGCGACATTCCAAGATCTATTGCGACCTGGTTCCGATCCTCGAAAAGGGCTACGGCGAGTACATGGACGACGTCAAGAACCGGCGCTATCCGGGGAAGGAGCACACCGTCTTCATGAAGGACGAAGAACTGGCGAAGTTCCGGGAAATCGTCGGCTGGAAGCAGTGACTACCGAGGCGGTCGCAAGGCTGTCGGGCCCGGCGGTTCAGGAGATTCTGGCTCAGGCGCTCCCGTTCTCGACGCTTACGCGCAGCCAGCGGGGCCACATCGCGCAGTTATCGGAGTTCGTCGATTACCCGAGCCAATGCGAGATGTACAAGCTCGGCGACAGCGCCGATTGCTGCTATGTGCTGGTGCGTGGAGTGGTGCGCTTCAAGCTGCAGCTGGGCGACCGGTGGACACCCGCCGGCGACCTCATCCGCAGCGGCGAGCTGTTCGGCTGGGCCGCGGTCGTTCGCGACGCCCGGCGACGAATGGGAACGGGGTCGTGCATGACGGCGTGCACCGTCCTGGCCATCAACGGCGACAAATTGCTGCAACTGATGGACGACGACAATGCCATCGGCTACGCCGTGATGAGCCACGTCAATCTACTGATCACCAGCACGCTGACGTCGTTGGCCGCCGGGTAGCCGTTTCGTATCGGGGTCGCCGGACAGTTGAAGCGACCGAAAGCCTTGAGAGATTGGCCGTATCACCACCTGCGGCTGCGGCGTCGGAGCCGCGATCCATGCCTGCGCCCGAGATTGCGTGAGCCCGGAGTCCCGGCACAACGACCGGGACCCGTGCCCCCGCGGCCATGCTGAGCGCCGGCATCCTTGCGCTGGCCGCGCTGGTTGTCGGCGCGCTCATCGGTGCCGTCGGCGTCGGGGGAATCCTGCTGATTCCGGCGCTGGTGGCCTTCGCGGACCTGCCGATTCATGCCGCCAGCGCTACCGCGTTGTTGACGTTCATTCTGACCGGCGTCGTCAGCACCTGGCTGTTCGCGCGTCGCGGCAGCATCGACTGGCCCGCGAGCCTGACCGTCTGCGCCGGGGCGCTCGCGTTCAGCTTTCTCGGTGCCTACGTGAATTCGCGCACGGATGCGGTGGTCCTGGACCGGATCGTCGGCGGGGCCATCGTGTTCGCCGGTGCTAACGTTCTGCTGTCGCCGCGGTGGTCCGCCGCCGCGGGGCACGATTCGCTTCGCTGGCGGGCGTTGCTGGCCGTGGGCGCCGTCGCGGGCTTCGGCTCGGGCCTGACGGGCGCGGGCGGTCCGCTGTTCAGCGTTCCCCTGATGCTCGCGCTCGGCTTCGCTCCATTGATGGCCATCGGCGTGAGCCAGGTGCTCCAGATCGCGTCCGCGAGCGCGGGTACGGCGGCAAACCTCGCCTTCGGCACGATTGCCTTCGGCACGGCCGCCTGGATCTTGCCTTTCGAGCTTGCGGGCGTCGCGGTCGGCGTTGCGATTGCGCATCGCGCCGACGTCCGGCGTTTGCGCATGGTCGCGGCATGGCTGTGCATCGTCAGCGGCGCATTCATCCTGTTGCGCAGCGGATAGGCGAGCGTGCTGAACGCGTGGTTCGCCGAACGCGGCATCGCCCTTTCGTCCCTGTCCGGGGACAGCGCCGTGGCGCTGCGCTTCTCGACCGCCAGCGACGAGCATCTCGCGACGCGACGGCGCGCGGGGCTGTTCGATTTCTCGTTCATGGGAGGATGGGAAGTCTTCGGTCGCGGCGCGCTTGCGTTCCTGCATCGGCTGCAGACGCGCAATCTGAATCTCCTTGCGCGCGGCAGAATCGCTTACACGCTGCTGTGCCGCGACGACGGTACGGTCACCGTCGATGCGACGATCTGGTGCGTCGAGCGCAACCGTTACTGGCTGTTCACGGGGCGTCGCTCCGATCATGCGCATCTCGCGTCGATCGCCACGGATTTCGAGGTCGAGATCGCCGCGTTGCTGCCTGGTCTCGCGGTCATCGCGCTGCAAGGTCCCGCGAGTTTCAGCCGGATCGAGGCGCTGGCGCCAGGCGTCGCTGCGGGACTTCCCTACTTCGGCTTCAGGCAGGGCGCGATCGCCGGTATCGACGCGTGGATCGGACGGCTGGGGTACACCGGTGAGGTCGGCTACGAGATCCTGGTGTCTGCCAGCGCAGCAATCGACGTCTGGAAGCGCATTGCCCAATCCGCGGGCCCGGACGAAGTGCGGGAGTGCGGCTGGGAGTGCGCGAACGCGTTGCGAATCGAGGCGGGCTACGTGCATTTCGCCTTCGAGCTCGCGGGCAGGGTGTTGCCGCGGGAACTCGGTCTCGCACGGTGGGTCGACCTCGATCGCTTCGCCTTCATCGGCCGCGACGCGCTGCTCGCGAACCGCCGGCGCCCGGCCGGCCGCAGGCTGGTGGGCGTAGCGCTCGACCGTGGTCGCTGCGATCACCCGCCGCCGCGGGCAACGCCGGTGCGAAGCGCTGCGCAACTGACGAGCGAGGCATTTTCGCCAGTGTTCGACCAGCACCTTGCGCTCGCCTTTGCCGAGGGTGCAGCTGCGACAGGGTCGGTGGTCTACACGCGCGAGGGTCGTCGGGGTCGCCTCGCGCGGCTGCCCTTTTTCGATCCGCCGCGCGTCGTTCCCCGGCGCGCGCCCGACGCGCGGGCGTCCGTCTTCGTGCGCTGACGCTTCCTTTAGCGCGACGGGTCGTCGCCGCGGTGGGGCGGTTCGCCGCGCGGTTCTCCGCGCGGTTCTCCATCAGGCAGCGCGATGTGGCATTGCGGGAAAATCCGCGCCGTGCATCGGCGGCAGATCTCCGGGTCAAGACGGGGATAAATCGTGTCGATGGCCCGGGGTCCCATCGGGAAGAGGCTGCTTTCACCAATCTGCGCCAGCGTGCCGTTCTTGCGCATCACCGCGACGATCGACTCCTTCAGCCGGTGAAAATAGAGTCCCCCCCCCAGGTCGCGGCGGCGCACCGCTTCGTAAGCAAGCATTTCCATGCCCGCGGCATCGACGAAGCTGATGCCCGGAGCAAGCAGCAGAACGTGTTTCTTGCGCGGATCGTGTTCGTCGACCGCGAGCAGCCATTGCTGCACGTGATCGATCGCCCCGAAATACACCGGTCCCTCGACGAACGCGACTTCGAGCTGGGGACAGTCGGGTTCGCGCGTTCGAGGCACGTAGTGATAGCTGCTCTCACCCGCGGCCGGCGCGGCCGCGAAGATGGCGGGTCGCGACGTGCGGTTGAGAAAAAGCATCAGCGAGACGATTACGCCGATGTAGATGGCGAACTGCAGGTCGATCAGCAACGTCGCGATGAACGTGACAAGCAGGATGACGATCTCGGTGGGACTGGTGCGCACGACCATCCTGATCGCATCGGCGTCGATCAACGAATACGCGACCATCATCAGAATGCCGCCCATCGCGGCCACGGGCAGGTACGCCGCGAGCGGCGCCACGAACAGCACGATGACGCCGAGAAAGGTCGCCGCCAGCACGGCCGCAAGGGGCGTTCTCGCGCCGGCATCGTAGTTCAGGCCGCTGCGCGTGAACGAGCCGCTCGTCGCATACGCTGAGAACAGGCTGCCCATGATGTTGGACAGGCCCTGACCGATGAATTCCTGGTTTCCGTCCAGGCGCTGGTGCGTTTTGAGGGCCACCGCGCGCGCGATCGACACCGCCTCGGTCAACCCGAGCAGCGCGACGGCGATCGCACTCGGCCCCAGCTTCTGTACCAGGTCGAACGACAGGTCGGGAAACGCGAGCGCGGGAAGCCCCCCTCGCAACGCGCCGATGGTCGCGATTCCCGTGGCTGTCTCGCCCAGCGCCGCGTTCAGCGCGGCGGCGAGCAGGCCCGCCACCAGCATCGCACCGATCATGTAGGGTATTCGCGGCGCGTAGCGCTTGAGCAGCGCGCCGGTGACGACCGTCGCCACGGCGACCGACGTGACGTAGGGATTGGCGTCGCCCACCTGCTGGATGAACTGCGTGATGGTGTCGGCAAACGACGCGCTCCGCGTGGGCGGGAGGCCGAAGAAGTTCTTGAGCTGGCTGGCGGCGATCAGCACCGCCGCGCCCGAGGTAAAGCCGATCACCACCGTGTTCGAAACGAAATTGACCAGGCTGCCCATCCGCGCGATGCCCATGGCGAGCATCACCATCCCCGCAAGCAGCGTAAGCGTCAGCGCCAGCTGTACGTACTCGGCGCCGCCCGGCTCGGCGAAGGGGCTCAGCGTGGCGAAAACGACAATCGATACCGTCGCGGTGGGACCCGAAACGAGGTGCCAAGAGGAGCCGAACAACGCGGCGACGATTGCGGGCACCATCGCCGCATAGATGCCGTACTGCGGCGGAAGGCCGGCGATCGTCGCGTAGGCGATCGCCTGCGGCAGCACCAGGATGGCGCCGGACAGCCCTGCGATGGCGTCGGAGCGAAGCGTCGACGCATCGACGCGGCGCCACCATCTCAGCCACGGGAACAGTCCGGACGGGACAACCCTCACGTCAAGTCAGGACCGCTTTCCTCGCCCGCAGCGCATCGACGCGTTGCTTCCACTTGGCGCGCACGCGCCGGGCGATGTCGACTCCGTCGATGATCCTGGCTGTCATGGCGAGTCGAGGACGTGCGCCGCCGAAGTTCAGGACCGGGTCAAGCCGCTGGCCATGAACAGGACGACGCTGATCCCCATGAGCCAATAGGCGAGTCGGTTAAGCCTGTCGATCGATTCGCGCCGGACGCTGCCGCGCGCCCGCAGA
>JBDSLT010000364.1:0-5447 GCA_039916265.1 Casimicrobiaceae bacterium | reverse complement strand
CGGGCTCGCTATCGGCAATCCGTCGGACGAAATCAGGCTGCTGATTCCGGTCGAGGGCTACAGGGAATAGCCGTCCGGACGTGCGCGTCAGGCGGGGACGAGAGTGCCGCCTTCGCGGCAGGCCGCGCCCGCGCGTTCGAGCTCGGCAACGAGACGCTCGGCCAGCGCCGCCGGTTCGAGATGTAGATAGCGCGCGTTGAAATCACGGAAGATCGGCACGTGCTCGACGAACGCCGGCAGTTCGGCGAGCGGCATCCGCTGCCGGTCGAGCAGTGTGAAAGTCAAAAGCACCTTGAGCGCGTGGCGCACCATGCGCATCTCGTCGGCCTCGAACGCGGCGGTGCGGCCGTAGGCGCGTTCGAGCGCGGCGGCCACGCCGGTGAACAGCTCGCCGTGACCCGGGATCACGACGGCGACGTCGAGCGCGGCGAGCATGTCGAGCGTCGCGCGCGTTGCGGGTAGCGCCGCGGGGTCCACCTGCGGCGGCATGATCAGGCCGTAGCCGTTCTCCCACAGCGCATCGCCGGAGATCAGTATCCGGTGCTCCGCGTTGTAGAAGACCAGCGCTGCCATGTCGTGGCCCGGGGCGGCGAGCGCGCGCCATTCGAGATCGCCCCAGGCACAGGTCGTACCCGCCACGATCGCGTCGTCGACGGCGAAGCGCTCCGCCGTCTGTCCGGCGTAGTCGATCCACAGCGCCCGCGTGTCCCAGCGTTCTATCAGCGGCGCCTCCCCTTCGGGCACCGCGATCGTGCAGCCATAGGCGCGCGCGACGGCTGCGTTGCCGCCCATGTGGTCGGAATGGCAATGCGTGTTGACGATGCGCGCGAGCGGCTCGCCGTCGAGGCCCTGCCGCGACGCCAGCAGCGCCAGCATCAGCGGCGCATGGCGCCCGTAGCCCGTGTCGATCAGCGTGTGGCCGGCGGCGCTTTTCAGCAGGATGTTGTTCGACGACAGCCAGTCGCGGACGAACACACGAAGCTGCGGAGGAAACGCCGGCGGCACGGCTGAACCGCTGGGCGCCGACGAACGCTCGCTGCGCGATACGGCCGCCATGGTGTCAGAGGCGGTTGAGGAAATCGCGCACGAGCGCGAAGCGATCGTCCAGCGTCGGTGCGGCGCGCTCGAGGCGCACGCGGTCCGGCCCGGCGAAGCGAGTGCGCCCGTCGCGTTGCACCTCGAGGATCAGCGTGCCGGGATCGAAGGGTGGATGCTTGCCGAACTGCAAGGTCGTTCGCTCCGGTCCGGCGTCGATCCGCGTCACGCCGCGCGCCTTCGCAAGAAGGCGCAGCCGATGGCAGGCGATCAGCGCCTGCACCGGCTCGGGTGCGGTGCCGAAACGGTCGACGAGTTCCTCGCGCAGCAGATCGAGATCGTCGGCGGTTTCGACGCTCGCCAGGCGCTTGTAAAGAACGAGCCGCTCGTGCACGTCGCTGCAGTAGTCCTCCGGCAGTCGCGCGGGCGCGTGCAGATTGATTTCGGTGGTGACGCCAAGCGGCTCCGACAGGTCGGGCTCGCGCCCGGCGCGAAGCGCCGACACCGCGGACTTCAGCATGTCCGCGTAGAGCTGGAAGCCGACTTCCTGCATCTCGCCCGACTGCTCGTCGCCGAGCACTTCACCGGCGCCGCGAATTTCGAGGTCGTGCATCGCAAGATAAAAGCCCGAGCCGAGGTCATCCATCATCTGGATCGCCTCGAGGCGCTTTTTTGCCTGTGCTGACAGCGCGTCCTCGGGCGGCGTCAGCAGGTACGCGTAGGCCTGGTGGTGCGAGCGGCCGACGCGCCCGCGCAGTTGATGGAGCTGTGCCAGCCCGAAGCGGTCGGCGCGGTCGATGATGATGGTGTTCGCCGTCGGCACGTCGATGCCGGTCTCGATGATCGTCGAGCAGATGAGCAGGTTCACGCGCTGTGCATAGAACTCGCGCATCACGTGCTCGAGCTCGCGCTCGCCCATCTGGCCGTGCGCGATCGCCAGGCGCGCCTCCGGCAGCAGCTCGTGCAGGCGGTCGGCGGTGGTGCGGATCGTGTCGATGTCGTTGTGCAGAAAATAGATCTGGCCGCCGCGCTTCAGCTCGCGCAGCGCTGCCTCGCGGACGACGCCCATCGAGAACGGCGCGACGAAGGTCTTGATCGCCAGCCGTCGCTGCGGCGCGGTCGCGATGACCGAAAAATCGCGAATTCCCTCGAGCGACATCGCGAGCGTGCGCGGAATCGGCGTCGCGGTGAGCGTCAGCACGTCGACCTCCGCGCGCAACTGCTTCAGCCGCTCCTTCTGGCGCACGCCGAAGCGATGCTCCTCGTCGATGATGACGAGCCCCAGGTTCTTGAACTTCACATCCGGCTGGATCAGCTTGTGCGTGCCGATTGCCATGTCGATCGTCCCCGCGGCAAGGCCGTCCATCGCCGCCTTCACCTCCTTGGAGGAACGAAAGCGCGACAGCTCGGCGAGCTTGAACGGCCATTCGGCAAAGCGGTCGCTGAACACCTGGAAGTGCTGTTCGGCGAGCAGCGTGGTCGGCACGAGCAGCGCGACCTGCCGGCCATCGGCAAGGGCGATGAACGCCGCGCGCAGCGCAACCTCCGTCTTCCCGAAACCGACGTCGCCGCAGACGAGGCGATCCATCGGCTTGCCCGACGCAAGGTCCTTGATCACCGCTTCGATCGCCGCCTGCTGGTCCGGCGTTTCCTCGAAGCCGAAACCCTCGGCGAAGGCCTCGTAGTCGTGCGCGTTGAAGCCGAACGCGTAACCCTGGCGCGCTGCGCGCTGCGCGTAGAGATTGAGAAGCTCCGCCGCGGTGTCGTGCGCGCGCTGCGCCGCCCTGCGTTTCGCCTTTTCCCATTGGCCGCTGCCGAGTTCGTGCAGCGGCGCTGCGTCGGGCGCTGCGCCGCTGTAGCGGCCGATCAGGTGCAGGCTCGACACCGGCACATAGAGCTTGGCGTCGTTGGCGTACAGTAGCTGCAGGAACTCGGTGACGCCGTCGCCGACGTCGAGCGTGACGAGCCCGAGGTAGCGTCCGATGCCATGCTGCTCGTGCACGACGGGATCGCCGATGCGCACCTCCGACAGGTCGCGCACCATCGCGTCGACGTTGGAGCGGCGCGCGGCGTCGCGCCGCGCGTGCCGGACCACGTTCGCGTACAGTTCCGCCTCGGTGACGAAGGCCAGCTTCGCCGCCGGCCATACGAAGCCGGCGGCGAGCGGCGACACCACCAGCGCCAGCTTCGCGCTGCCTCCGGCAAACGCGGCGAAGTCGTCGAGCAGCGCCGGTTGCAGGCCGTACTCCGCGAAGTACTGCTGCATCGTCTCGCGGCGGCCTGCACTCTCCGCGGCGATCATCACGCGGCCCTCGAACAGCGCGAGCGCGCGCTTCAGCGCGGCGAGCGGGTCGTCGGCGCGGCGCTCGACCTGCAGCGGCGGCAGCCGGCGCGCTGGCGCATCCACCGGCTCGGCGGACCCGCTATCCAGAACCTCCACCGCGACGCGGCCGAACGACTTGATCGAGCCGTTGAACTCGTCGCGCGCGAGAAACAGCTCATGCGGCGGCAACAGGGGGCGCGCCTTGTCGCCGCGCAGGAGTTTCCAGCGCGTCTCGGTGTCCTGCCAGAAGCGCTCGACGGCGTCGGCGACGTCGCCGTGCAGCGCTACCACCGTATCCTGCGGCAGGTAATCGGGAAGGGTCGCCGTCGCGTCGAAGAACAACGGCAGGTAGTACTCGATGCCTCCCGGCACGACGCCGTGGCTGATGTCCTTGTAGAGGGGCGATTTCGACGGATCGCCTTCGAAGACTTCCCGAAAGCGCGTGCGAAAGCGCGCGCGCGCGGGCCCGTCAAGCGGGAACTCGCGTGCTGGCAGCATGCGGACGTCCCTCACCGGATAGAGCGTGCGCTGCGTATCGATGTCGAAGGTCTTGATCGACTCGATGTCGTTTCCGAAGAGGTCGATCCGGTAGGGCAGGACCGAGCCCATCGGAAACAGGTCCATCAGGCCGCCGCGGATGCTGAACTCGCCGGGCGAGACCACCTGCGTGACGTGCGCGTAGCCCGCGAGCGCGAGTTGCGCGCGCAGCGCGTCGACGTCGAGCGTTTCGCCGGTGGTGAGGAAGAACGTGTGCGCGGCGAGATACGACAGCGGCGGGAGGCGATACAGCGCCGTTTGCGCGGCGACCAGCACCACGTCGCATTGGCGGCGCGTGAGCCTGTACAGTGCCGCGAGCCGCGCCGAGACCAGATCCTGGTGCGGGGAAAAATGGTCGTAGGGCAGCGTTTCCCAGTCGGGGAACTGCGCGACGACCGACGCGGGCGCGAACCACGCGATCTCCTCGGCAAGACGCTGCACCGCAAGCGCGTCGGCGCAGACGATCGCCAGCGTTCTGCCCGCGGCCTTTGTCGCGGTCACGAGTTGCGCGAGGGCGAGGGCGTCGGCCCCGCCAGGCAGCGGGCCGAGCGCCGTCTTGCGTCCCGCGGCCGGCGCGACGGGCGCGAGCGCGGGCAGCGTCGCGAACGGCGATGCGCAGGGCGCAGCGGAAAGTGCGGCCGAAGCGGAAGCCGGCGGTGGCGGCGCCGTAGCCGTCCCGGCGAGCGTTGCGGCCGGCGACTTCGAGGAGGGCATGGTCCGTGCGAATTATACGCATGGGATAATCGGCCGATGCCGGAGCCCGCCGCCGCGCGCACGCGCGTGTCGCCTTACCTGCTGCTGACGCTGACGCCGTTCTTCTGGGCGTGCAACTGGATCGTCGGACGCGGACTCGCGCACGACATCCCGCCGCTCGCGATGACGTTCTACCGGTGGCTCTTCGCGCTGGTCATCCTGGCGCCGTTCGCGCTGCCGCGCGTGGTGCGCGACTGGGCCCTCATCCGCAAGCACTGGCGCGTGCTCGTCCCGCTCGGTGCCATCGGCATCGGCACTCACAATGCCCTTGCCTACCTCGGGCTCAACTACACGACGGCGACCAACGGCGTCATCCTGAACTCGTTCATACCGATCATGATCGTCGCGATGAGCTGGCTGTTCCTGCGCGAGCGGATGTCGGGCGCACGCGTCGCCGGCGTCGCGGTCTCGCTGGCCGGCGTGATGACGATCATCTCGCAGGGATCGCTGGGCGCGCTCGCGGCTTTTCGCCTGAACGCAGGCGATCTCATCGTCATTCTGTCGATGGCGATGTGGTCCATCTACACGATTTGCCTGCGCTTTCGTCCGCAGGGGATCGACACGATCGCCTTCCTGTTCGCGATCGCCTGCGTGGGCGAACTCGTCGTCCTGCCGTTCTACCTCGGCGAGATCGCCTTCGGCCGCAGGATGGAGTGGACACTGATGGGATTCGCCGCGCTCGTCGCCGTCGCGCTGTTCTCTTCCGTGCTTGCCTACATCTTCTGGAATCGCGGCGTCGAGGCCGTGGGCGCGCCGATCGCCGGACTGTTCATCCACCTGATGCCGGTGTTCGGGGTGA
>JBDSLT010000363.1:0-3312 GCA_039916265.1 Casimicrobiaceae bacterium | reverse complement strand
CACCGCCGCAACCGGCCGATCCCCTTCACGGCGCAGCGACCGACCGATGCACCTCCCGGGCGCAGCGACCGACCGGCGCGCCGTGCGCAGGACTTACCGCGGATCGGGCGCGAAGCGAAGCGCCGGGAACGGATCCGGGTGGCGTTGCGCGTAGCGCGGACCCGGCAGCACCCCCATCGCGATCAGGTTGTCGCGGCGGTCGTACTGGATCACCACGTTCTCGGCGGCAAGCGTGCTGGCGCGCTCGAAGGCCACGCGCTGCGCGAAGGAATTCTCGTTGCGGCCGTGCCCCGTGCCGAGCGGCGCCGCCGCGCCCAGCGCGGATTTCGCGACCGCGCGCGCCGAATCCGCCGTCGCTTCCTGCCGCGCCATCGGCGCGTCGCCCCGCGCAGCGCCGAACGTCGAGGGCGCCGCCGCCATCGGCGCATCGGGCAGCGCGTTGCCGGCCGCGTCGCGTTCCAACGGCGCCTCGTTCGAGGCGATGCGGTCCCTGCGCCAGCGATACGCCACCGGGGCCTTCTTTTCGAGGAAGACGGCAACGCCGATCACCCCGACGTTGCCTGGCCGACCGGTGCGCGCGGCGTAGCTGTCGCCGAGATCGGTGAAGTAGAACGCCGCGGTGCGATCGAGGCTCTTGCGCCAGCCGGCGATCTCGACGCTCGAGCCCGCGTCGATCACGTAGCCCGACTGATCGGGCGCCGCCGTTTCACCGGTGACGACATTGACGCCGTCGACGCTCGCCACGGCGAGAATGCGCTCGCTGGTGCAGTTGCGGATGCGCAGCGCATATTCGTGGCCCGGTGCTCCGACGACGTAGCGGCGACCGTCCTTCGTGTACACCGGCAGCGACGTGCCGTCGTTGCGATCGTAGACGTCGACGCTGACCAGCGCGCCGCTCGGGTAGTAGCCGCCCGCGACGGCGCTAAACGCCGCGCTCGTCGCCGCGACCGCGGCCAGCGCCGCGAGGAACCCGCGCGCGCGCTTGCTGCGGCCAGCCTGCTGTCTCATTTGCATGGTGCTCTCCGGGTGCCGGCGATACGCCGGGTGCCTGGCTGTAAACGGCGGGGGCGCGCAAAAGGGGTTGCGACAGCCGCGTGCGATAATTTTCGACCGCCATGAAGGATGCCGCCCAGCTTTCCCCGCTCGTCGTCGGCCTCGCGTTCGCGCTCGCGTTCGTGTTCGGCGCGGTCGCGCATCGCGTGAGCTTCTGCACGATGGGCGCGGTCACCGACATCGTGACCTTCGGCGACTGGCGGCGGATGCGCATGTGGCTGCTCGCGATCGCCGTGGCGATCGCCGGCGCCACGGCGCTGCAGGCGGCGGGGCTCGTCGATTTCGCGAAGACGATCTACACCGGCAGCAGGGTCCCGTGGCTCTCGCACCTCATCGGCGGCTTGCTGTTCGGCTTCGGCATGACGCTGGCGTCGGGCTGCGGCAGCAAGACGCTGATCCGCTTCGGCGCCGGCAACTTGAAGTCGCTCGTCGTGCTGGTGTTCCTCGCCGTCGCCGCATACATGACGCTGAAAGGCGCGTTCGCGCCGTGGCGCGCCAACGGCCTCGATACCCTCCGCCTCGACGTCGGCGCGCCCACGTCCGATCTCGGCACGCTGGCCGCGACCTGGGGCCTGGCCGGCGCGAAGCTGTGGCTGCCTTTCGTCGTCGCCTTCGCGGTGGGCGCGTTCTGCTTCGCGAATCGCGATTTCCGCAGCACCGGCGAGCTCGTGATCGGCGGACTCGTCATCGGCGCGGTGATCGTCGGCGGCTGGTACGTCTCCGGTCACTTGGGCTATCTCGCCGAGGACCCCGCCACGCTCGAGGAGAAGTTCGTCGCGACCAATTCGGGACGCATGGAGTCGTACAGCTTCGTCGCGCCGGTTGCTTACCTGCTCGAGCTGCTCGTGCTGTGGACCGACCAGTCGCGCGTGGTCACCTTCGGCATCGCCGGCGTGCTCGGCATGATCGCCGGCTCGGCGGCGATGGCGCTGGTCACGCGGACGTTCCGTTGGGAGGGCTTCGGCTCGGTCGAGGACGTCGCCAATCACATCGTCGGTGCCATCTTCATGGGCTTCGGCGGCGTCACCGCGCTGGGGTGTACGATCGGTCAGGGCCTCACGGGAATCTCGACGCTGGCGTTGGGATCGATCCTTACGCTGGCGGCGATCATCGTCGGCAGCGTCGTCGCGGTGAAGTACCAGACGTGGCGGATCGAGCGGATGGAAGGCTGAGCGCCATGATCATCTTCGATCTCAACTGCACGCATGGCCACCGCTTCGAGGGATGGTTCGCGTCCGCCGTGGAATTCGACCGGCAGCGCGACGCCGCGCTGATTGCGTGCCCGGTGTGCGACGACGTCCACGTCGCGCGGCTGCCGTCGGCGCAGGTGCGCGTCCCGCGCGCGGCCGCGCGCGACAACGTGCCTGCGCCGCGGCCCGACGAGGCCGAGACGCGCCCCACGCACGGCGAGGTGATGACCCTGACGCCGGAAATCCTCGCCAAGCTGCGGGAGGCCGTCCGCAGCACCGAAAACGTCGGGCGGCGCTTTCCGGAAGAGGCGCGCAAGATCCATTACAACGAGGTGCCGGCGCGCGCGATCCGCGGCCAGGCGTCGCGCGACGAAGCGCAGGAGCTCTCCGACGAAGGCATCGACTTTGCGCACCTGCCACCGTTCCTGGGCGGAGACACGCACTGACGCGCCGCGGCCGGCCGGAGCGCGCCGCAAAACCCTTCCTCGAATCAACGACTTGGGCTATAATCGCCCGTTTATCCGGGCCGTTAGCTCAGGTGGTAGAGCAGCGGACTTTTAATCCGTTGGTCGCTGGTTCAAGTCCAGCACGGCCTACCAACAAATTCAGAGAGTTGCTTCGTTCACTGTCTCGAAAGGCGTTTCAATCAAGTTGATCGCGGGGGTTCGCGAATCTCGTGCAGCATTGCTTCAAGAAGCGCCCTCGGCCGCTCCGGCTCATAGACGCTCATTTCACTTGGCAGCAAACCTGGTACTTCCTGATCGCTTTGCTCCTCCAAGATGGCAGCGATTCTTTCGATTCCCGTACTGTCGAGCATCGAGCGTATGTCGTGACCGAGCATCCGCGCGCCAGCGTTCTCGAAGTCGAAATCATCCTCTTGAGTCCAGGCAGCAAACTCGTGCCAAAGACGCTCCTCGTTGCCAGCGATCAAGTAGTTGCGAACGACTAAATTGAGATCGTATGCATCCTTGTTCGGATACGCGTAGTGGCGATCTTGCCAGCACACGATCTTCAGCAACGCCAAGGCCGGAAGCGAAATGAGCCGAGCTCGAGTGTTCCCCGGTAACAG
>JBDSLT010000362.1:0-6691 GCA_039916265.1 Casimicrobiaceae bacterium | reverse complement strand
TCGAAGCCATTGGTCAGCCGCACCTTGGCGACCTTGCGCAAGGCGGAATTGGGCTTCTTCGGCGTGGTCGTGTAGACGCGAGTGCAAACGCCGCGCTTTTGCGGGCTTTGCTGGAGCGCCGGGACCTTGCTTTTCGATACGACGGGCTCACGGCCCTTTCGCACGAGCTGATTGATAGTAGGCATCTAGTCGCTTTCCGCGCAGTTTCCTGCTGGTTTCCTCAAAGTTTCCGGCTCGTTTACTGCCCGATTTGCTGCCAACTATCCGACTCGGTTTCCCGAGCCGCGTTTCCCGGCGCTGATTGTCCTGAGTGTGCGTCGCGGGGATGCCCGTCCGTAGCTGCGTCACGGTCGGCCATTACCCTGCGCGCAGGGCTCATCGTTCGTTGTCCGGAACGCAAATCAAAGTGGCCCAGGCATGCCCCGCGTGACTGCGGCGGGGGCAACGACGGCTGGGCCACCTTTCCTGCGCCACGGCCTGCCCGTTCCGGGAAGGAGGCCGGGTACGCTCGCCTTTCCCTGTCCGGCGACGGCTGCGAGGCCGAAGCGCGGGAGTCGGTTCCGGCACGCATGGTTGCGCGACCGGAGGGCGAAAAGACCAAGATTATAAGACGTTTTCCGGCAGTGCGTCAACCGCCGCGGCTGAGCAACCGAGGGCCGGTACGGCCAGCAGCGCCGGACACCTCCGGATGATCTCCTCCATCAGCAGTTTCGCGCCGGGCCACGCCAGGCTGTCCGCGCGCCCACGATGAAATCGGGATCGCCCGAGCGCAGGCGGGCGGCGAGCCCTTCGCACGACCCCACGACCGTTGCGAAGCGCAATCCCGGAGGGCGCTTGACCAGGGCGGCGATGAATTCGGGAAGGTGGCGCAGGTCGAGTTGCATTCCGATTTTCGATAGCTGGTGCGAGCATTATCACTAGCTCTGGATCGCCAACGGAAGGAAAATGCCAGCCTGGTTCGGCGCGGTCCGCGCACCCAGCCCCAAACCAACTATCGGAGGACCGTTTCCATGCGCTCCATCGCACGCATTTCCGCGTTCCTGCTCGGATTGCTGTCGGCGTCGCTTTTGTTCGCCCAGTCCGAGCCCATCAGGATCGTCGGCCTGGTCGAGCTGTCCGGCACCGGGACGACGTCGGGGACGAACTTCGACAATGGGGTCAAGCTGGCAGTGAAGGAGATCAACGCCGCCGGCGGAATCCTCGGCCGCAAGATCGACTACTCGTCGAACGACACGCAGTCGCAGCCCAACATCGCCAAGGGTCTTGCGCAAAAGGCGGTCGACCAGAACGCCTACGTGGTGATGGGACCGGTGTTCTCCGGCTCGATCATCGTCAGCATGGCGGAGACCAAGCGCGCCGAGATTCCCAACTTCACCGGAGGCGAAGCCGCCGCGATCACGCAGCAGGGCAATCCCTACATCTTCCGGACGTCGTTCACGCAGCTCGCCGCGATGCCCAAGGTCGCGCGCTACCTGAAGGACACCGTGAAGGCCAACTCGGTCGCGGTGATCTGGGTCAACAACGATTTTGGCAAGGGCGGTCGCGACACGCTGTTCAAGGAGCTCGAGCGCCTCAACATCAAGGTGGCAGCCGACATCTCGACCGATCCGGGCCAGGTCGACTTCTCCGGCGCAGTGCTGCGCGCGAAGCAGTCGAACGCCGACGCGCTCGTCGTCTACTCGAACGAGGAGGAGTGCGCCCGCGCGCTGCGGGAGCTGCGCAAGCAGGCCTACGACAAGCCGATCGTCGGCGAGACCGTGCTCACCAGCCAGAAGGTGATCGAGCTGGCGGGCGAAGCGGCGAACGGCGCGGTCGCGCACGTCGGCCTCACCGCGGACGCACCGCAGCCGACGATCAAGGCCTTCGACGAGCGCTTCCAGCGCGAATACAAGTACAAGGGTGACCACAACGCGCTCAAGGGCTACAGCGCGATGTACATCGTCAAGGTGATGACCGAGCGCATCGGCAAGGTCGATCCGAAGGCGCTGGCGGCGGCGATGCACGGCGCGAAGATCAGCGTCAAGGACAATCCCGGCGTCCTGCTCGACGTGACGTTCGACAACAACGGCGACCTCGATCGCGAAAGCTTCATGACCAAGGTCGT
Source organism: Casimicrobiaceae bacterium (assembly GCA_039916265.1). GTDB lineage: Bacteria > Pseudomonadota > Gammaproteobacteria > Burkholderiales > Casimicrobiaceae > VBCG01. Next base: position 4,587 of record JBDSLT010000362.1, on the reverse strand, counting down.
GGACGGCAAGCAGCAGATCTTCGCGACGCTGCCGGCAGCGTCGGCAAAGTGACCATGGCCGGTCCGCACGACTTCGGCATCGCGGGCCTGCTCGGCTGGCCCGTCGCGCATTCGCGCTCGCCGGTGGTTCACAATCACTGGCTGGCGGAGCATCGCATCGCCGGCCGCTACGTGCTCTTCGCCGTACCGCCGGAAAAGCTCGAGCCCGCGGTGCGGGGACTGTCCGCGCTCGGGTTGCGCGGCTGCAACGTCACCACACCGCACAAGCAGGCGATCTTCCCGCTGCTCGACCGCGTCGACGATCTCGCGCGCAGGATCGGCGCCGTCAATACGGTCGTCGTCGAAAAGGACGGGACGCTCACCGGCTTCAACAACGACGGCAACGGCTTCATCCTGAGCCTGCGCGAGGCCGATCCGAAATGGCGTCCCGACAGTGGGCCCGTCGTCGTGCTGGGCGCGGGCGGCGCGTCGCGCGCGGTGGTCGCCAGTCTCGCGGCGCAGGGCGCGACCGAGATCCGCGTGACCAACCGCACGTCCGACAAGGCACGCGAGATCGCCGATGCGATCGGGTCGGTGGTGAAGGTCGTCCCATGGGAGCAGCGCGAGGAGGCGCTGGACGGCGTGGCGATGCTCGCCAACGCGACGAGCCTGGGTTCCTCGGGCAAGCCGCCGCTCGACATTGCGCTCGACCGGTTGCCCAGGTCCGCGGTCGTCGGCGACCTGATCTACGTGCCGCTACAGACGCCGCTGCTCGCCGCCGCGCGGGCGCGCGGGAATGTCACGGTCAATGGCCTCGGCCTGCTGCTCAACCAGGCGCGTCCTGCGTTCAATGCGTGGTTCGGCGTGATGCCGGAGATCACGCCGGCATTGCGGCAAGCGATCGCGGCCACGTTCTAGACGCCGCTTGTCCGTGGACGTACGCATCTTCGACGCGCCGAAGGTCGACTGTCACGTGCACGTGCTCGACCCGGCACGCTTCCCCTACGGCGCGGACACGCATTACGCGCCGATGGGCCAGGAGATGGGCACGCCGGCGCAACTGAATCAGGTGATGGACGCGTACGGCACGCGCCACGCGCTGCTCGTCGGGCCCAACTCCGGCTACGGCCTCGACAATGCCTGCATGCTCGACACGATCGCGCGCGGCCGCGGGCGCTACAAGGGCATCGCCGTCGTTCGCAACGACGTCACCACCGACGAACTGCGCCGGCTGAAGGACGACGGCGTCGCCGGCGTGGCCTGGAACATCACGTACCTTGGTGTCGACCACTATCGCGATGCCGCGCCGCTCCTCGAAAAGCTCGAGACCCTCGGCCTGTTCGTCGACATCCAGGTGGAGCACGACCAGCTCGTCGCGATGACGCCGCTCCTCGCGCGCTCCGGCGTGCGCATCCTCGTCGACCATTGCGGGCGACCCACCGTGGACGCCGGCCTGGACCAGTCGGACTTCCAGGCGCTGCTCGCGCTCGGCGCCACCGGGCGCGCCTTCGTCAAGCGCTCGGGCCTGGTGAAGTTCTCGCGCGAGGCGTCGCCGCACGAGGATGCGTGGCCCTTCGTCCGGGCGCTGATCGACGGGTTCACGCTCGACCGCTGCCTCTGGGCGTCCGACTGGCCGTATCTGCGCGCGCCGGCGCGTGTCGACTACGGCGTGCTGCTCGGTCTTGCGCTGACGCTCCATCCCGACGCGCGGCAACGGCAGAAGCTGTTGTGGGATACGCCGCGGGCGCTGTTCGGCTTCGCCGCATAAGCCCGTTGGCATGAGCGCCCGGAGCTTGTAATGATCATCGACGTCCACGGCCACTACACCACCGCGCCCAAGGCGCTCGAGGTGTGGCGCAACCGCCAGATCGCCGGCATCGCGTACCGCGCCGCGATGCCGAAGGCGTCGGACCTCGTCATCGGCGACGCGGGTGACGCCCAAGCGTCGTGCCCGCGCATCGTCGCGTCATTGTTGCATTGGACCGCGCCCGCGCGCTCGGCGAATCGCTTCGAGTTCCGATGCGATTTCGTTATCGGCGGTGGGGGACCGTCATAGCGCGGGAACAGGACTGGACCAGCGCCATCAGGTCCTTGACGTCCTGCACTTGCCGGCGTCGCTAGCTGCAGTCCTCGCGCAACTTGTCGATTAGATCGTTCGTGACGACGCCGCCGCGCGCAGCGAAGGGTCCCATCCCATGGATCCGTGCTGGCTCGGTCGCCTCCGGCACTGCCTTCAAAGTACTGCGCGCAAGCTCCGAGATGATCGAGCCCACACTTTTCCGGTCGCGCCGCGCCCGATCCCGGGCGACCTGCAACACGTCGTCAGCGATGTCGATGGTGATGCGCATGCATCTGATCCTAGCGCCTCCACGCGTGGACGCCAAACCCGGGGTACGCTCGCTAAGCCGGCTTACGCCACACCGTGGCGAGCCACGGCTGCTGCGCGCGGGGCAAACCCGGAGGACGGTAGTAGTGGCTCAACTCGGTGAAGCCCGCCGCGCCGACGTAGCGGCGCCATGCGGGAAGCGAATGCCATACGCCGAAGCGTCCGCCGCGCCAGCCTTCCTCGTCGTTGCCGCGCGGATTCGAGCTGAACAGCACGCCGCTCGGCTTCGTTGCCGCGAAGAGCTCGCGCAGAACGCGCGGCAGCTCCTGGGTGGGCACATGAAAGAGCGACGCGTTGGCGAAGATCCCGTCGAAGCGTGCGGCGGGGAGATCGAGGTGCAGGAAATCCTGTTCGAGCACCTCGCAGCCGCTCGCCTGCCTTGCCATCGCGACAAACTGCGCTGTGCCGTCCAACCCGATCGCACGATGTCCGCGTTGCGTGAAGGCGACGAGATCGCGACCCGGTCCGCAGCCGAAGTCCAGGATCGTGAGCGGCGCCGGCGCGGAGAGGTGCTGCAGCAGCGCGTCGATGTTCTGCGCGACGTCGTGGTCCTGCGTGCCTGCGTGGAACTCGCGCGCCGAGCGCTCATAGTGGCTCACGGTGTTGGCGGTGATCGCCTGGAGCTCTTCCGCGGCGAGCGGGGCGTGCGAAGGATCCATCAGATCACCTTCCACCAAGGCGCGGCAAGCGGGTCCGTCGCGCGTGCGCTGCGACAGCAGACAACGCGAGGCAAGCGATCGAGCCGCTACTGTTGCTCGACGCCTGCGTCGTCACCGCAGAAGTGCGGACGGGCCGCCTACATCGGAGCGCACATCACGACCTGATCGGGACCGTCGCCTTCGGCGAGCCAGCCCTTGGCGACCATCTGGTCGCGCACCGCGGGATCGGTCATGTAGCGATGATTGGCGTCTGCCCGATTGCTGAACACCCGGTACACCAGCGTCGTCCCGGACGGGCATCGGCCGACACCCGGAAGGTACACGAACATGAAATTGCGCTCCTCGAGAACGAAGTCCGGGTGGGCGGCGCCCGTCGCGTCGCACTCCACCGTGCCGCGACCAAAGAAGTGCGAGTCGCCCTTGCCGGGTGGAATGTAGTACCGGCAGACGGGCGAGGTGCCTGCGGGGTTCACCGTGTAGACGCGAAACTTGTAGCCGGTGCGCTTCCACAGCGTCGGCGTGAGGCCCGCGTCCAGGTGCGCCTGCTCGGCGGCGATCCACGTGATGAAGTAGTGATCGAGGTCGGCGTTGTAATACTCGACGACTTCGACCGTCGGCGGATGCTCGGCGAAATTGCCGGGGATCGAGAAGGCGAAGGGCTTGACGCCGCCCTGGATGACGGCGCCGGGCACGAGCCCCACCTGGCCGACTCTGCATTGCGCGACGGACACGCCCGTGCACGACACCGTGGGGCCGTCCAGGAAGGCGGAGAACTGGATCGAGTTCGGGAACGGATTGTCCGGATACACACCCGAGAACTGGCCGCCGGATGCCGGATAGACGTCGAGCAGAAATTGCGCGTTGGCCGTGTCCATGAAACGGAGGATATCGTCGCCTGGGGTATCGGAAACGGCGACGACCGGCGATACCCCTGTGCCCGGATAGACGAGCCGCATCGTGAAGGTGCCGCCCGCGCCGGGCGCATGGTCGCTTTGCGCGGTCTCGACGTAGGAGCCCGACAGCGTGCAGGTCGTGGACGCGCCCAGGGAAAAGCACGTCCCGAGCGTGTAGCGACCCGATCCGATGCCGCCGCCGACATCGCCGCGGCCGACGTATTCGAGCCCGCCGGTCGTAACAGTGGACTGCCCCTCGAATGCGGCTTCCGCGGACGCTGCGGCCAACAGGCAAGCGCAGCCCAACACCCATGACTTCAACATCGCCACCCCCAGGTAATCGACGCAACTAAGGAATCGACACTATAACCAAGACGAGGCAGGCAGCATTCCCGAGGGTACCGAACGGTCGTGGGATTCGGTTTCGCGCGTCACTCAAAACCGGACGAAGAAAGGGCCGGCGGTCGCCCGCCGGCCCTCGCCTGCCGCAACGCCGCTGACGCCTACGCCGCGTCGGCCGCCGCCTCCGACGTTACCGACACCGTCACCGGCGCGCCTTCCGGCGTGGTGAACGCCGCTTCCGCCGCCGCCGCCGCTTCCGGCCCCGCCATCTTCAGCTTCTTGCGCGCCGTGTGATACGCGAGACCCGTGCCCGCCGGAATCAGCCGCC
>JBDSLT010000361.1:0-2538 GCA_039916265.1 Casimicrobiaceae bacterium | reverse complement strand
AACGCTTTCCGCGCATCCGCACCACGGCGGAGATCTTCGCCATCGACGGCGAGCGCTTCACCTGCTCGGGCGGAACGGCGGCGCTGGACATGATGTTGCGGGTCATCACGGAACGGGAGAGCCACGCTCTGGCGGCGAGCGTGTCCGAACAGTTCATCCACCCGCGGATCCGCGGCACGCAGGACTCGCAGCGCATGGGGCTGCAGGGCCGCCTCGGCGTTTCCAACGACAAGCTCCTCGCGGCGATCGCGATGATGGAGTCGGCCCATGACGAGCCTCAGCCCGTTCGCGCGATCGCCGCCGCGGTTCGCCTGTCGCCGCGGCAACTCGAGCGGCTGTTCGCGAAGTACCTGCGCTCGACACCCAGCCGCTTCTATCTCGAGTTGCGGCTTGGGCGCGCGCGCACGATGCTCGCGCAGACGGGCAAGCCGATCCTGGATATCGCCGTCGCCTGCGGCTTCGCGTCGGCGTCGCATTTCAGCCGCTGCTACCGCGAGGTGTACGGACATCGGCCGAGCGACGAGCGCGCCGCTGCGCCACCCGCCGCGGCGCCCGATCCGGCCGCGCGCAAAAGTCCGCCGCGCACGCGCCGTCGCGACCCGCGCGCCCGGGCCGCGCCGTGACGACCGCAGACGCGCCGCCGGCCGTCCGCGCGCGCGGCGGCTGCCTATGTGGCGCCGTGCGCTTCGAGGTGGTGGGCGAGCTTCGTGACGTCGTCCTGTGCCACTGCACGATGTGCCGCAAGACGCACGGACACGTCGGCGCGTACACGGCGACGCCGAAGGCCGCGCTGCGCTACACCGAGACGCGCGGGCTCAGGTGGTACGCCTCGTCGAAGACGGCGCGCCGCGGATTCTGCGCCGAATGCGGCGCCAGCCTCTTATGGGAGCGCGCGACGAAGGACGACGTGTCGATCGCTGCCGGTGCGCTCGATGCGCCGACACTTCTCGCCACGACGTTGCAGATCCACACGCGCAGCGCGGGCGACTACTACGAAATCGACCCACGAGTGCTTGAGCGCGGCGATTGAGCGCCTCCGGCCACGTCGCTAGAGCTTCTCCGCGTAGTCCTTCTGCACCTGCTTGATCCGCTCGTGCGTTCCGAGGAACGCATGCTTCGACATGTCGGCCGAGTACTTGCTCGCCGGCGGCTTTTTGCCGACGGCCTCCGCCAGCGCGCGGATGTGATGCGGCCCGGCGCCGCAGCAGACGCCGAGATAGCGGATGCCGAGCGCAAGCGCGTCGCGGCCGAACGCGGCGATCTCGAAACGGTTGCAGGTGAACGGGTCGAGCGCGACCGGAAACGGGCGCGAGCCGGCATCGCCATGCCAGTGCGCGTCGCGCAGCGACTGGAACGACGGCTGGCCCTCGCTGGTGCGGTACGGTACCGGCAGCGCCGCCATCGGCGTCTTGATCGCTGCGCGTATTTCCTTCAGCAGCGGCATCATCGTGGCCGGCCCGCGGATGCAGTTCAGGCCGACGACGTCGGCGCCGGCGTCGGCCAGGCGCTTGCACGCGTCGGTGACGGTCCAGTCTTCACGCGTCACCGTGGCCTGGTGCATGGCGAGCGTGATCACCGCGGTCTGTCCGGCCTTCTTGATCACGTCGAGCGCAATCAGCGCCTCCTGCGCGTACGAGAACGTCTCGCCGATGACGAAGTCGGCGCCCGCGTCGGCGGCCCAGCCGACCTGCTCCTCGAACATCGCGCGCACCGCCTTGTGCGAGGCGGCATCGGCGGGATCGTAGACGTTGGTATTGCAGATTCCGCCGGCGAGCAGCGTGCCGCTCTCGCGCGCGACGGCCTTCGCGAGCTCGAGCGCGCGACGGTTGATCGATTCGAGTTCGCCCTCGCGCCCGATGACGCGAAGCTTTTCGCGATGCGCGTAATACGTGAGGGCCTCCACGACGTCCGAGCCGGCGCGCACGAACTCCCGATGCAACTGCGTAACGGCTTCGGGGTGCTCGACGACCACCTCGGGAACGAAGGCGCCGGCCTGAAGGTAGCCGCGCCGCTCGAGTTCGAACAGGTAGCCCTCGGCACAAATGACCGGACCGGCGGCAAGACGGTCGAGAAGCGAGGGGGACGGCGGTTGTGACGGGGGCATCGGGCACCTGCGAGGAGTCGGGATCGGAGCGCCGACTATCTCATTGCAGCCGCTTCACAAGCAGTCGCAAAGCGACGCGCGCTGTCGTGCGCGCGACACCGCGGCCGGCGTAGACTGCCGTTGCTGCAGAGCGCTCGTGCGACCGCCGCGTGTCCGCGGGGGACCAGCGCATGTCGTATCTGGAACACCGGTCGCGGGAGGGGCCGACTATGCTTGCGGGGCGCCGGCCATGGGCGCGCCTCGCAACGGCAAAAAAAGGGCGACGGCAAAGAGGCGATGGAAACGCTCGCGTTCATTCTCGGCAATCTGCCGGCCATCGGCCAGCGCACGGTCCAGCACCTGTCGATCGTCGGGGTCGCCGTGGGGTTCGCGATCCTGACGGGCGTGCCGATCGGCATCGCGATCACGCAGAACAAGCGCGCGGCCGATATCGT
>JBDSLT010000360.1:0-3743 GCA_039916265.1 Casimicrobiaceae bacterium | reverse complement strand
TCCGACATGATGGACGGGCGCGTCGGTGCGCTGCGCACGGCGCTCGACGGCGCGGGTCTCATCCACACGCGGATCCTCGCGTACTCCGCGAAGTACGCGTCGGCGTTCTACGGCCCGTTTCGCGATGCGGTCGGCTCGGCGGCGAACCTCGCCGGCGGCAACAAGTACACGTACCAGATGGACCCCGCCAACAGCGACGAGGCGCTCTGGGAAACGTGGCTCGACGTGAAGGAGGGCGCCGACATGGTGATGGTGAAGCCCGGCCTGCCGTATCTCGACATCGTGCGTCGGGTGAAGGACGCGTTCGCGATGCCGACGGCGGTCTACCAGGTCTCCGGCGAGTACGCGATGCTGAAGGCCGCGGCGCGTGCGGGATGGCTCGACGAGCGCGCCTGCGTCCTCGAGGTGCTGACGTCGATGAAGCGCGCCGGCGCGGACGCGATCCTCACGTATTTTGCGCTCGACGCCGCTCGCTGGCTGAAGGCCTAGCTGCGCGCGGCAGCGAGCGCGGAGGTCGTCAACCCGCGAGCAGCGTTTCGAGCGCGGCCGCGGTCAGCCGCGCGACGGGCTGCCCCTGCGCATCGCGCAGCGGACGCTGGCGCTGCGCGGCGGCGCTGCGGACGATGAGGCGCAGGCCGCCCGCCGGCGTTTCGATGAAGAGCTCCGGCGGCGCGTCGGCGCGTGAAAGCGGGGGCAGGCGGTAGGCGATGTCGGCGTTGATCAGCGCCAGCTCGACCGTCTTCGCATCGTCGGCGATCAGCTCGACGCGGATGTCGCTGTGGGCGCTCGCCCAACCGGCGGCCACGCCGCCCGCCAGCATCGGCTCGAACATCGCGAGGCGGCGCATCCATGCGAGCGCCTCCTCGCGCTGGCGGCGCAGCGTCGCCACGTGCGCGTCGCCGCCGAACAGCGAATGGTGTTGCGCGAGCGCAGCCTCGATCTCGCCGTCGTCGGGCAGCGCCTCGCGCGGCGACAGCATCAATTGGCGAGCGGCCTTGCGCTTGGCGAGCGACCAGTCGGTGATGCCGTGCTCGGCGATCAAGCGCGCCGCCGTCTGCGCGATGCGCACGCGGTTCTGCGCGTCGCGGCCGAAGGGGTCCGCGCCGTAAGGCCTGCCCTTGAAGGCGGAGTTTCCGCGCTGGCCCACGACGTCAGAACAGCTGGTCGCGCGCGTCACGCGTACGCGCGCCCGGCGCCGCGGCCGCCGCGGGCGCGAAGACCTCCAGCTCGCGACTGCGCGGGATGAACTCCGCGTAGAACCAGTCCGACAGGCCGCTGCTGTCGTCGCGCAGCCCGGACTCGGCGTTGATGCGCACCGAAACCACGTTGGGCGGGGTCTCCGGCAGCTTTTCGGGGACACCCTTCAGCGCCTTGTGCATGTAGGCGATCCAGATCGGCAGCGCCGCCACGCCTCCGGTCTCGTTGCTGCCGAGCGTCTTCGGCTGGTCGAATCCGATCCACGCGACGCCGACCTGCGCCTGGTTGAAGCCGCAGAACCACGCGTCGACGTTGTCGTTGGTGGTCCCGGTCTTGCCGGCCAGGTCCTTGCGTTTCAGCTCCTGCGCGCGCGTCGCGGTGCCGTAGGCGACCACGTCGCGCAGCAGCGTGGTCATGATGAAGGCGTTGCGCGGATCGATCGCGCGCTCCGCCTTCTCGCCGGCGACGTCCGGCTTCGCCTCGGACAGCAGGTTGCCGCGCGAGTCGGTGATCTTGGCGATCAGATAGGGCGCGACCCGGTAGCCGCCGTTGGCGAACACGGAGTAAGCGGTCGCCATCTGCATCGGCGTTGTGGAGCCCGCGCCGAGACCCATCGTCAGGTACGCGGGGTGGAGCTTGGGATCGAAACCGAACTTGGCGATGTAATCCTGCGCATAGCGCGGACCGATCGCCTGGAGCACGCGGACGGTGACGAGGTTCTTCGATTTGGCGAGCGCGGTACGCAGCCGCATCGGACCTTCGAACTTGCCGTCGTAGTTCTTGGGCTCCCAGTCCTCGCCGCCGGCCTGTGCCGCGGGCACGAAGAACGGCGCGTCGTTGATCACCGTCGACGGGGAGAAGCCCTTCTCCAATGCTGCCGAATAGATGAAGGGCTTGAACGCCGAGCCGGGCTGGCGCATCGCCTGCGTCACGTGGTTGAACTTGCTGCGGTCGTAATCGAAGCCGCCGACGAGCGCCAGGATCGCGCCGTCGCGCGGGGCGATGGCGACGAACGCGGCCTCGGCCAGCGGGAGCGAAGCGATCGCGTACTTGCCCTTGTCGTCGCGCGTGACGCGGATGACCGCGCCGCGGCGGATGCGCTGCGTTGCGGGTCCCTTGTCGGACAGCGCGCGCGCGGCGAACTTGAGCCCGTCTCCCGCGACCTGGACCTGGTCGCCGTTGGCCAGCACCGCGCGCACTTCGGAAGCGGATACCTGCAGCACGACGGCTGCGAGCAATGCGTCGCTGTCGGGCGATTCCTGGAACGCCTTGTCGAGCACCGCATCCTGCTCCGCCTGGTCGTCGGGCAGGCCCAGGTACGCCTCGGGACCCCGGTAGCCGTGACGCCGGTCGTAGTCGATCACACCGCGCCGCACCGCGGCGTGCGCGGCATCCTGATCGGCCTTGCGCACCGTCGTCCAGACCGTCAAGCCCTTCGTGTAGGCCTCATCGCCGTAGGCGTCGAATACCACCTGCCGCGCCATCTCCGCGACGTATTCCGCGTGCGTCGGCAGCACCTCGCGCACGCCCTGGCGCACCACCAGCGGCGCGGATTGCGCTTCGCGGAACTGGTCGTCGGTGATGAAGCGCAGGTCGTGCATCCGGCGCAGCACGTACTGCTGGCGGGTCTTGGCACGGCGCGGATTGGTAACGGGGTTGTAGGCGGAGGGCGCCTTGGGCAGGCCCGCGAGCATGGCGGCCTCGGCCACCGTGACGTCCTTGAGCGGCTTGCCGAAATAGATCTGCGCCGCGGCGGCGAAGCCGTACGCGCGCTGGCCGAGGAAGATCTGATTGACGTAGAGCTCGAAGATCTCGTCCTTGGTCAGGCTGGCCTCGATCTTCCAGGCGAGCAGCGCCTCGCGCATCTTGCGGGTGATCGTCTTCTCGCGCGTGAGGAAGAAGTTGCGCGCGACCTGCATGGTGATCGTTCCCGCCCCCTGCTGGGTTCCGGACGCCACGTTCGCAAGCGCCGCCCGCAGGACGCTCAAATAGTCGACGCCGCCATGAGAATAGAAGCGCTCGTCCTCCGCGGCCAAAATGGCCTCTTTCATGACATCCGGGACTTCGCGGATGCCGACGACGGCGCGTCGCTCTTCGCCGAACTCGCCGAACAGGTCTCCCTCCGCCGAGACGACGCGCAAAGGAATCTTGGGCTGGTAATCCGTCAGCACCTCGAGCGATGGCAATGTAGGCCACAGCAGCGCGAGTACAAAGGCTCCGAGCAGCGACCCGACGAGGCCGAGGCCCAGAATGACCGAGAAAACATAGAGTAAGGAGCGCTTCAGCACGGAAGTCGGGCGTCAGACGCCCATCGGGACCATCGAAATCGAATTATAGGCGGCGATGCAACAGCGCCGCTTGAAAAAGGCAAAACAAATTGACATGTGTTGCACTTGCTCCCCGACTTTAATGTAAATTGTGAGCATCTGGACTGTCACCCCATGGTCGCTGAAAACCTCTCGTCCGCGCTGGACTTTTTCAAGACGAAAGCTCCGTCGCTGATCGGCACGGACATCTCGTCGACGGCCGTCAAGCTCGTCGAGTTG
>JBDSLT010000359.1:0-10217 GCA_039916265.1 Casimicrobiaceae bacterium | reverse complement strand
GGATATCGATGGTTTGCGTGGCCTTCACGTTGGCGCGGCGGAAGTCCTCGTCCGAGAGCACGACGTACTGTTCCTTCTCGTACTCGTACCCCTTGACGATGTCGCTCCATTCCACTTCCTTGCCGCTGTTCTTGCTATAGCGTTTGTATCCGACCGGCGAGAGGTCGCGCTTGTCAAGCATCGCGAACTTGAAGGACTTGCGATCCTCGGCGGGGTAGAGCTCAACGGGAACGTTGACTAACCCGAATGCGATCGCGCCTTTCCAGATTGCTCGTGCCATCGCTCAGTTTCCTTCCATGGGAACCGCATACCGGCGCAGGCATTCGACGCACACAGCGATCAGGCGGTGATTGTGCACCACCGCGCCACACTCGATGCAGGGGGTGAACGGGACTTCCCCGGTGCGCTGGCAATGGCCCCGACCGCAGCCATTGCGCCGGCATGGCGACAGGTCGCTCGGGCAGAGCAACAGCATCACGTCCTCATCGCAAAGGGAGGGCCACAGAAGCGTGGACGCCGATACCGGCAATGCTCGCAAGCACCTACGGAATCGTCCAGCAGTGGAGGCGGTACTGTCGCCTAAGAGGTTGTCCTACAAGGTCGAATGGGCGTGCGCGAAAGGACGCTCGGACACGATCCTGTAATCGATGTATGCCGCTCCTTTCCCACGGTCGAACCAGACGGACGCCGACAAATCGCCGCAACAGGAACCAACAAGCTAAGTCCGGCAAAGAAAGGATCGTGCGATCCCAGCCATTTGAAGGAGCGCAAATGGCATCGAAAAAAACAGCGGGCGAATCGAAAGTCGAAAAGACAATGCACGAGCGCAAGCACGGCACGTTGCGCAGCGGGTCGGGCAAGAAAGTGACCAGCAAGAAGCAGGCGATCGCCATCGGCCAGTCGGAGGCACGCAAGGCTGGCGCGCATGTCCCGAAAACGAAATCTTTGTGCCACTGACTTCGGCCTATCGGGCGTGGGGGAGGCGCTGTAAGCGCAACCCGCACAGGAATTTCCAGCCCCGTCTAATAGCTCGACAGCGAAGGCGGCGGTAACGTTGCCGCTCCTCCCGCAGGCAGCGGCCTTGCGGGAAATCGTTACACCAATCTTGATGGAGTTGAACATGCAAGCCAAAGCGACCCCCCCGTCATCGAAGTCCACCAAGGACATGAACGCGATCGAGCTGCTGAAAAATGATCACGCCGAAGTGAAGGCGCTTTTCGAGCGCTTCGAGAAGCTTGGCGCGAAAGCTTCCAAAAGCAAGGAAGAAATCGTACGCGAAGCCTGCGCGAAGCTGACCGTGCACGCGACGGTCGAGGAGGAGATCTTCTATCCCGCTGCCCGCACCGTCGAGGGTGCCGAGGACCTTCTGAACGAGGCAGAGGTGGAGCACGGCACCGCGAAGGACCTGATTGCAAAGCTCGATGACATGGACAGCGACGATGACATGTTCGAAGCGAATTTTACGGTGCTGTCCGAGTACATCCAGCATCACGTGAAGGAGGAGGAAGGCGAGTTGTTTCCGAAGCTTCAGAAGTCCGACCTGGACCTCGATGCGTTGGGTGCCGAGATGGCGGCGCGCAAGGAGGAACTTACCTCGGAGGTTAGTGCCTGATAGACTCGTACCCGGCGTTCACGCACGAAACATCGGCCCGCTGCGCGGGCCGTTCACATTGTGAAGCATGGGCGGTCTTTAGCGTGCCCCATCGCGCTTCGAAGCGTTCGGCATCGTCCTCGGACCCGCTCTCCCGAATCCACTCGTCGAGCGCGCGATAGACCAGCGGCATTTCGCGGTTCATATCCACCGTTCGCTCTCGCGCGATTGATCCGGCCAACGCCCGTTCAGTCAAAATAACGCGCGAGTCGCTCCCAGTACATCTTGCGCCAGCCACCTTCGAGGTGGTCGTGCTCGGCCTCCGGATAGCCGGATTGATCGAAGACCACCCGCGTACCCGCGCCCTCCGGCGCGAATTCGAACCGCACGATGGAATAGTCTCCGTCCGGCCACGAGCCGGCGCGCCAGGCCTGGACGATGCGCTTGCCGGGCACGAGTTCGATCTGGCGTCCGGTGATCATTCCGCCAAAGCACGAGAACTTGCCCCCTTCCTCGCTGTCGATGGCCGCTGCCGCGCCGCCGGTGGCGCGGGCGAATTCGGCGCTGTCGGTGAGGGTATCGAAGACGCGTTGCGGTTTGCATCGAGAGTGACTTCCTGATGAATTGCCGTCGACATGGGACCTCCTCGCGAGAAATTGTCGGGCCGCTGCACCCGTTGCTTATATTAAACCAAAGGGTTTAAAATAGCGACGCGATGGACCCGATGACCGCGCACCTCCGTTCGACGTCCGCCGACAAGCGGCTTGATCGGCTGTTCCACGCCATGGCCGACACGACGCGGCGTCGCCTGTTGGCGCGACTGGCGGAAGGGCCAGGCAGCATTGGTGCTCTCGCGGAGCCGTTCAAGATGTCGTTTCCCGCGGTGTCGAAGCACGTGCGTGTGCTCGAACGGGCCGGCCTCGTCCGGCGCGCCATTGACGGTCGCGTCCACCGATGTTCGCTCAACGCGGCGCCGCTGCGCGACGCTGAACTCTGGTTGACGCAGTACCGCGCGTTTTGGGAAGCCTCGCTGGAGTCGCTCGCGCGCTATGTCGAGGACGATCATGTACGACGGAGACGCTGACGCCGTCGGTGTGAGACTTGAAGTGCGCCGTGTAATTCGTGCGTCGAGCGAACGCCTGGCGCGTCATCTGGATCGCCGGCGAATTCGAGACGAACCCGGCGCGAGTACGTGCGAGCGAGTAACGGTGCGCTTTGAGCCGCGCGACAGCGCGACCGAAGTGATTGTCCTCCACGAACGCATTGCCGATGACGCTACGCGGAACCGCCACGCGCATGGCTGGGCTGGCTGCCTCGATGGATTGGAGGCGTTCGTGGCGCAATTCTGAACGCGCCCGCCGAACCGCGTTGCGCGGCTCGACCAGACGGGTCCCGACTTTCGCCTGCGGGATACGCCACGTCGAAGCGATCCAGGTTCATCACCTTGCACGAAACCAGCACCGTCATCTCCGGCGCGCCCAGCGTCGGCAGCTGCGCATTGTCACCGAGCAACTCCGCCGCGTGCTCCCCGAGGTCCTTGCGGACGTAGTTGCGGAACGATTGCGACAGGGCTATCGCGGAACGAGACCCTTGACGGCATTGGCTCGCGCACTGCACGTTATGCGCCCGGTCGAATCCGCAGGAAAACGCGCGCGCACCCGTTCCTTGATCACCTCGAGGTCGCCGGCCTTCATGGTCGCCATCTGGGTCGCAACCGCCGGTCCGGTCAAGGCGATCCTCCAGAAGTCGTCGAAATCGACGAAGCTACGCTGAACCGAAATGTCGCGCGTCTCGACCGCTTCGAGCCCGGCACCCTTCCACAGTTCCTTCATGGCGTCGATGCGGGACGCATCGACGCTTGGAGGAAGGGGAGCGGGAAAGCCCAGCGCGCGCATTTCCTCGCGCATCGGAGCGGCAGGAAAGCCGCCGCCGAGTATGTCCCACGCGAAGGCCGAAACCGAGCCGCCCGGACGGACGACCCGCGCCATTTCGGCGACGCCCCTGGCCGGATCAGGCACGAAAAAGATCACCAATGCCATCACCGCCGCGTCGAACGAGGCGTCCGGAAAGGGAAGCGCCAATGCGTCACCCTCGCTGAAACGAGCGATTCGCGAGGCCGGGCGGGTAAGCGCAAAGGCGAGTTGCTCGGCCGACGGGTCGAGTCCCTCCACGGCGGAAGGCGAGCAGCGGTCGACCAGCAGCTCCGTGAACGCGCCGTTGCCGCAGCCTACGTCGATCCAGCGCAAGCCGGGGGAGGGCGCAAGCCATTGCAGAAATGTTTCACCGGTGATCTGGCTCCACTTTCCCATGAAGGCCTCGTAGGCGGCGCCATCGTTGAAGCGAATCTGTGGTTTGGGCATGGTGAAACTTCTCGGCATCGCGGGCGGGTTCGGATGATATCCGACGCCCGCGCGGAGCGAGTGCGCGAACCTTTCGGCATCCCGATGCCGCGGCAGCGTCGGAATTTGCACACATAATGACGGCCAGGCTGCGAGCCACGGTGGCCACTCGGCGACGCGGTCGCTTGCAACGTCAGAAGGTTGCTTGCCCGATCATTGGCCGTGGACCTTTGCAATATCCGTCGCAGTGGCGCTCGCCATGGCCATGACGAGCAGCTACGCCAAGCCGCCGAAGGAAGACGA
Organism: Casimicrobiaceae bacterium; assembly: GCA_039916265.1. GTDB lineage: Bacteria > Pseudomonadota > Gammaproteobacteria > Burkholderiales > Casimicrobiaceae > VBCG01. The sequence goes on along the minus strand of JBDSLT010000359.1, from coordinate 5,984 downwards.
GCACGGTTACCGCACCGGCGCGCTCGTTGCGTCGGACGAGAACGAATGCGCAGGCGTGCCGAACTGCCTGTCGGCGACGCTGCCCGCGACCGTCGTTGCGGCCCGCGGCCGCGCACAGATGCGCTTCGCGTGTCCGGAAAAACGCCCGAACCTCTGGGGCTGGGACGCCGCACAGCACGAGCACATCTTCGTCCAGATGGTGGCCGTCGACCAATGGACCGTGACCATCGAAGGCGTCCATTCATCCGGCATGGCGGGCGCCTTCATCGTTTCGATCGGCTGCTCGGACCAGCCGTACGCGGGCAGCGGCATCCAGAAATCACGCCAGCTCGCGCCCACGGCGGAGTTGTCCAAGCGCAAGCCTTCGCGCACTTCCCGCGGCCATGTGAGTCAACCGGGCGACGTGGGTAGCAGCGCTTGCGACAACGTTCCTGATTGCCAGCCGCAGCCCCAGCCCACATTCGCCATGGGCGGGTGGGCAAGCACCACCAAGAGCTATCAATGCCAGACGCCTTATCCGTACGCCTGGAACTTCAGCTATCGCAGACGGGCAGCCCGTCGGTGAGCGCCATCGGTGCGATCTTCGCCGAGAATCCCGGGACGTTCGACGTGCTGCTGACGAACTGGAATCCGTTCGCGACGGACGACGTCAACATTGTCGTCGCCTGCCCCAAGCGCAATTCCTTCACCGGCAACAGTTGCGGCGCGCCGCAATCCGATCCCGGTTGTCCGGTTGTGGCCGGTTCATCGCATGAGTACTGCAGCAAGGGTCCGGTGCCAGTCTGCTTCGCGACTTATCAGGAACGCTGCGCGCCGAGCAAACTGTTGTACAGCTGCACGATTGACGTCATCGTGCCCTAATGCCAGCCGTGTCCGGGTCAATAGACCGACAGGTTTAGCGCGGGTGCGCCGGCGAGACCGCCGGAAGCCGGCTGCGCCTGCGAGCAGGACCCTGTGGCAAACTGGGCGATGGTCCCATCCCACGAGCCGGTTGCTGCGGTCGCTGCGATACGCTTCGACAACTCCTTCGCGCGCGCGCTGCCCGGGTTCTACGTTCGTCAACGACCCGCGGTCGTGCGCGCACCCCGGCTGCTGTTCCTCAACCGGACGCTTGCGGAGGCACTCGGTATTGACCTGGATGCGCTCGACGATGCCGCGATTGCAGCGATGTTCGCGGGCAACGCCGTGCCCGATGGCGCCGAACCGCTCGCACAGGCCTACGCGGGGCACCAGTTCGGCGGGTTCGCGCCGCAACTCGGCGATGGCCGCGCGCTGATTCTCGGCGAAGTGATCGACCGCAAGGGAAAGCGCCGCGATATCGCGTTCAAGGGTTCCGGCCGCACGCCTTTTGCGCGCGGCGGCGACGGCAAGGCCGCCGTCGGCCCCATGCTGCGGGAAGTGCTGGTCAGCGAAGCGATGCACGCGCTGGGTGTTCCCACCACCCGCGCCCTCGCGGTCGCCGCGACCGGCGAAGAGGTACTTCGCGAACGCGCCCTGCCCGGCGCCATCCTGACGCGCGTGGCGTCGAGCCACCTGCGCGTCGGTACCTTCCAGTTCTACGCCGCGCGGGGCGACGTGGAAAGTCTGCGCAAGCTCGCCGACTACACGATCGCGCGGCACGATCCCGCGCTTGCGGGCACTCCACAGCGTTTTCTCGGGCTGCTGCAGAACGTGGCTGAGCGCCAGGCTGCGCTGATCGCGCAGTGGATGAACGTCGGCTTCATCCACGGCGTGATGAACACCGACAACATGACGCTGTCCGGCGAGACGATCGACTACGGGCCGTGCGCGTTCATGGAGGCCTACGATCCTGCCGCAGTGTTCAGCTCGATCGATCACCACGGTCGCTATGCATTCGGCAACCAGCCGGACGTCGCGCGCTGGAACCTGGCGCGCCTTGCCGAAGCGCTTCTCCCGCTGCTGTCCGACGATTCCAATCAGGCCGTCGCGCTCGCCACCGGGGTGATTGCGATGTTTCCGGCGCAGTACGCAGCGCAGCTGTTGCGCGGACAGCGCAGCAAGCTCGGACTGCGTCGAGGCGAGCCGGAAGACGCGACCGGCGATTGCGCGCTCGCTGAAGACTGGTTGGCGCTCCTTCACGCGCAGCGCGTGGATTTCACACTCGGATGGCGGCGGCTCGCCGACGCCGCCGCCGGCAACGAGACGCCGCTGCGCGCGCTGTTCGGTGATGCGAGCGCGCCCCATGCGTGGCTGGCCCGCTGGCGGGCGCGCTGCACTCGCGAGGACGACACCGACGAGCGCGCGCCGTCGACGGCCGGCAATGCGCGCGCCGCGCTGATGCGCAGCGTCAATCCCTACGTCATCCCGCGCAACCATCGCGTGGAAGAGGCGCTGGCGGCGGCGTCCGACCAGAACGACCTCGACCCCTTCGAACGCTTGCTGGACATTCTCCGCCAGCCTTACGACGAGACGCCGGAAGCGGCGGCGTACGCCGATCCGGCGCCGGCCGCCGCCACGGCGTGTTACCAGACGTTCTGCGGCACCTGATCGACCGCCGGAGACGACGGCGCTGTCTACCACACCTATTCGACGTATTCGCGCGGACTCGACGGCCTCTGGGGTATGTACCAATGGCTCGACCGCGCGCCTCGGGGACGCAACGAGACACTCTGGCGGCGCCGCCACGACGAATACGACAGGCGCCCGGCACAGACGTGAGCGCTGTCGGCATAGCAGGCAGGGGTGAAATCGTCGCCGCGCGCATGGATTGCGAGCGAGCGTCGTGGCGGGTGGTCTGCGGTGTCTCTGGTGATCGGGGTCACGGCAGTCGGGGCAGGGGTGCTGCTGATCGCGCAGGCCGCGGAGCTCGGCTGACGCTCAGCGCGGCGGCAGCGCCTGCTCGATGACCGCGGCGATGGCGGCCTGAGCCCGGGGTACCGGATGAAACGGCGCGTTGCTGTCCTTGTTCAGCAGCAGCACGCTGAGGCCGTAAGTCCACGGATCGCTCGTGCACCACTCGTGCCCTTGGACGACATTCGCAAGGTCGGCAACGCTCACGCCTTCGAGTCCGCTCACGGCAGCGATGATCGTGCTTCGTAGCGTGCCTTCGAGCGTGATGAGATAGTCGATCTCGTCGCGCTCGAGGTCGCCGAGGTCCAGGCACTCGTCGGATTGCGCCGGCGCAGGCAACGGCTGATGGTACGTGGTGAAGACGATCTGCGGCACCTTCCCCGCTTGCGCGCCGCGCGCCTTGATCGCCGCGACGAGGCTCTTGTAGTGGCCGGCGATTTCGCCGCTGTTGATCCGGTCCCAGAACAGGCTCTGGATGGGTGCACCAGGGTTGGCCGCGGTGCAATAGGACGAGGTGAGGAGCGCGCCTGAAGCCCGCCGTGGGCGCATCAGCCATGCGTCCGCGTCGGGAAATCGCTGCACGAAGTTCGCGCGCAGCCGTTGCGACGGATCGGCGAGCTGGCCGATCGCCGCGACCTCGTCCGCGCTGGTGTAGCCGGTGGCGCAAAAAGTGAAGATGTCGACGAAGCTGACGTCGTCCGCGCCGAGCGTAACGATCACCACGTCGGGCTTGGCCGTGTCGTAATCGGCATTGAGATTGGTCATCCCCAGCCAGTTGCCGAACTGCGCCGGGCGGAACAGCACGCCGGCCGCGCGCCGATCGAAAGTGATGCCGTTGTCGTAGGTCGAGCCCGTGCAGGCGAACTTCGCCAGCTTCGCGCCGATCGTGGCGGCGAGAACGTCGCCATACGCCAGCGCCGAATCGTGGCATAGCTGATAGCTGCCCTGCCATGTCGGAGTGTCCGTTCCGCCCGTCCACTTGTTGGGAAAATCGGTGGAGTAGGCGTAACCATAATTGATGCCTTCGCCGGAGGCGATCGAATCGCCGATCACGACGATCGACCTGGGCGCGAGATCGCCTTCGTCGGAGGAACTCGAATCGCCCCCGCCGCCGCAGGCACCGACGAGCATGGCGGCGAGAATCGGCATGAACATTCGTGGGGCGCGTTGCATATCGGTCCGGGTCGGATGGCGAGGGGTCGGGGCGGGCGTCGACCCCGTAGCGTGCGCCAGCGGGGCACCGACGAGCAAGCGCTTCGGATAGGTGGTCTCGCCAATGATTTATCCTTGAGGTTTGCACCCGACCCCAAGGACCCTGATGAACTCGCAACAGTCGGAAAAGATGAAATCCTCGAAGGGGTTCATCGCCGCGCTCGACCAGAGTGGCGGCAGCACGCCCAAGGCGCTTGGCCTCTACGGGATCGACGAGGGCAGCTATTCGGGCGACCAGGAAATGTTCGACCTGATGCATGCCATGCGCTCCCGCATCATCACCAGCCCGTCGTTCAACGGCGATCGCGTGCTCGGCGCGATCCTGTTCGAACAGACGATGGACCGCGAGGTCGGGGGGCGCGGTACCGCGGACTATCTGTGGTCGATGAAGCAGGTCGTGCCCTTCCTGAAGGTCGACAAGGGCATGCAGGAAGAGGCGAACGGCGCGCAGATCATGAAGCCGATGCCCGATCTCGACGGGTTGCTGGCCCGCGCCAAGGCCAAGGGCATCTTCGGGACGAAGATGCGCTCGGTGATCAAGCGTGCCGACGCCAAGGGCGTCGACGACGTCGTCACGCAGCAGTTCGCCGTCGGCAAGCAGATCCTGGCGGCGGGGCTCGTGCCGATCATCGAGCCGGAGGTCGACATCCACGCGACCGACAAGGAAGCGGCGGAGCACCTTCTCGACGCGGCGATCACGAAACACCTGGATACGCTGGGTTCCGACCAACGGGTGATGCTAAAGCTGACCCTCCCGACGGTCGACGACGCTTACGCGGCGCTGGTCAAGCATCCCAAGGTGCTGCGCGTCGTCGCGCTCTCGGGCGGCTATTCGCGGGACGAAGCGAACCGGAAACTGGCGCGCAACCACGGCGTCGTCGCGAGTTTTTCCCGTGCGCTGACCGAGGGCCTCACCGCACAACAAAGCGATGACGAATTCAACCGCGCGCTGGATCAATCGGTCGGCAGCATTTACCAGGCATCGCTTGGCTGAGAGCGGATGCTGTCAAACCAGCGCCCGCGCCCATGCATCTATCTTGCGAAAAGCGCGATCAGGATGATGATCGGAATGGGTATCCCGATGAGCCAGAGCAGAAGCGAGCGCATGATTATTCCTTCGGTGAAAGGGATGTCGGGATTTACTTGACGATCGAGTCGCGACGCCTGCCGCCCCACGTCGCCGTCAGCGATGCGTAGAACGCGCCGACAAGAAGCGAGACAAAGACCCACAGCGCCGTCTGCGCCGTCACCTTGCGCGCTGCGTCGGCCGCTTCCTGTGCCTTTGCCCGGGTGGCCTCGGCCGTTGCCTTCGCGGCAGTCGTCACCTGCGTCACCCGCTGCTCGGCTACCGCTTGCGACAAGCCGGTGCGGCTGGCCACGACCTGCGCGAGATAGGCGCGGTCGTATTGGGGAAGCTCGCCGCTCGACGCATTGGTCAATATGAGACTCGCCTCGCGGCGCGTTGACTCCACGTCGGTGGCGGGCTCGGGCGCCTTGGCGCCGCGAAACAGCATGTCGGCAAAATACCCCGAGTCCGTCGCGGCCGCGCCATCCGCCGGGCGCGTCGCCGCGGTGCCCGCAACGGCGGTCGCAGCGCCCACGCCTGCGGCGCCCGCTTTTGCTGCGGTACCCACCATCGATGTCGCCGCGCCGGTGAGCACGGCAGCCGTCACCAGGGTCGCCACCGCCCACGCCAGCAAACCGTGCGCCGTGTCGCGGAAGTACGCTTCGTCCATGTCCACGTCGGTCCACCTGGTGCGCAGCCGGCCGGCGATGTAGCCGCCGATTCCCGATGCGACGCCCGCCATGAGCAAGAGCCAGACGATAGCCCCGACCCCGAGTGCCTTGGCAGAGGCGCCTTCGTACGCAAAAGGCGAGACCGAGGACAACCCGAGGCCGGTCCCCAGCGCCAGCAGGATCAGCGACAACGCGGCCGCCGCTGCCGCACCTGCAAATATTGC
>JBDSLT010000358.1:0-2979 GCA_039916265.1 Casimicrobiaceae bacterium | reverse complement strand
CTGCGCGGCCGCCATGCAGCGCGACGACTACGGCCTGTTCGTCGAAGGCGCCGATCCCGCGCTCGTCGCACAATTCGCGGACGATCTCGCCGATCGCCATCCGTTGTTGCAAGGCGTGGCCGGAACGCGCGCGAACTGCGAGGCCTTCGCCCGCCGCTGGCATGCACGCACCGCGCGTCCGGCCGTCCTGCGCGCCCATTTGCGGCATCACGTCTTGCGCGAAGTCGCCGCAGTGCCTGCAGCGGACGGACGCATGCGCGTCGCCGCCACCGCCGACCTCGGCTGGCTCGTCCAGGCGTCGCTGGCGTTCGTGGCCGAAGCCGACCTTCCCGACACGGATGCGCAGGTACGCCGCAACGTGCCGCAGGTGCGCGCGCAGGGCCGCTACCGGATCTGGCAGGACCGCGACCGCGTCGCTCTCGCCGGCTGGTCGGAAGCCGGCGACGACGCGGCGCGAGTGGGTCCCGTGTACACGCCCCCGGGCGCGCGCCGACGTGGCTACGCGACTGCGCTGGTTGCCGCGTTGTCGCGCGAGCTCCTCGCCGCGGGCCGCCGCCGCGTGTTCCTCACCACGGACGTGGCCAACCCGACGTCCAACGCGATCTACGCGCGCATCGGATATCGGCCGCTGTCCGACTATTTCCACTTCGACTTCGTCGCGGGTCCTCGGTCGTGAGCGCTGGAGGTCCGCGCCTGTGCGTGCCGGAACTCGCCGGCGAGCTCGCCGCAGGGCGCGACGTCGCGCTGCCTGCGGGCGTCGCGCATCACGCGGCGAAGGTCCTGCGACTGCGCGTCGGCGACCGCGTGACACTGTTCAGCGGCGCCGGCGGCGAATTCGCCGCGACGATGCTGCGCATCGACCGGCGCAGCGTGACCGCGCATGTCGAATCCTTCGAGGATGTCGAGCGCGAGGTCGCGCTGACGACGATTCTCGTCCAGTCCGTCGTCGCGAGCGACGCGATGGACTACGCAATCAGGAAATCGGTAGAGCTCGGCGCGACGGCCGTGCAGCCGGTGATCACGGCACGCAGCGCGCCGCTGCCCGCCGGTCCGCGTGCCGTGCAGCGGCAGGCACGCTGGCGGAACATCGCCATCGCAGCGTGCGAGCAATGCGGGCGTAACCGCCTGCCGGACGTGCGCGACACGGTTGCGCTCGACGCATGGCTCGCCGCACGTGACGTCGCCAGCGCGGGCATCGTGCTCGCGCTAGACGCACCGCGCACGCTCGCGCAACTGCCGCCGCCGCTTGCGCTCGACATCCTGATCGGACCCGAAGGCGGATTGACGGCGGACGAAGTGGCGCGCGCCGAGCGCGCGGGGCTCGCGGCGGTCCGGCTGGGTCCGCGCGTGCTGCGCGCGGAGACCGCGGGCTGTGCAGTTCTCGCCGCAGTGCATGCGCTGTGGGGCGACTTCCGGTGACGCGCCGCTGCGCCGCCGCGCTGCTGCAGACGATGATCGTCGCCGGCTGCGCCACGATCCCGCCGCCGCCACCGCCGGCCGCGTCGACGTCCTACGGCTACGTCGTGCTCGGACCCGACGGGCAGGCGACCGCGCGGGCGATCGTCAGCGCCGCGACGTGCCCGGCGATCGACGTCGACGGTGCGGCGCAGCCGATGACGGTGCGCGCACCCGCGCAGCTGCTCCCGCGGCGCGCCGATCAGGCGAAGGCGGCGGATTTCCCCGTGACCGTGTGCGAGTTTGCGCTGCCGCCGTCGTCGACGCGCGCCACGCTCGCCGGACGCGCGCTGCCGCTGCCCACGCGGGAACCGTCACGGATCGTCGTGCTGGGCGACACAGGATGCCGCGTCTATGCAGGTGCGTTCGGCTCGCAGATCCAGCGCTGCAACGATCCCGCGCAGTGGCCGTTTGCGGCCGTTGCCGCCGCCGCCGCCGCGACGGCGCCCGACCTCGTCATCCACGTCGGCGATTACCACTATCGCGAGAGCGCGTGCCCGGCCGCGACACCGGGTTGCGCCGGCAGCCCGTGGGGTTACGGATTCGACGCGTGGAATGCGGACTTCTTCGCGCCCGCGCGGCCGCTGCTCGCGGCGGCGCCGTGGATCGTCGTGCGCGGCAATCACGAGAGCTGCAACCGCGCGGGACAGGGCTGGTGGCGGGCGCTCGACCCGCGGCCGCTTGCGTCGCGGCAGGACTGCAACGACGTCGCCGACGATGCCATCGGCGATTTCAGCGCGCCCTACCAGGTGCCGATCGGCCGCGATGAGCGCGTGCTCGTGTTCGATTCGTCGAGCGCGGGCAACCTGCCCATTCCCGTCGACGGCGTCGAGTATCGGACGTACCGCGCGCAGCTTGCGCAGGCCTTCGCGTCCGCGGCGGCGAAGCCGACGACGTACGTGGCCGTCCATCATCCGCCGCTCGCGTTCGCGTCGAATCCCCGCCAGCCGGACGCGCCGTATACCGGCAACGCGGCGCTGCAGGCGACGCTCGGGTCGCTGTTCGGAGCGCCGTTGTTCCCCCCCGCGGTCGCCGCCGTTTTCTCTGGTCATTTTCACGCCTTCGAGGCGGTGACCTTCGCGTCGGGCCAGCCGCCGCAGTTCGTGTTCGGCGACGGCGGCACGGCCGCCGACGCGCCGCTGCCCGACCCTTTCCCTCCGAACCTGAGTCCGCTCAAGGGTGCGACGATGCGCGAGCTGCGCTACACCGTCCGCTTCGGCTTCGCAGTGCTCGACCGCACCGCCTCCGGCTGGACGCTGACCGCGCACGACGTCGCCGGCGCACCGATGGAAACCTGCCTCCTCTCGGGCCGGGAGGCCACGTGCAAGCCGATCGCACGATGACGGGCCTGGTGTTGCAGCTCGTGCGGCCGTACCGCGCGGGCCTGGCGATCGTGTTCGCGCCATGTCCCACTCGCTGATCGTCCTGCCCGACGACACCGCGCTGCCGATCGTGGCGGCGATCGACGCCGCGCACAGGTCGCTGCGCGTCAAGATGTTCCTCTTTTCCGATCCGACGCTGCTC
>JBDSLT010000357.1:0-7764 GCA_039916265.1 Casimicrobiaceae bacterium | reverse complement strand
TCGCGACGATGTTCGGCACCGTGCGCGCGGGCATGCCGCGCGTCTCGTTTGCCGCCGGCGAAGATCCTGCCGCCGGCATCGCCGCGCCCTCGCCGACCACGCTCGCCGTCTCGACCGCCGTCGAGTAACGGCACCTGTAGGACATCGCGCGACAGCATCCTGTCGCGCGGCCCCGACGCCTGTTTCAGCACGCCGCCGACTAACGGTGCCGCGTCCGCTGCGCACAATGGCATCGCACCTCCCGACAGCACACAGGAGTAATCATGGGCAAGGGGAAAGCGGTTTACGGCGAAGGCAACTACGAAGCGTCGCGCGAGTACAACGACGCGACCAAGAATTTCGTCGAATCGGGCAAGGTCGAGAAGGCGGCGCAGCAGGCCGCCCCGGCGTCCGACGCCGAGGCGTTGGAGTTGGCCGCTGCCGAGGCGGAAGGAAAGAGCCGCGCCAAGGAAGAGGATCCGCTGCTGACGCGCACTGCCGGGTTGAAGAAGCGCGCAAAAGACGGCACGGAAGGCTCGGGCGGCAGCGAAGCCGACGCCCCCGACCAGGCCCCCGAAGAAACGCAAACTCCGAAGCCTGGCGAGGATCGGTAAGCGCCATGCGTACGCAACGGGACCACCGCCACCCGTCGATGATGGTGCCGACGATACCCGCGCGCATTCCGATGCTGCGCGCCGACGACCTGCCGGGGGATGAGGACTGGGCGTTGTTGATGGCGCTGCGCGGCGAAGTCGATGACGCCTTCGACCACGATTTGCAACACGACCGCTACGGATCGCTGATGCTGGCGCCCGTTGCGTTCGATTGACCGTCTGGCGTGGCACCAGCGGTATAGCCGGACGGGCATTAGGACCTACTCAGAGGAGGTTGCAATGCTTCACTATGCCCTGGTGTTCTTTGTTGTTGCGATCATCGCGGCGATCTTCGGCTTTACCGGTCTGGCGGTAGGCGCCGCCGAGATCGCGAAGATCCTGTTCTTCATCTTCCTTATTCTGTTCGTCGTGTCGCTCGTGGCGGGCCTGTTGCGCCGCGGCCCCTAGCGAACTTCGAAGTAGTAACCGTCCGGACCGCCCCTCCCTGCGGTTCGGCCCGGGAGAACGCCCCGCCACCGCCCGGCGGGGCGTTTTCGTTGTGGCGCGCGGTTGTTGCAGCGCCTGTCGCTATCCAGTACCTTGGCGGAATGGCCTGCATCGCTACCGGGTGTTTCCGCCGGGCCGTCGCGCTGCGATGGCGTTGATCGTCGCCTGACGCTCTCCCGCGGGAGCTCTCCCGCCCTTTCCCGCGGCCGCCGCGGAATTTCCCGCCGCCGCGGCACCGCCCGCCTTCGCGACGCCACGGAAACGCCCATGCTGCTGATGATCGACAATTACGACAGCTTCACTTACAACCTCGTCCAGTATCTGGGCGAGCTCGGCGCGGAGGTGCACGTCGCGCGCAACGACGCGATCGCGCTCGACGAGGTCGAGGCACTCGCGCCGTCGATGATCGTGATTTCACCGGGCCCGTGCACCCCGGCGGAAGCCGGCATCTCGGTGCCGCTGATCCAGCGCTTTGCGGGCGAGGTGCCGATCCTCGGCGTGTGCCTCGGCCATCAGTCGATCGGCCAGGCCTTCGGCGCAACGATCGTCCGCGCGCGGCACGTCATGCACGGCAAGCTGTCGGCGGTGGCGCACGACGGAGAAGGCGTGTTTGCGGGCCTGCCGACGCCGTTCAACGCGACGCGCTACCATTCGCTCGCGATCGACCCAACGACGCTGCCATCCGCCCTCGTAGTGACCGCTACGACGGACGACGGCGAGATCATGGGCGTGAGGCACCGCGAGCTGCCGGTATTCGGCGTGCAGTTCCATCCGGAGGCGATCCTGACCGAGCACGGCAAGCGGCTGCTTGCGAATTTCGTCGACCGCACCGCGCACTGAGCAGGATCGGGACCCGCAGACCATGACCATCACGCTGCAAGACGCGCTCCAGCGCACCATCGAGCACCGCGAGATCTTCCACGACGAGATGCTGTCGGTGATGCGACGGATCATGAGCGGCGAAGTGACGCCGGTGATGATCGCGGCGCTGACGGTGGGATTGCGCGTCAAGAAGGAGACGATCGGCGAAATCGCGGCGGCGGCGCAGGTCATGCGCGAATTCTCGACCAAGGTCGACGTTCCCGATCGCGACAACCTGGTCGACATCGTCGGTACCGGCGGCGACGCGTCGCACACGTTCAACATCTCGACGGCGTCGATGTTCGTCGCTGCGGCCGCGGGCGCGCGCGTGGCCAAGCACGGCAACCGCTCGGTGTCATCCAGGTCGGGCAGCGCCGACGTGCTCGAGGCGCTCGGGGCCAACATCATGCTCGCCCCTGGGCAGGTGGCGCAGTGCATCGCCGAATGCGGCGTCGGCTTCATGTTCGCGCCGAACCATCACAGCGCGATGAAGCACGCGGCGCCGGTGCGCCGCGAGCTCGGCGTACGCACGATCTTCAACATTCTCGGCCCGCTGACCAACCCGGCAGGCGCGCCCAACCAGCTGATCGGCGTGTTCCATCCCGATCTGGTGGGCATCCATGTGCGCGTGCTCGAGCGCCTCGGCGCCGGTCATGCGCTCGTCGTCTACGGACTGGATGGCATGGACGAGGTGTCGCTCGGCGCCGCGACGATGGTCGGCGAGCTCAAGGACGGCAAGATCCGCGAGTACGAGATCCACCCGGAGGACTTCGGCCTTCACATGAAGTCCAACCGCGGCCTGAAGGTGAAGGACGCTGCCGAGTCGAAGGAGATGCTGAAGGAGGCGCTCGACGGCGTCGACGGCACGCCGCGCGAGATCACGGTGCTGAACGCCGGCGCTGCACTGTACGCCGCGGGCGTCGCCGACTCGATCGCCAACGGCATCGAGCGCGCGCGTGCGGCGATCGCCAGTGGCGAGGCTAGACGCAGGCTCGATGCGTTCGTCGCGCTGACGCAGAAGCTCTCGCCCAAAGCGCCATGACGCCCTGCGCCGCCGGCGACGCCGCCCCGCTGGACCCCCGCGTGCGAGGTCCCCGTTGAATTCGCCCGCGCAAGGCGACATCCTCGCGAAGATCATGACGGCCAAGGCGCAGGAGGTGATCGCCGCGCAGGTGGCCCGGCCTTTTGCCACGGTCGACGCCGAGGCACGGATCACCCCGCCGCCGCGCGGCTTCGCCGCGGCGCTGCGCCAGAAGATCGCCGACGGCAAGCCCGCGGTCATCGCCGAGATCAAGCGCGCGAGCCCGAGCAAGGGCGTGCTGCGCGAGGTTTTCGATCCCGCGGCAATCGCGGCGTCGTACGAGCGCGCCGGCGCCGCCTGCCTGTCGGTGCTCACCGACAAGCCATTCTTCCAGGGCGCGCCGGAACACCTCGTCGAGGCGCGCCTCGCGTGCTACCTGCCCGCGCTGCGCAAGGAATTCATCATCGATGAGTATCAGGTGGCGGAGTCGCGTGCGCTCGGCGCCGACGCGATCCTGCTGATCGCCGCGGCGCTCGACGACGCACGGATGGCGGCGCTCGAAGCCTGCGCGCACGATTACCGGATGGACGTGCTGGTCGAGATTCACGACGAAGCCGAGCTCGACCGCGCGCTGAAGCTCGCGACACCGCTCATCGGCATCAACAATCGCAACCTGCGGGACTTCAGCGTGTCGCTGCACACGACGCTCGGGCTGCTCTCCAAGGTGCCCGCCCCCCGCCTCGTCATCACCGAAAGCGGCATCGTCGCGCAGCGCGACGTGGCGCAGATGCGCCGCCACGGCGTGCACGCGTTCCTCGTGGGCGAGGCGTTCATGCGCGCGCCCGATCCGGGCGCGGCGCTCACCGCGCTGTTCGGCTGACCTCGGGCGATTCCGCGTCCCGCATGTCGGCGATCGCCCTCGAGCGCGTCAGCAAGCACTGGGCCACCGCCACCGGCAAGGTGCAGGCGGTAGACGGCATCACGTTCGCGTTCGAGCCCGGCACCCTCAACGTGCTGCTCGGCCCGTCGGGCTGCGGCAAATCGACGACGCTGCGGCTGATCGCGGGCCTCGAATCCGCCGACGCCGGCGTCATTCGCATCGGTTCGCGCGATGTCACGCAGTTGCCACCGGCCGCGCGCAACATCGCGATGGTGTTCCAGAGCTATGCGCTGTTTCCGCATCTTTCGGTGGCCGACAACATCACCTTCGGGCTCGCCGTGCGCAAGGTATCCGTCGCGGATACCGCGGCGCGGCTGGCACGCGTGGCGGACATGCTCGGCCTGACGGCGCTGCTCGACCGCAAGCCGGCGCAGCTCTCCGGCGGCCAGCAGCAGCGCGTCGCGCTGGGCCGCGCCGTCATCGCCGAGGCGCCGGTGTGCCTGATGGACGAGCCGCTGTCGAACCTCGACGCGCAGCTGCGCGCCGAGATGCGCCAGGAGCTGCGCGCGCTGCAGCGCAAGCTCGGCATCACGATGGTCTACGTCACGCACGACCAGGTCGAGGCGATGTCGATGGCCGACCGCGTCGTGCTGCTCAACGCGGGGAAGATCGAGCAGAACGGCGCGCCCGTCGATCTCTACGAGACGCCGGCCAACGCCTTCGTCGCGCGCTTCATCGGCACGCCGCCGATGAACCTGCTGCGCCTGGCCGCAGGGCGCGAGGGCGCAGTGGTCGCGGGTACCGACGGTCCGGCGATGCTGCCCGGCGAGTACGGCGCGGGAACCCTCGGCGTACGGCCCGAGCATGTCGAGCTGGTGCACGAGCGGGGCGTGCCGGCGACGGTGGAGAGCGTCGAGTATCTCGGCGGCGATTCGCTGGTCGCCTGCCGGATCGGCAGCGAGCGCATCGCCGTCCGCGCGATCGGTAGCGTGGGGCTGTCGCGCGGCGACGCCGCGTGGCTGCGCTGGGCGCCGTCCGCGCAGCACTATTTCGACACGGACGGTGTGCGCGCGGCAGTGCCGGGGCCGCGCTCCGCCGGGACAATGTTCGCGTAACATCGCACACTTTCCAGGAGGGAGAATTCCATGCTGAAGCACGCAAAGCGCTGGCTCGCGGGCGTCGCCGCGGCGTTCGTGGCGGCTGCCGCATCCGCGCAGGCGCCCGTCGAAGTCCCGTTCTTCTATCCGGTCGCCGTCGGCGGACCGATCACCAAGATCATCGACGGCTTCGCGACGGATTTCGAGAAAGAGAATCCCGGCATCAAGCTGAAACCGATCTATACCGGCTCGTACCAGGACTCGATCACCAAGGCGATCACGGCCGTCAAGAGCGGCGACCCGCCGGTGACGTCGATCCTGCTGTCGACCGACATGTACACGCTGATCGACGAGGACGCGATCATTCCTTTCGACGAGCTCGCGAAGACAGCCGACGATCAGGCGTGGCTGAAGAGCTTCTACCCGGCGTTCATGGAGAACAGCCAGACCGGAGGCAAGACGTGGGGCATTCCGTTCCAGCGCTCGACGATCGTCCTGTACTGGAACAAGGAGGCGTTCAAGGAGGCGGGACTCGATCCCAACAAGGCGCCGGCCAGCTGGATGGAAATGGCCGAGTTCGGGCAGAAGCTCACCAAGCGCGACGCGTCCGGCAAGGCGACGCAGTGGGGCGTCCAGATCCCCTCGTCCGGCTTTCCGTACTGGCTGTTCCAGGCGCTGGCGATCCAGAACGGCGTCAACCTGATGAACGCGGCTGGCACCGAGGTCTATTACGACCGGCCCGAGGTGATCGGCGCGCTGCAGTACTGGGTCGACCTCGTGAAGAAGTACAAGGTTCATCCCGAAGGCATCGTCGAGTGGGGCACGACGCCGAAGGACTTTTTCGAGCGCAAGGTCGCGATGATCTGGACGACGACCGGCAACCTCACCAACGTCAAGAACAACGCCAAGTTCGATTTCGGCGTCGCGATGCTGCCGGCCGGCAAGCAGCGCGGCAGCCCGACGGGCGGCGGCAATTTCTACATTTTCAAGAAGTCGACGCCCGCGCAGCGCGATGCGGCGTTCAAGTTCGTCAAGTGGGTGACCACGCCGGCACGCGCTGCGCAGTGGGGCATCGACACCGGCTACGTCGCCGTGCGCGCTGATGCGTGGGACACGCCGGCGATGAAGCAGTACGTCGCGGGCTTCGCGCCGGCAGCCGTCGCGCGCGACCAGCTCCCGTACGCGAAGGCCGAGTTGTCGACGCACGACAACCAGCGCGTTACCAAGGCGCTGAACGACGGCCTGCAGGCGGCGCTCACCGGCGCCAAGACGCCCGAGCAGGCGATGAAGGACGCACAGCGCGAGGCCGAGCGCGTCCTGCGCGCCGCCAAGTAACCCTTTCCTTTAAGTAGGGTCAGAGACGACTTATTGGCACGGGGTCAAAGACAGGGGGCCTCGCGGGCGAAGGCCCTCTAAATAAGTCGTCTCTGACCCTACTTACCGCGATGACGCGCACGAAGGAGTGGCTGTACGCGTGGCTGCTGCTCACGCCGGCGATGGCGCTGCTGGTCGCGTTCACGCATTACCCGGCCGTCTCGACGCTCTGGCACAGCTTCTACTCGACGCCCAAAGGCTCGCGCGGCGCGGCGTTCGTCGGCCTCGACAACTACCGCGCGCTCGTCGACGACCCGATCTTCTGGCAGGCGCTCGGCAACAACCTCTGGTATGCGCTCGGCACGATCCCGCTGTCGATCGTGCTGGCGCTGCTGATGGCGGTCTGGGTCAACGACCGCATCGCCGGACGCGGCTTGCTGCGGCTTGCCTACTTCACGCCGACGATCCTGCCGATGATCGCGGTGGCGAACATCTGGCTGTTCTTCTACACGCCCGAATACGGATTGCTCGAGCAGGTGACCGGTGCGTTCGGCGCACCGCGCCATAACTGGCTCGGCAGCCGGTCGACCGCGTTGCCCGCGCTGATGGTCGTCACCGTGTGGAAGGAAGCGGGCTTTTTCATGATTTTCTACCTGGCGGCGCTGCAAGCGATGTCGCCCCACCTCGCCGAGGCGGCGGCGATCGAAGGTGCGTCGCGCTGGTATTACTTCCGTCGCGTAACCTTTCCGCTGCTGATGCCGACGACGCTGTTCGTGCTGGTCAACGCGGTGATCAATGCGTTCCGGCTCGTCGACCACATCTTCGTGATGACGCGCGGAGGGCCCGACAACACGACTGCGCTGTTGCTGTACTACATCTACGAGATCGGCTTCCGCTTCTGGGATTCGGCGTATGCGGCGGCGCTGACGATGGTGCTGCTCGTGCTGCTCGGGCTCGTCGCGCTGGCGCAGTTCGTCTTCCTCGAGCGCCGAACGCACTACCAATGAGCAGCGTGGCCACCGCCGTGTACGAGCCGAGGGGCGTGGGCCGCGCGCTCGAGACGCTCGGCGCCTGGGTGCTCGGCGTGTTGTGGGTGCTGCCGCTTGCCTACGCCTTCTGGACGGCGTTCCACCCGCCCGAGTTCTCGACACGCTTCACGCTCGCCGCGCCGCTGACGCTCGACAACTTCGTCAAGGCGTGGCAGGCCGCGCCGTTCGCGCGCTATTTCGTCAACACGATGATCCTCGTCACGATGGTGCTCGTGGCGCAGCTCGTGCTCGTCACGCTGGCGGCGTACGCGTTCGCGCGCTTCACGTTTCCCGGGCGCAACGTGCTGTTCGCGCTGGTGCTCGTCCAACTCATGATCATGCCCGACGTGCTGATCGTCGAGAACTACCGGACGATGACCGCGCTCGGGATCAAGGACACGATCCTGGCCATCGGCCTGCCGTACATGGCGAGCGCGTTCGGCATCTTCCTCCTGCGCCAGACGTTCAAGACGGTGCCGCGCGA
>JBDSLT010000356.1:0-5381 GCA_039916265.1 Casimicrobiaceae bacterium | reverse complement strand
TGCACTACCCGATCGCGCTGGAAGGCGCGCTCAAGCTCAAGGAAATTTCCTACATCCACGCCGAGGCGTATCCGGCGGGCGAGCTGAAGCACGGGCCCTTGGCGCTGGTCGACTCCGAGATGCCCGTCGTGGCCATCGCGCCCAACGACGCGCTGCTGGAAAAGCTCAAGTCGAACCTGCAGGAAGTGCGGGCGCGCGGGGGCGAGCTCTACGTCGTCGCCGACCTCGACAGCCGCCTGTCGACGAGCGAAGGCATCCACGTGACGCGCGTGTCCGAGCATCGGGGATTGCTGTCGCCGGTTGTGCACGTGATCCCGCTGCAGCTCCTCGCGTATCACACCGCGGTGCTTCGCGGAACCGACGTGGACAAGCCGCGGAATCTGGCGAAGAGCGTGACGGTGGAGTAGACGGGGGCGGCGCGACTTTCTCAGACCTACTGCAAATCCAGCGCGTGCTCCTTCAGCGCCGCCAGCGGAACCACGGCCAGCGTCTCCTCGTGCGTCGCCGCGAGCACGACCGGCGCCGCGACGTTCGCTTCGTAGGCCTGCCGCCAGGTCGCCGCGCACACGCACCAGCGGTCGCCTGGTTTGAGTCCCGGGAAGCCGAAATCGGGCGCCGGCGTCACCAGGTCATTGCCCTGCGCCCGCGCGAAGGCGAGAAATTCCGCGGTGACCTGCACGCAGACGATGTGCAGCCCGACGTCTTCGGGACCGGTGTTGCAGCAGCCGTCGCGGTAGAAACCTGTCAACGGCCGCGTCGAGCAATCCTGCAATGTGCCGCCCAGCACGTTCCTGTCGTCTTTCGCCATCCGCTCCCCCTGTCGCCGCGCGGCAAGGGCGCCCGGTTTCGCCATTGTCCGCTCACCGGCCCGCCGCGTGGTGGATTACCCTCGCAGGTGGGCCGCTTCGGGCGCCGCACAAAAAGGAGACGATGACGATCGGCATCGGCGCTCGCACGAGCGCCTCTTCAGTGAGCACGCGAGGCGCAGGCGTGCCTTCGCGCCGCGCGGTGATCGAACGAGCGGTTCTCCATCATCAGCACGACGACGGTGTCGAAAGGCGCGCTCTGCGGCGCGGGCAGCGCGCAGGTGACGCCTTCCTGATCGCTGACGCAGGACGCAGCCCAGCGCGGCGGATGGGCTAGACTCCACGCGGCGATTTCGCCCCGAAGGAGCATCGCGCATGCACAGCGTTCACCTACTCGCTAGGCATCGCGGCGTCAACCGGTTGATGTCGCCAGCGCCTGCGCGCGCTGCATCGCCGCGGCAAAATCGGCCAGCACGTTGTCGGCCCCGAGCGATTTGCCGAACGCCGAACGGCGCACCTGCACGTCGGGATGCGAATTGAGCGCGCACAGCAGCAGCGTGGCGCGGCGCTCGTGCAGCATGTGGCGCAACGACTCGAGTGTCTCGAGGGCCGTGTTGTCGAGGCTGATGACCTGGTGCATGTCGAGCACGACGACGCGTGCGGCCGCGTCGGCCTCGAGGAGCGGCTCGAGCTTCGCCACGGAGCCGAAGAAGAGCGCACCGAACACGCGATAGGCGGCGATGGCGGGGTTGTCGGTGGACACCGGCTCGACGCGCGTCAGGTCCGACACGCGATAGATGAAAAAGAGGCTTGCCAGCACGAGGCCCACTTCGACCGCCGTGGAGAGATCGAACGCCACGGTGAACACGAACGTCGTCAGCAGCACGACGCGGTAGGGCACCGAATAGCGGCGGATTTCGGCGAACGCCTTCCAATCGCCCATGTTGATGGCGACGACGATCAGCACGGCCGATAGCGCCGCCAGCGGGATGAACTTCGCGAGCGGCGCCGCCGCGAGCACAATTATGAGTAGCGTCAGCGCGTGGATCATCCCGGCGATTGGCGTGCGCGCGCCGGTGCGCACGTTCGTCGCCGTTCGCGCGATGGCGCCGGTGGCGGGTATCCCGCCGAACAGCGGCGCGACCAGGTTGGCGACGCCCTGTGCGATGAGCTCCTGGTTGGGATCGTGGCGGTCGCCGATCATCGAGTCGGCCACGCGCGCGGACAGCAGCGATTCGATGGCGCCGAGCAGCGCGATGGTGATCGTGGGTGCAATCAGGTCGCGCATCGACGATAGCGACAAAACGGGGAGGGAGAATTCGGGCAGGCCCGTGGGGATGCCGCCGAAGCGCGTGCCGATCGTGGCGAGTGGCACGGCGAGCCAAGCGCAGGCGAGCGCCGCGACGACGAGCACTACGATCGGCCCGGGCACGCGCATGATGAGCCCGGCGCCACGGCGCACCGCATGGCCGAGCGCACGATCTCGCGGCAGCGGCAGCGGCGCCGGCAACGGCGCCGGGGACCCGTGCGCCTCGGCCTCCAGAATCGCGCCGGTCGAGCGCACCGATTTGGGCCAAAGCAGCAGCACGGCGAGCGACAGCATGCCGACGACGACGTCCGGCAGGCGCAGCTCGGGGAGGCTGGTCATGAGTATGCGGAGCCTCGCGAAGAACTCGTCGGGTAGCGTCACGCCGAGCCCGAGGAAATCCTTGACCTGCGACAGCAGGATCAGCACCGCGATGCCGTTGGTGAAGCCGATGACGATGCTCACGGGGATGAAGCGAATGAGCCCGCCGAGGCGGAGCGCGCCCAGCGCCATCAGGATTGCGCCGGCACCCAGCGTGCAGATGACGAGATTGGCGAGCCCGTAGCGCGAAACGATGCCGTATACGACGACGATGTACGCGCCGGTGGGGCCGCCGATCTGGACGCGCGAGCCGCCGAGCGCCGAGATCAGGAAGCCGGCGATGATGCCCGTGTAGATGCCGGCCTGCGGCGAGACGCCCGACGCAATCGCGAACGCCATCGCCAGCGGAAGCGCGACCACGCCGACGGTGACACCGGCGCCAAGGTCTGCGAAAAAATCGGCGCGACCATAGCCGCTTTGGAGGCACGTGACGAGCCGCGGTAGACCGAGGACGTGCTTTGTGGCGGCAGGCATCGGGCTCCCGGGATCCTGGGCGGAACGTTGCTGCCGAAGGCGGCGCAACATCTGCGCGGCGCGGTCGTTACCATGGTTGTATCGCGCGTTGCCTCATTATAGGTTCCCCCTTCCGTCACAACGGACTTCCCGAAGGTGCTCCGATGCTTGGCCCTCGGAAACGAACAGCGAGGCGCTGCGGCGCGCGCGAGGATCGGGCGCGCCCATCGGCGGCGAGTCCTCTATGCCACCGGCGAGTTCGACCCCGTCAACCGATCGTGCCCCATATGCGCGTTCTCCATCCGCGTCGCCGCCCGGTCCTCGCCGACCTCGTCGTTGCTCGCCTCGCCGCCGAGGACGCCTGGGACGTCGGCGTCCTCCCCACCCAGGAAGCCGCCGCTCTGGTGCGCCCACAGCCGCGCGTAGAGCCCGCCTTGCGCGAGCAGCGCCTTGTGCGGACCCTCCTCGACGATGCGCCCGCGGTCGAGCACGATCAGTCGGTCCATCGCGGCGATCGTCGACAGGCGATGCGCGATCGCGACGACGGTCTTGCCCTGCATCAGTCGATAGAGGCTTTGCTGGATCGCCGCCTCGACCTCCGAATCGAGCGCGGAAGTGGCTTCGTCGAGCAGCAGGATCGGCGCGTCCTTCAGCATCACCCGCGCGATTGCGATGCGCTGGCGCTGGCCGCCCGACAGTTTGACGCCGCGCTCGCCGACGTGCGCGTCGTACGCGCTGCGACCCTTGGCGTCGGCCAGTCCCGCGATGAAGTCGGCGGCTTCCGCGCGCCGTGCCGCCGCTTCCATGTCGGCGTCGGTCGCGTCGGGCCGGCCGTAGAGGATGTTGTCGCGCACCGAGCGATGCAACAGCGAGGTGTCCTGCGTCACCATGCCGATCTGCGCGCGCAGGCTTTCCTGCGTGCAGCGGGCGATGTCCTGCCCGTCGATCAGGATGCGGCCGCGCTCGATGTCGTAGAAGCGCAGCAGCAGGTTGACGATCGTCGACTTGCCCGCGCCCGAACGGCCGACGAGGCCGATCTTCTCGCCGGGGTGGATGACCAGCGACAGGTCGTCGATGACCGGCAGCTTGCCGCCGTACGAAAAGCTGACGTGCTCGAAGCGGACCTCGCCGCGCGGGACGACGAGCGGCGTCGCCCCCGGTGGGTCGACGACGGTGTGCACGCGCGCGAGCGTGTTGATGCCGTCCTGTACGGTGCCGATGTGCTCGAACAGCGCCGCCATCTCCCACATCACCCAGTGCGAGATGCCGTTCAGCCGCAGCGCCATCGCGGTGGCCGCCGCGACGGCGCCCACGCCGACCTGCCCCTGTATCCACAGCCACAGCGTCACGCCGGCGGTCGACGCGATCAGCGCCATCGACAGCGCATGGTTGACGATCTCGAAGGCGGTGACGAGCCGCATCTGCTGGTGCACGGTGCCGAGGAACTCGCGCATCGCCGCCTTCGCGTAGCCGGCCTCGCGGTTGGTGTGCGAAAACAGCTTCACCGTCGCGATGTTGGTGTACGCGTCGGTGATGCGCCCCGTCATCAGCGAGCGGGCGTCGGCCTGCTCGCGCGCGACATGCCCGAGGCGCGGCACGAAGTAATGCAGCGTGACGACGTAGAGCAGAAGCCACGCGAAGAACGCGCCGAGGAGCTTAAGGTCGAAGCCCCCCAGCACCGCCAGCATCGTCACGAAATAGATGATGACGAACACCAGCAGCTCGGCGACGATCAGCCAGACGTCGCGCACCGCGAGGGCCGTCTGCATCACCTTGGTGGCGATGCGCCCGGCGAACTCGTCCTGGTAGAAGCCCATGCTCTGGCTGAGCAGCAGCCGGTGAAAATTCCAGCGCAGCAGCATCGGGAAGTTCCCGGCGAGCGCCTGCTGCTTGATCGTCGACTGCAGCGCGACGAGCAGCATGCTGGCAGCGAGCACCGCGGCCAGCAGCAGCAGCGTCGAGCGTTGCGTCGCCCACAGGTCGGCAGGCTTCACTTCCGCCAGCCAGTCGACGATATGCCCCATCATGCTGAACAGCAGCGCCTCGAAGGCGCCGATCGCCGCGGTGAGCAGCGTCATCGCGAGCAGGAAGCGGCGCAGCCCGCGCGTGCATTCCCACAGGAACGCGAAAAAGCCGCGCGGCGGTGTGGCCGGCACCGCGTCGGGATACGGCGAAACGAGACTCTCGAACCAGGCGAACACGACGAAATCTCCGCGAAGGCGCGGCGCAGGGAGGCGAATGATCGCATGGCGCGATCGGCCGGCGAGGCCGCCGAGCAGGATCGGCAGCCGCCGCGCGCACCGTCAGGGCGGACGGCCGCGCCGCGCTAAGATCGCCGGTCATGGCCGCGTACGACGTCATCGTCCTGGGGCTCGGCGCCACCGGCAGCGCGGCTGCGTACCAGCTCGCGAAGCGCGGGCATCGCGTGCTCGGGC
>JBDSLT010000355.1:0-6969 GCA_039916265.1 Casimicrobiaceae bacterium | reverse complement strand
CGAAATCCGACGTGCCGACAAAGTAGACGAAGTCGAAATCCTCGCCCAGCGACTTCGGCCCTTCGAGGATGCGCGTCCACATGAGCAGGTAGTCGCCCTGCCCTGCGCGCACGTTGTTCAACGTCGGCAGGTCGGCGTCGCGCGCCGCAGGGTTCAGGAGCCACGCCGACTCGGAACCCAGGCGCGCCTCGACGCGCTCCTTGATCTTTTCCGCGACCTCGCGATTGAGGTTGAAGTAGCCGCCGCCGGTCGACGACAGCGGCACGCTCATGTAGCCGATTGCCTTGCCCTTCGCACGCTCGGCGGCGATGGCCTTGCGGAAATACTCGACCTTTTCCGCGACCGCGTCCTTGAAATCGGCATTGGCGCAGTAGCAAAGGCCGACCCCCGTGCACTCGGTGACGTTGGCAGCATTCGCCGCGCCCGCGAGGAGTGCGATGGCGGCAGCGCCCAGCGCAATGCGCAGCGGGTTGCGGCGTGAAGTCGGCTTCATGGATTCCTCCTGCGGGGATGACGGCCTGGCGTCGCGGCAGCCGACAGCGTAGCGCCGTGGCGTGGGTGCCGGCAAGCACGCGCCGAGCGTCAGCCGCGGTCGCGTCCCCCGCCGCGCGCCGACTTCACGCCCGATACATTGAGCGCCGCCGCTTTTTTTAGCAGCGCCCTCAGAACCGCGTCCTTCGGCAGATCGGTCAGGCGCGTGATGCGCCCAAACTGACCCATCGCCGCGCTGGATCTGCCAGGAACGCTGCGGGCCATTTCGCTGTGCGAGAAACCGAAGGCGCAATGCGCCTTGAACGCGGCCATCGAGCAGAGCACCCCGCGATACTCGAAGAAGGGACAGCCCCACTTGATCGTCTCGGCGACCGCGGGGCAGGCGCCGTGAACGATGGCGCGCAGATGCTGGAGGATCGGCTGCGCGAACGGCGCGGCTTGCACGATGTAGCCGTCGACGCGCGAGTCCTTCGAGCCCATCGGCGCCCCCTGATCCGCGCAAGGCTCGCGGAACGCCTACTGCAGCTTGATCTCGCCGTCGAAGACCGCGTGGACCTTCAGTCCGGCGACTTCCAGCGTGACACGTGCAGGAAACGCCTCGGTCCCCGCGATGGCCTTGTCGGCGATGGCCTTGGCCACCGCTCGCTCGATTTCGCGCTGCGAGCTGATGCCGACCATTTTCAGAAAGGCGCGAATGCTAAGGTTGAACGCATCTTCGTTCATGAGGGGCGGCACTCCTTGGGCAGGAAACGTTTGGGAATGTCGATCGGGATGCACGTCCAGTGGATGCGCTGCAGCCAGTCGGTCGCGGGCGCGAGCAGGATGGTCTTGCCCCACAGCTCCGGGATCGACGGGCCGAGGCCGAGTCGCACGCGCCCGGTGATCGGGCTGACGTTGACGTCGTCGAGCAGATGCGACCATTGCAGCGCGAGCAGCGACGCGCCGTCGAAGGCGCGGGGGATCGCGGTGAAGCGCGACCACCGCGCCTCGATCTCCTGCTGCAGCGGCAGCGTGGCGCGCAGGCTCTGCGAGATCTTTTCGCGTACCGCGTGCTCCTGGTAGGCGACGTGCACCGTCGGTGCGACCGGGCCCAGCGCCATGATCAGCGCGGCGCCCCCGAAGAGCACGGCGTCGTGCCACGAGGTGGACGGGCGCGCCGCGAGCAGCGACGCCGCGGTGGCCGCATCGCGGCTCATCCCCTCGGCGCGCCGCACCAGCCGGCGGATGCGAGTGTAGAGCAGCGGCGTCGATACCAGCGCCGCGACGATGCCGGGCCCGAGCCAGATGCAGGCGCCCGCGCATACCAGCCACGGCAGACTCCAGTCGTCGATGTTTTCGGCGAGCGAGACGAAGGTCATCGCGCCGGCGGCAGTCAGCAGCGCGTAGAAGACGCCGAGCAGCCACAGGTTGCGATAGAACGCCCACAGGCACTGGAACAGCAGTGCGGGCCAATGCCATCCGGGCGTGCCATAGCCTGCGCGCTCGTAGTTCAGGAATCGCGGCGTGTAGTAGTCGGCGGCCGGGCCCACGGCCAGCCGGAACAGCACCGCCAGCGTCGGCCGCACGACCGGGCCGTCATCCCCCAGCGTAGAGCGGGGAATCTGGATGGTGTCGTCCTGGAGCGTCGCGGTGCGTCCACCCGCGATGGCGACGGGCACAGGACGCCGGGAGCAAACGACGCACGTGCGCGCGTCGGAACTGGAAGGACGACCGCAACGGCTGCAGGGCAACGAAATCTCCGGCAAACTTCACAAAGGCCCGCGCAGTTTACCCCCGCGACCGCGTCACGGCCATGCTTTTCGAGACCTCACTTTTGGTTTTTCCTTTGCCCTCCACGCTGACGCGGCGCCTTCGCGGCGTCGCCCCGCCGCTTGCGGCGCTTGCGCTCTGTGCTTGCGTCACGCTGACCGAATCGCCGCGCGGAGTGTCGCCCTCCGGCGACGGCACGCTGCGCGTGTCGCCGATCGGATGCTCCGCAGCCATCGGCGAAAGGCGGCGCCCAGGCGAGCGCGCGGGCGGCGCGTCGCGCGACGACACGGGACGAGTGCCCGACGTCGCAAGCGCGTCGGGGCTCGACCCCGATTCGCTGCGCCTGCTGACGTGGAACCTGCACAAGCAGGGCGATGTCGGCTGGGATCGCGATCTCGCCCGCTTCCTCCGCGATGCCGATGTCGCGCTGCTGCAGGAAGCGGTGCTGCGCGACGATCTGCGCGCGCTGCTCGACGCCCGCGGCTTGCGTTATACGATGGCGAGCAGCTTCATCTATCGCGACGTCGATCATGGCGTGGTCACCGCGGCGACGGTGCCGCCGCTCGCCACCTGCGCGGAGCGCGCCGTCGAGCCGCTGCTGCGCATCCCCAAGTCGGGCCTCATCGCGTGGTACGCCCTCAAAGGGCGCGTGGAGACGCTCGCCGTCGTCAACGTGCACGCCATCAACTTCTCGTTGGCGCAGCGCGCCTACGAAGCGCAGTTCGCCGCGCTGGTCCGCCCGCTCGCCGCGCATCGCGGCCCCATCGTTTTCGCCGGCGACTTCAATACGTGGAGCGAGGGCCGCCGCGCCGCCGTGCGCGCCGCCGCCTTGACGCTCGGCCTGACCGAGATCAGCTTCGAGCCCGATCTGCGCGCGCGCTTCCTCGGCCAGCAGGTCGATCACGTCATGGTGCGCGGAGTGGCGCTGCTGGCGGCCGCGGCGTTCGAGGTCAAGTCGTCCGATCACAATCCGGTCCTCGTCACGCTGCGCGTGGACGCCGCGCATTGAACGCGCGTTGCGCGCGTGCGACCATGCGAGCCCGCCCACTCGACGGTCTCGTTCCGACGATGAATCTTTCGCCACTTCTTCGCGCCCGCAGCGGCGCCATGACCCTCGCGGCCGCCGCGGCCCTGCTCGCCGTCGCCGGCGTAGACGCACAGGACTTCCCGAACCGGCCGATCCGCGTGATCGTCCCCTTCTCCCCCGGCGGCGCCGTCGACGGGCCCATGCGCCTCATCGCGCAGGAGATGGGCAAGCGTCTGGGCCAGCCGGTCGTCGTGGAGAACAAGCCCGGGGCCGGCGCCACCATCGGCACCGAGATCGCCGCCAAGGCCGTCGCCGACGGCTATACGCTGCTGCTCGCATCGCAGACCAACGCGATCAGCGCGTCGCTTTACAAGCAGCTCAGCTACGATCCCATCGACGATTTCGCGCCGATCTCGCTGATCGGTCGCGAGCCCGGCGTGCTGGTGGTGCACCCGTCGCTGCCGGTCAACACCGTCGCGGAGTTCGTCGCCTATGCGAAGGCGCGGCCGGGCCAGGTCGACTACGCATCTTCCGGCAACGGGAGCGGCCAGCACCTGTTCATGGCGCTGTTTGCGTCGGCCACGGGAATCAAGCTCGTGCACGTCCCCTACCGCGGCAGCGCGCAAGCGACGACCGACCTCCTGGCGGGTACCGTTCCCACGGCGATCCCGGGCACGGCCGGCATGGTCGGCCACATCAAGGCCGGCAAGCTGCGGCCGCTCGCGGTCACCGGAACGCAGCGTTCCGCGCAGCTTCCCGACGTGCCCACGCTCGCCGAGTCCGGCGTGTCCGGCTACCAGGCCTATGTCTGGATGGGTTTGCTCGCGCCGAAGGGCACGCCGCCGGCGATCGTCGCGCGCCTCCACCGCGAAGTCGTCGCGGCGCTGGCGACCCCCGAGGTCAAGACTTACATGGCGAGCGCCGGCATCGAGATCGTCGGGTCGACGCCGGCGGAGTTCGGCGCGTACTTCCGTGGCGAGAAGGATCTCTGGGCCAAGGTGGTACGAGACACCGGCGCAAAAATCGAATGACGCCCGCCGATCCGCCGGTGGTGACCGGCCGCGAGCACTGGACGCGCAAGGGCAACGTGCGCCTGTTCCTCTGGGAGAAATTCGTCGACTCGCCTGCCGCCAAGCCGGCGGTGCTGTTCGTGCACGGATCGTCGATGGCGTCGCAGCCGACGTTCGACCTCGCCGTTCCCGGGCGTCCGGATTCGTCGGTGATGGACTGGTTCGCGCAGCGCGGCTTCGTCTGCTGGTGCGTCGACATGGAAGGCTACGGCCGCTCCGACAAGCACCGCGACGTCGACTGCGACATCGCGAACGGCGCCGACGATCTCGCGGCGGCGACTGATTACATCGTGGACGCGCGCGGCATCGGGCGCTTTCTCACCTACGGCATCTCGTCCGGCGCGCTTCGTGCCGCGCTGTTCGCCGAGCGTCATCCCGAGCGCGTGGCGCGCCTGGCACTCGATGCATTTGTGTGGACCGGGGAAGGCGCGCCGACGCTCGCGCAGCGGCGCAAGAAGCTTCCGGAATTCCTCGCGACGAAACGGCGCCCGATCGATCGCGCGTTCGTGCATTCGATTTTCGAGCGCGACCATCCCGAATGTGCGGAAAAGCGCGTCGTCGACGCTTTCGCCGACGCGATCCTGGCGCTCGACGACTCGATGCCGAACGGCACCTACATCGACATGTGCTCGAAGCTGCCGGTCGTCGATCCGGCGCGAATCGCCGCGCCGACGATGGTCATGCGCGGCGAACACGACGGCATCGCCGCGCTCGACGACCTCATCGATTTCTTCGTGCGCCTGCCGAACGCGGACAAGCAGTTCACCATGATGGCCGGCATCTCGCACGCGAGCTTCCAGCAGAAGAACTACCTGATGGCGTACCGGATCCTTCACGCCTGGTTCACGCAGGCGGACCCCGTCTATCGCTGAGGGCGTCTCGCACGGGGCTGCGGCGGCTCGCCACGCCGGAAGTCCGCGGGTATCATCGTTGCGTCTCCTGCCGCGCGCAGGGGCGGACAACGACAACTCGAACGACAAATCGAACCGGAGAGGACTTCACATCATGGCGAAAAAGAACGCAACGAGCGACGGTGTCTATCGAATCATCGACGTGATCGGCACGAGCAGCGTGTCGTGGGAGGATGCCGCCAGCAAG
The DNA here is from genome assembly GCA_039916265.1 of Casimicrobiaceae bacterium. Taxonomy (GTDB): domain Bacteria; phylum Pseudomonadota; class Gammaproteobacteria; order Burkholderiales; family Casimicrobiaceae; genus VBCG01. The sequence goes on along the minus strand of JBDSLT010000355.1, from coordinate 1,533 downwards.
GCGGTGGCGGTCGCGAGCAAATCGCTGCGCGACCTGCGTATCGCAGAGGTCTCGAAGCTCGACATGAAGGTCGAGAATGGCAAGGTGGTTGCCTACCGCGCCCGCGTGCAGCTGTCGTTCAAGTACGAGGGCTGAGCCGCACGCTCCGCCGGTGCCCGCGCGCCGGGCGCCGGCCACTCGCGCGCGAATTCGAGCCGCGCGTCGGCAGCGACCAGACGTAGGCGCGACGCATCGCGCGCGCGTCGCGGAATGCCCCCTGCCCCCTGCCCATCGATGAACGCGCCGAACAGCCCGCTTCAAATCGAGATCGATCGCCTCGTCGGCGAGCTGGCGGTCGCCCAAGCCTACGAGCAGCGGCTGCGGCAGTATTTCGTCGACATTCGCGCGACGCTCGCCTCTGGCCAAGCGGCAACCGCACTGTCGATGCTGAACGAAGCGCTCAGCTTCATCGACGACGCACCCGATGTCGTCGCGCCTCACTCCCTCCCGTCGGACGACCCTTCGGCAAGCTAAGGCGCCGACCGTTCGCGCGGCGCCCCTGCGCCGACGTCGGACGCGCGGCCACGCCGCTGTAGGCGGAACGCGGATTCCGCGTTCCGCCGACATCAAAGCGGAACCTGCGCGCGCACACTCCAGTCGTTCCTGTCGCACCGGCGCACCAAGGTGCGCCGTTGTGGGCTGAACGTAAGGAGGCTCTACATGCGCATTCGGACCCTGTTCATCGCCTCCGCGCTGGCCGCGGCGAGTTCGCCCGCGATCGCGCGCGACTCGGACTCCGTGTGGCGCTGGACGTTGCACCGGGGACACTGGTCGCGCTGACCGGCACCCATCGCGCCATGGGGGAGGAGTCACCGCAGTCCGCGTCGCGGTTCGTCCTCCGCCATCCCGCGCGCTTCGCGCGCGATGTGTTCGCGGGCTTTCGTGCCAACCGGGGCTTACTCCTCGCGGGGGCAGTGGCGTATTACGCGCTGCTGTCCCTCATTCCGCTGCTCATCCTGCTGCTTATCGCGCTGTCGCACGTCATCGACGAGGCGCGCCTCCTCGCGGCGCTCCGCGAATACCTCGAATTCGTCGTGCCGGGACAGTCGGCGATACTCGTCGCCGACTTCGCCGCCTTCCTCTCACACCGCACGCTCGTCGGGGGCGTCGTCGTGGCGTCCATGCTGGTCTTCAGCGCGCTCGCATTCACGGTGCTCGAAAACGCGATGGCGGTGATCTTCCATCACCGCACTGGCGAGCGCAAACGGCACTTCGCCGTCTCGGCGCTGATGCCGTACGTGTTCATCGTGTTCCTCGGCCTCGGCCTGCTCGTCGTCACGCTCGTGTCGGGCCGGCTCGCGGCGCTCGCAAGCCGCGACGTCACGCTTTTCGGCATGCCCACGTCGCTCGAACACCTCTCGAATTTCCTGCTCTACGCGCTGGGGGTCGGCGGCGAGGTCATGGTATTGACCGCGATCTACCTCGTGATGCCGGTCGGCCGCCTGTCGTGGCGTCACGCGCTGATCGGGGGTCTGGCCGCGGGTGTCCTGTGGG
>JBDSLT010000354.1:0-2515 GCA_039916265.1 Casimicrobiaceae bacterium | reverse complement strand
AGGACATAGCGACCGCGTTGGAAAAGATCTCCTCAAGTGGCGGTGACGCGCTGTGGTATTCGGGTGCGCCTGTTCTCAGAACGCGCACTGAACAAATCATGGCGTTTCTACTCAGACAAAAATTGCCTTCTATTGCCGCCATACCATTATTCGCGGAGCAAGGCGGGTTGGTTCACTACGCGCCAGATGTCGAGGAGTTCTTCGAGCGGACGGCGGGCTTCGTTGACCGATTACTGAAAGGCGCAAAACCAGCCGATCTCCCGGTTCAGCAGCCGACCAAGTATGAACTGGTGATCAACCTCAAGACGGCCAGTGACCTCGGCATCGCGATCCCGCCTGGCGTGCTCGCTCGCGCCGATCGGGTGATCCGCTAGCTGTCCGATTGCGGGATTGTAGAGTTGGGACGAATGACCGCTATTGGGCGACGGCCGCCCGTCGTTCCGCAGTCCTGCATGGCTGCTTTCGGTTACTGAACGAATGAACGGCCGCGGACGCGGGCCGGGAAGATGCCCTCCAGCGATCGCGTTCAACTGCCAATGATTCAGATCAACGCTGACACCGTCTGTTTCGTCAGATGCGGGTTTCAGCAAATGATGTGTTCGATAGCGCACAATCTGCGCATCCTGGCGTGTTAAAGTCACGCCTCCTTCTCCGAACCTGGGGTGCCATGGAACGCGCTGTACGCGGCACCTTCCGGTCCCGCTTCATCTGCCCACAATCCACGTCCGCGTCGCGGGGCCTCTCCGGCATCGCCGCGTTGCTGTGTGCCTTCCCCGCAAGCGTTGCGCATGCGCAGTCCGCGGCCCCGCCGGCCGACGCGTCGCTGCCATCCGTCTGGTCCGCGCCCGAGCCGTGGCGCACCGATCGCTTCTTTTTCGTGACCAGCGCCAAGACGTGGCATTTCAGCTACGACCCGGCGCACGTCGACAAGCAGGACCTGGTGCTCATCGAGTGGAACGTCACCGAGACGTGGCTCGTCGGAGCGTCGTCGTTCAAGAATTCCTTCGGCCAGCCGTCGCAGTTCGTCTACGGCGGCTACCGGTGGCGTCCGTTCGACGCCGCGCAGCCGCTGTATTTCAAGCTCGCCGTCGGCCTGGTCCACGGCTACTCCGGCCAATACCAGAACAAGATCCCGTTCAACAATTCGGGGGTGGCGCCCGCAATCGTCCCGTCGGTGGGCTATTGCATCAATCGCTTCTGCTCGGAGCTGGTGTTGTTCGGAGGCGCCGGCGCCATGATCAACGTCGGCGTGACGATCCCCTGACGCGCCGGCGTGACCGTTGAGCGGCGACCTGCTCGACTGGCCGGATCCGTCGCGAATCACGCCACCTCGAACAGCCCCGCCGCCCCCATGCCGCCGCCGATGCACATCGTGACGACGACGCGCCTGGCCCCGCGGCGGCGGCCTTCGATCAGCGCGTGGCCGGTGAGCCGCGCGCCCGACACGCCATAGGGGTGGCCGACGGCAATCGCGCCGCCGTCGACGTTTAGCCGGTCGTTGGGGATGCCGAGCGCATCGCGCGAATAGATCACCTGCACCGCGAAGGCCTCGTTCATCTCCCACAGATCGATGTCGTCGATCGCAAGGCCCGTCTTAGCGAGAAGCTTGCGCACCGCGAAGACCGGGCCGATGCCCATTTCGTCGGGCTCGCAGCCGGCGACGGCGAACGCGCGAAAGACGCCGAGCGGCTGGAGCCCGCGCTGCGCCGCAGCCTCGCCGCTCATCACGACGCAGGCAGCGGCGCCGTCGGAAAATTGGCTCGCGTTGCCCGCGGCGACGGTGCCGCCGGGAATCGCCGGCTTGATCCTCGCCACGCCGTCGTAGGTCGTGTCCGCGCGAATGCCCTCGTCGGCGGCGATCGTCGCTTCGCGGGTGAAGATGCGCGATGTCGCCTTGTCGGCCACGCCCATCGTCACCGTCATCGCAACGATCTCGGCGTCGAAGCGTCCCGCCGCGACGGCAGCCGCCGCGCGCTGTTGGCTCTGCACGCCGTATTCGTCCTGCCGCTCGCGCGATATGCCGTAGCGCTTGGCCACCGTTTCCGCGGTTTCGAGCATCGACCAGTAGACCTCGGGCTTGTGCGCCGCCAGCCACGATTCGCGGACCATGTGCCGGTTCTGCTCGTTCTGAACGCAGGAGATCGACTCGACCCCGCCGGCGACGATGGCGTCGGCCTCGCCGGCGATGATCCGCTGCGCTGCAAACGCGATCGTCTGCAACCCCGACGAGCAGAAGCGGTTGACCGTGGCCGCGGGCACGCTCACCGGACACCCCGCACGCAGCGCGATCTGGCGCGCGATGTTCCCTCCCGTCGCACCTTCCGGCAACGCGCAGCCGATCAGCACATCGTCCACCTCGCCGGCAGCGAGCCCTGCGCGCGCGATGGCGTGCTGCACGGCGTGGCCGCCCATCGTCGCGCCGTGCGTCATGTTGAACGCGCCGCGCCAGCTCTTGGCGAGACCCGTGCGTGCGGTGGAAACGATCACGGCTTCGGTCATTCGCTACGCTCCGTCA
>JBDSLT010000353.1:0-14585 GCA_039916265.1 Casimicrobiaceae bacterium | reverse complement strand
ATCCGCGTTCCGCGGCGGGCGATTCCCGCAGGAGGCTTTCCCCGTGCTACGCCAGGTCTTGGCTTTTGTGCTCCTCGCGCTGCCGCCGGCCGCGCATGCGGCGGAAGTGTATCGCTGCGTCGACAAGGGTGTCATCACCTACCAGGACTTTCCGTGCCGCACGCCCGGCGAAGGCGGCGTCGTGCGCCTCGTGGTTCCCGATCCGGCGACGCCGCCGCCGCCGCGCGCGAAGGGCGCGGACGACCTCGATGAAACGCGCAGGAACGTCGACGTGATGGCCCGCGAGCGGCGTCAGCGCGAAATCGCTGCGGAGATCGACGGACTCGAACGCGTCGTCGCGCGCAACGACAAGGAAGAAGCCGCGGAACTCGACGTGCTGCGCAGCCAGCGCGGTTACGCTGCCAACAACTTCAAGGCCGACGGGCTGGATCTCGCGCGCGTCGACCGCGCGCTGACGGACCGGATGGCGGCCGTGTCGACAAAGTACCGCGAACGCGCAGAGCCCGTGCGCCGCCGGATCGTCGAGCTGCGCAACGAACAGAAGACGCTGACCTCCGCGCGTCAGTGATCGGCACGCGGGCTCGCGCGGCGGCGCATCCGCGCGACGCGCGCTGCGAGCCGCGCGTTCGCCGGCGGGCGCCAGCGCGCCAGCAGGTCGTCCATCGCAGCGAAGTCGTTGCACGCGAGCACCATGTCGCAACCTGCCGCTGCGGCAGCGTCCGCACGCGCCACGATGTCGCCGGCGCCATGCGCGCCCGCCATTTCGAGATCGTCGCTGAAGACCAGACCGTCGAAATTGAGCGCGCCGCGCAGGATCGCCTTCAGCCACCGCGGCGAGAATCCGGCCGGCTCGGGCGCCACCGCCGGATAGGCGATGTGCGCGGGCATCACGCCGTCGATCGCATCCTGCGCAATCAGCGCCGCGAACGGCGCGAGATCGTCGGCGGCGATCTCGTCGAAGGAGCGCGCGTCGACCGGGAGCGCGACGTGCGAGTCCGCGGCGACGCGCCCATGCCCCGGGAAGTGCTTACCGACCGCCGCCATGCCACCGTCGTGCAAGCCTGCGCACAGCGCCGCCGCCAGCGCCGCCACTGCGGCCGCGTCGGCGTGAAATGCGCGATGGCCGATGATGGCGCTTTCGCCGTAGTCGAGGTCCAGCACCGGCGTGAAGCTGAAGTCGATGCCGCAGGCGCCCAGTTCCCCGGCGATGACGCGGCCCCAGCGCCGCGCCTCGCCCAGCGCGCCGTCGCGATCGGTGTCGTAGCGCTCGCCCAGCGTGCGCATCGGCGGCACGGCGCTGAACCCGTCGCGGAATCGCTGCACCCGACCGCCCTCATGGTCGACCGCGACCAGCAGCGGCGGATCGCGCAGCCCGCGGATCTCCCGCACCAGCCCCGTCACCTGCGCAGGCGATGCGTAGTTGCGCGCGAACAGGATGACGCCGCCGACCGACGGATGCGCGAGCCGCACGCGATCCTCCGGTGTTAGCGTCGTCCCCTCGACGCCGAGCATGACGGGGCCGGCGCTCACCTCGCGGCCTCGCGCAGCAGCGCCTTCATCTCGCGCACCGCCTCGCGCAGGCCGACGAACACCGAGCGCGAGACGATCGCGTGACCGATGTGCAGCTCCCGCACGCCGGGCAGCGCGGCGACCGGCTGCACGTTGAAGTAATTGAGCGCGTGGCCGGCGTTGAAGCGCATGCCGAGCGCGCGTATCGCTTCGCCGGCCGCGCGGATCTTCTCGAGCTCGGCCACGACGGCCGGCGATTCGGGGTCGCGCCCCTTCGCATGGAACGCGTGCGCATACGGTCCGGTGTGGACTTCGCAGACCCGCGCGCCGATGCGCGCGGACGCCTCAACCTGGCGTTGCTCGGGATCGATGAATACCGACGTGCGAATACCCGCGTCGGCCAGCGCGGCGACGATGCCCGTGAGCCGCGACTCCTGCGCCGCGACGTCGAGCCCGCCCTCGGTGGTGATCTCCTCCCGCCCTTCGGGAACGAGCATCGCCATCTCGGGCTTGAGGGCGCACGCGATATCGACCATCTCGGTCGTCGCGGCCATCTCGAGATTGAGCTTGATGTGCACGAGCTCACGCAGCCGGCGCACGTCCTCGTCCTGGATGTGGCGCCGGTCCTCCCGGAGGTGGACGGTGATGCCGTCGGCGCCGCCGAGGTGCGCCTCGACGGCGGCCCATACGGGATCGGGCTCGTAGGTGCGCCGCGTCTGGCGCAGCGTCGCCACGTGGTCGATGTTGACGCCCAGTTCGATCATCGCGTTGCGGCTCCGTTCATGGCGTTTCGCTTTCCTCGTCGAGCGCCTGCAGGTCGCGCACGACGCGGCGGCTGAAAATACTCCGCTCCTCGAGATAGTGGTCGAGCACCGTGCGCATCAGCTCGCGCGCTTCGGCGGCGACGCGGGCGTCCGCGTAGCGCTCGGTGGCGAGCGCCAGCAGCGTTTCGCCGCGCACGACCGGATAGCGGGCACCCGGCTCTGCTGCGGTGAGCGGACCGCGCTCGAACGCATAATGGTAGCGCTCGGCGGCCTGCACCTTCGCACCGTCGTTCGCCTGCGTGAGCGGCATCGCGTAGCCGAGCTCGGCGAGCAGGCGCAATTCGAAGCGGCGCAGGATCGCGGCCTGGTCGGCCGGCGCCACGCCTTCGGTCAGCGCGGCGAGCGCCGCTTCGTAGTGCTGCCACAGCACCGGATGCGCGTCCTCGCGCGGCAGGAGCTTCAGCAGCAGCTCGTTCAGGTAGAAGCCGCACAGGAGTGCCGCGCCGGCAGGCGACGCCAACCCGCCCCGCCACTCCGCCTTCTGCAGCGTCTTCAGCTCCGCCCCGCCCGCCCAGGACAGCGTCAGCGGCACGAACGCGCGCAGCAGGCCGCGCAGCTCGGAGCGCGGCCGCCTGGCTCCGCGGGCGACCATCGCCACGCGCCCGACCTGCGGCGTGAACGCCTCAACGATCAGGCTCGTCTCGCGGTACGGATAGACGTGCAGCACGTACGCGGGCTCGTCCTCGCGGCGGTCGCGCAGCGGCTTCGAGGCAGCCATCGTCAGTACCCGAAGCGTGTCAGCTGGCGCTCGTCGCCGGCCCAGCCACGCTTCACCTTGACCCACACCTCGAGGAAGACGCGACCCCCGAACACGCGCTCCATGTCGGCGCGCGCCTGCGACGCGATTGCCTTCATGCGCGCACCGCCTTCGCCCAGCAGGATCGCGCGCTGGCTTGCCTTGTCGACGTACACCGTCGCGTGGATGCGCCGCAGCGCGCCGTCCTGGATGAATTGCTCGATGGCGACGCTCGTCGCGTACGGCACCTCGTCGCCCAGCTGGCGGAAGATCTTCTCGCGCACGAACTCGGCAGCCAGGAAACGCTCGTCGCGGTCGGTGACGTCGTCGGCAGGATAGAGCGGAAGTGACTCCGGCAGCAATGCGGCGATGGCAGCCTTGAGCGCATCGAGCCCGGTGCCGCGATCGGCGGACACCGGCACGATCGCCGCGCAGTCGCGCACGGCGGCGATATCGCGGAGCAGCGGCAGCAGCTTCGCCTTGTCCGCGACGAGGTCGATCTTGTTGACGGCGGCGACGACCGGCAGCGCAGGCGGCACGAGCGCCGCGACGGCGCGGTCGGCCGCCGTCAGCCGCATGGCGTCGACGGTCCAGACGGCAGCGTCGACGCCGGCGAGCGATTCGCGCACGGCGCGATTCAGCCGATCGTTGAGCGGCGAGCGATGTCGCGTCTGGAATCCCGGCGTATCGACGAACACGAACTGCGTCGTCGCGTCGGTGACGATGCCCGTGATGCGGAAGCGCGTTGTCTGCGGCTTTTTCGACGTGATGCTGATCCGCTCGCCCACAAGCGCGTTCAGCAGCGTCGACTTGCCGACGGACGGACGGCCGACGATCGCGACGTGGCCGCAGCGAAAGCCGTCCGCGCGGGCTTCATCCATGCGCGTTCCCGCGCAGCACCTCGGCATGCGCCGCGGCGGCGGCCTCCTGCTCCGCGGCGCGCCGGCTCGATCCCGTTCCCTGGGTCACGAGGCCGAGCGTTGCGATGCGGCAATCGACGGTGAACTGCTGCGAATGCGCTTCACCCGCGGTCGCCACGACCGTGTACTCCGGCACTGGATACTTGCGCGCCTGCAACCATTCCTGCAGGCGCGTCTTGGGGTCCTTCGACAGCGTCGCGGGGTCGGCGTCACGCAGCAGCTCGGCGTAGATGTCGTCGATGAACGTGCGCGCCGCGGCGAATCCTCCGTCGACGAACACCGCGCCGATCACCGCTTCGAGCGCGTCGGCGACAATCGATGCACGGTCGGCGCCGCCGCTCCTGGTTTCGCCATCGCCCAGGCGAAGCCCGGCGCCGAGGTCGATGCGGCGCGCGAGCTGCGCCAGCGTGTCGCGGTTGACGAGGTTCGCCCGGGCTCGCGACAGGTCGCCTTCGGGAAGTTCTGGAAAGCGTTCGAACAGCGCGAGCGCGACAGCGCAATTGAGGACGGCGTCGCCGACGAACTCGAGCCGCTCGTTGTGCGGCGTGCCGTAGCTGCGGTGCGTGAGCGCCTGGCGAAGCAGCGCGGGCTGGCGAAACGCGTGGCGGAGGCGATCGCCCAGGGCGTCGGCCATCGGAGGGAGGTTTAGCGCGCGGGCGTCGCGGAGACGTCGAAGTCCAGGAGGATGCTCGCGTTGCCGACCATGTGCAGCACGCGCTGCCACGCGACCGACGCGACAAGGCGATTGCCGTCGCGGCTCACCTGCACGTCGTTGGGGCGCACCGACTCGATGTAGCCGGCGGACGTCTTGCGATCGAACGCGCGCCGCACTTCCTGGACGTTGCCCGTGGGCGATTCTTCCATCGACTGCTCGAGCGCCTTCTTGACGGCAAAGTACTCGACATAAGCGGGAAACACGCGGAAGCCCACCAGCGCGGCGGTCACGACCACCGCCGCGACGAAGAGAAAGCCGAGGATCGTCAGACCACGCTGGCTTCGCTCCATGCCGATGTCTCCCATTAGGATCGCGCTCATCGGATGCCGCTGCCGATGCGCTTGAACGCGAACGACGCGATGTCGTCCCAGTTGAACCAGATGAAGAAAGCCTTCCCGCGGATATGGTCGTCGGGCACAAATCCCCAGTAACGGCTGTCGTCGCTGTTGTCCCGATTGTCGCCCATCATCAGGTAGTGGCCCGCGGGTACCTTGCACGTAAATCCGCGCTCATTGTAATCGCAATTCCCGCGGCCCGGAAATTGCCGGACGTTGAGCGGATACACCGGCTGCGCCTGCGGGTTGATGCCGATCGTGTGCTCGCGCCCGGGCGGGGCGGCGGTGGTCTCGAACCGCCGCTCGAGCGTGTCGAAGCGCATCCCCTCGAGGTAGCTGTAGGTGCCGTCCGCCTTCTGCGGCCACGGCTGCCCGTTGATGGCGAGCATCTTGTCGCGATACTCGACAACGTCGCCGCCGACGCCGATCACGCGCTTGATGAAATCCTGCGACGGATTCACCGGATAGCGGAAGACGACGACGTCGCCGCGCTGCGGGTCGGACAGCGGGATGATCTTCTGCTCGAGGATCGGCAGGCGGATTCCGTAGATGAACTTGTTGACCAGGATGAAGTCGCCCACCTCGAGCGTGGGCCGCATCGACGACGACGGAATCTTGAACGGCTCGGCGAGGAACGATCGCAGCAGGAAGACGATCAGCAGGACCGGAAAGAACGCCTTCGAGTACTCGACCCACATCGGCTCCTTCTGCGCCGCGCTCTCGGCGTTCGCGCGCTGCACGGTGCCTGCATCGCCGAGGTACTGGCGATCGACGTTGGCGACGGCCTCGCGGGCGCGCTCGCGGCGGCGCGCCTCGAACAGCAGCTTGTCGAGGAGCCAGGCCGCACCGGTGACGGCAGTGAGGACGAACAGGATCAGCGCGAAATTCATCGTGGGGCGCAGAAGAGTCGTGGAGGAGGTGAATCGGTCGCGGCGACCCGAAGCGCGCGGATTGTCGCATGGCGCCCGCGCGCCGCGGCCGCCACCCGCGCATGCGAACCGGCGTCGGGTCGCACTTCGTTCACTTGTCGCCGACCTGGAGGATCGCCAGGAACGCCTCCTGCGGAATCTCGACGCTGCCCACGGCTTTCATCCGCTTCTTGCCGGCCTTCTGCTTCTCCAGCAGCTTCTTCTTGCGAGTGATGTCGCCGCCATAGCATTTGGCGAGCACGTTCTTGCGCAGCGCCTTGATCGTCTCGCGCGCGATGATCTGCGCGCCGATCGACGCCTGCACCGCGACGTCGAACATCTGCCGCGGGATGAGCGAGCGCATCTTGGCAGCGACCTCGCGCCCCCTGTACATCGAGACCGACCGATGCACCATGACCGAGAGCGCGTCGACACGCTCGGTGTTGATCAGGATGTCGAGCTTGACGACGTCGGCGGCGCGGAACTCCCTGAACTCGTAGTCGAGGGACGCGTAGCCGCGCGACACCGATTTGAGCTTGTCGAAGAAGTCCATCACGACCTCCGCCATCGGCAGCTCGTAGGTCAGCATCACCTGGCGGCCGAGATACTGCATGTTCTTCTGCACGCCGCGCTTTTCCGTGCACAGCGTGATGACGGGGCCGACGTACTCCTGCGGCATCAGGATCGTCGCGGTGATGATCGGCTCACGAATCTCCTCCACGCGCGACGCGTCCGGCAGCTTCGACGGATTCTCGATCTCGACCACGGTGCCGTCACGCATCAGCACCTGGTAGATGACCGTGGGCGCCGTCGTGATGAGGTCCATGTCGTACTCGCGCTCGAGCCGTTCCTGCACGATGTCCATGTGCAGCAGGCCGAGAAAGCCGCAGCGGAAGCCGAAGCCCAGCGCCTGCGAAACCTCCGGCTCGTAGTGCAGCGACGCGTCGTTGAGCTTCAGCTTGTCGAGCGCGTCGCGCAGCGCCTCGTATTGATTCGACTCGATCGGATAGAGGCCGGCGAAGACCTGCGGCTTCACTTCCTTGAAGCCCGGCAGCGCCGCTGCCGCAGGGCGCGACGCCAGCGTCACCGTGTCGCCGACCTTCGCCGCCTTGAGCTCCTTGATGCCGGCGATGACGAAGCCCACGTCGCCGGCGGTCAGCGCGTCGCGCGTCGCCGAGCGCGGCGTGAACACGCCGACCTGCTCGCAGTTGTACGTGGCGCCCGTCGCCATCAGCTGGATCTTGTCCTTGGGCCGCAACGCGCCGTCGATCACGCGCACGAGCATCACGACGCCGACGTAGTTGTCGAACCACGAATCGATGATCAAGGCCGTCAACGGCGCGTTGGGATCCCCTGTCGGCGGCGGGATCCGCGCGATCACCGCTTCGAGGATGTCGTCCACGCCCTCGCCCGTCTTGGCGCTGGCGAGCACGGCGTCGTGCGCCGGGATGCCGATGATGTCCTCGATCTCCTCCATCACGCGCCCGGGTTCGGCCGACGGAAGGTCGATCTTGTTCACCACCGGCACGACGGTGACGCCCTGCTCGATCGCCGTGTAGCAGTTCGCCACCGTCTGCGCCTCGACGCCCTGCGACGCGTCGACGACGAGCAGCGCCCCCTCGCAGGCGGCGAGCGAGCGCGACACCTCGTAGGCGAAATCGACGTGGCCGGGGGTGTCTATCAGGTGCAGCTGATACGTCTGCCCGTCGCGCGCCCGGTACACGAGCGCGGCCGTCTGCGCCTTGATCGTGATTCCCCGCTCGCGCTCGAGATCCATCGAGTCGAGCACCTGCTCGCTCATCTCCCGATCGGACAGACCCCCGCAGCGCTGGATGAAGCGGTCGGCGAGCGTGGACTTGCCGTGGTCGATGTGCGCGATGATCGAAAAGTTGCGGACGTTCTGCATTTGCCGGCTGAGACCAATCCGCTGCGGCCCTGGCGCGAGGCGCGCCGGCGCGGCAAAAATTGCGGAAAGTCTTGAATTTTAGCGGAAAAAGAGCGCCGACGCCACGGCGCTCAACCGCCGGGCCGCGGTGGGCCGCCCAGGGCGCGTTCGACGGCGCGGACGTCCAGTCGGTAGTGACACAGTTCGACGCCCCCGTCCGGGGCGCCGGCGAACAGCACGGGGACGCGATCGCCGAAGCGCGCTTCGAGCGCCGGATGGGCGTCGACGTCGATCACGGCGAGCCGCGCCCGGTGCAGCGCCACGAGCGGCGCTACCGCCGCCTGCATCTCGTCGCACAGATGGCAGTAGGCGCGCGACAGCAACGTGAGTTGTTGGACCCCCACGCTTGCCGCGGGCGCGGCGGCGCTGCCCCCAGAGGGGGCGCAGTTCGCGCCTTGGGACGGCCCCGCGGCGCTCACCGGACCCCCACGCTTGCCGCGGGCGCGGCGGCGCTCACCCCGCGCGCTATTCGCCGTTGGGCAGGCGCAGCGTGGCGTAGAACTGCGCCTCGCCGCGGCGGAGCTGGAAAGTGACGGGTGCGCCCTTGTCCAGCTTCGCGAGCAACTCGTTGATCTGTGCGGCGCTCTTCACGTCCATCGCCTGGCCGCGCTGGATGATGGCGGTGATGACGTCGCCCGCCTGAACGTTCCCGCGCACGATCCCGCTGATGTCGTCGACCAGCGCGCCGCTCTTGAGGTCGAGCTCCTTCTTCTGCTCGTCCGTGAGGTCGGACAGCACCAGGCCCATCCGGTTCGGCTTACCCTTTTCCTTCGCCGCCGGCGAATTGCGGCGCGGCTGCGCCACGGCCACGTCCTGCGGCATTTCAGCGACGGTGACGGCGATTTCCTTCGGAACGCCCTTGCGCCAGACGGTCAGGGCGATCTTCGTGCCCGGGCGCATCGCCGTGATGATCCGCGGCAGGTCGTTCGACGTGCGGACGTCGCGATTGTCGACCTTGATGATGATGTCGCCCGACTCGACGCCCGCCTTCGCCGCCGGACCGTCGCGCTCTACGCTGTTGACGAGCGCGCCCATCGCCGACTTGAGGCCGAAGGCCTCGGCGGCCTCCTTGCTCACTTCCTGGATCTGCACGCCGATGCGCCCGCGCGTCACGCGACCCTTATCCTGCAGCTGTTTCACCGTGTTCATCGCGATGTCGATGGGAATCGCGAAGGCGAGGCCCATGAAGCCGCCGGTGCGCGAGAAGATCAGCGAGTTGACGCCGACGACTTCGCCACGCAGGTTGAACAGCGGCCCGCCCGAGTTGCCGGGGTTGATCGCAACGTCGGTCTGGATGAACGGCACCAGATTCTCCTGCGGCAGGTCGCGCGCCTTGGCGCTGACGATGCCCGCCGTCATCGTGTTCTCGAGCCCGAAGGGCTTGCCGATCGCGACGACCCACTCGCCGACCTTGAGCTTGTCGGGGTCGCCAATCGTGACTTTCGGCAGGTTGTTCGCCTCGATCTTGAGCAGCGCGATGTCCGACCGCTTGTCCGACCCGATGACCTTGGCCCTGAATTCGCGGCGGTCCGTCAGGCGCACCAGCACCTCGGAAGCGTCGTCGACCACGTGCGCGTTGGAGATGATGTAGCCGTCGCTCGACAGGATGAACCCCGAACCGGTCGACTGCGCCTCGAAATCGCGTTCCGGGCCGCGGCGCGGGATCTGGCCGAAGCGGCGGAAGAACTCGTAGAAGGGATCGTCCTCCGACAGCTCGGGCGTGCGCTGGCTGCGGCGAACCGTCTGCGTGACGTCGATCGACACGACCGCGGGCCCCTGCTTTTCGTACAGCTCGGTGAAATCCGGCAGCGTAGCGGCGCGCCCCTGGGCGAGCGCGGGAAGGGTGAAGGCGGCAAACAGGCCGAGAACCAGGAACCGAAGCGCGGCGATATGCCGAAGGGACGGGCGGGCGGACATGGGGTTCTTTCTTATCGAGCGAGCGGGCAGGCGTAGGGACGGAACGGGTTGAATGTGTGGCGGCGCGCGCCCTCTTTCAACGGTGCGCGACGGAATTGCCGATCTGGCGGACGGTGGCGCCGGGCGCTTCGCCCATCACGGTGACGAGATGGTCGTCCTGCCGGACGCTGTACATGTTAAGGCCCCCTTGCGCCGTCTGCATCCCCGTCGGCGCCGGCGCCGAGGCGATCGGCTCGACGAACACGCTGATCGCGACCAGGCCGTCGGAGAACACCAGGTGCGCGACCGGATTCTGGCGGCCGCGGAGCTTGCGAAAGCCTTCCATGATCTTGGTGAAGCCCGCGGGAATGCGCGTGACGACCCAGCCGGTTTCGTGCAGCGCGACGTCGCCGGCGGAGAGTTCCTTGATCGTCCAGTCGGGAGGAACCGCGGGCCACGACGGCTCGACCATCGACTTGTCGACCTTGGCGTTCACCTGGATGTCGGTGAACGCGAACTGCTCGACGACCTCACCGCGCTCGTTGACGACGCGCGCCTTCAGCAAGAGGCCGGTGGTCGCGTCCGACCAGAAGCGGTGGCCGTAGCGCAGCCCGTCCTTCGGCTCGAACACGACGATGTCCGCCGCGACGCCGCCGACCCGCTCGCCGGCGACGATCTTGAAATCGTAATACTCCTTCAGCGACTTCTGCTGCTCGGGCGACAGCGACGGGAAGGCATTGCGAAACGTCCGCGGCTCGACGCGGACGAACTTGGCGTCGGGGTAGAAGAAGCGCACCTCGCCGCGGCCGCGCACGACTTCGCGCGCCGGCCCGTCGAGGCTGCTGAGCTTTTCATACTCCATGCCGCCCTGGTTGAGATGGACGATGCGCGAGGTCTCGACGCGATTGCCGCGCTGGTAGACGATTGTGCCGACGTAGTTGTGCGAGCGCGCGGCCTGCGCGACACGCGCCAGCCACTGCGTGGCGTCGTCGGCACGCGCCGGCAGCGCTACCAGCAGCGCCAGCAGCGCCGCGGGCGCCAGCGTGCGCCGCGACGCACGCGGAGCCTTCACCAGTACGGTGGATACCGCCATCGGACGCCGCGCCCTCAGGGACGGTCGGCAGGCTCGTCGGCAACCTGCGTCCCCACGGCGCGCAGGTACGGCCCGACACCCTGGATCGCCGCAGCCGGCGAATACTCCTGGTGCGCGAGCAGGAAGTCGGCCGGGACCGTCGACGGACGCACGCGCGCTGCGCTGACGGCACTGGCCTCGCCGGCCTTGGCGAGGGCGGTGGGGGTATCGCCCAGCACCGACATCGCCGTCCAGCCGACCACGGTGATGGCCGCCACCGTTGCCGCGGCCGCAAACGCCCACGTGGCCGGGGCCGAGGCGGGGCGCGGTCGCGGCGCCAGCACCGTCGGCTCGCCGGCCAGGCGCGCAGCGAAGCGCGCGTCGTATCCGGCGACGAGCGTTTGCGTGCCACGCAGCGTCTCGCCGATGACGTGGTAGCAGGTCCAGGTCGTCATCGCGTCGGGATGCTTGAGCTCCCCGCAGACACCGTCCAGTTCGCCCGGGTCGAGCTCACCGTCCATCAGACGCGAAATGTTCTCGTTCATCACCATCTCCGGTTCTCGTCAGTGCCGAGCAGCGGTCGCAGCTCGGCGGCGATCGCGTCGCGGGCGCGGAAAATCCGCGACCGCACGGTGCCGATCGGACAATCCATTGCCGTCGCGATTTCCTCGTAGCTCAGCCCTTCGATTTCGCGCAGCGTGATCGCCGTGCGTAAATCCTCTGGCAACTGTTCCATCGCGCGGTTCACCGTTGCGGCGATCTGTTTGCCAATGAGCTCGTTTTCGGGCGTCGCCATGTCGCGCAGCTGCTCGGCGTCCTCGAAGTTCTCGGCGTCCTCGTGATCGAAGCCCGTGGACGTCGGCGCGCGCCGGCTCATCGCGACGAGATAGTTCTTGGCGGTATTGATGCCGATGCGGTAGAGCCACGTGTAAAACGCACTTTCTCCCCGGAAGCTCGGAAGCGCCCGGTAGGCCTTGATGAACGCTTCCTGCGTCACGTCCTCGACCTCCGCCGGGTCGCGCACGAGTCGCGACAGCAGCCGGCCCAGCTTGCGCTGGTATTTCACCACCAGAAGCTCGAATGCGCGCTTGTCACCCCGTTGCGCACGTTCGACGAGCTGCTGATCGACTTCGCGATCACCCATCCGCGGGCAGTCCCTGAAACAATATTGTTATGCCACGGGGGCGCACGCTTGTCGCAACAGACCGACAATAAGCCCTTAAGTTCACACGCATCCCGGGCTCGACCGGGCGGTCGGGACAGTGTGTCAATGTTTGTCCAGTACAAGCACCGAGTGGACGTCGCCGGTGACGATTCCGCGGTAGTTGGCGATGGCAGGATGTCCCCATCCGGCCAGCGTGTCGCGCGCCTGCGCGTCGATCAGGCCCAGCGCGTCGAGGACCGCGATGAGCGCCGGATAAAGCGCGCGCTTCTGGCCGTCGGCGACCTTCACCGCGATGCCGAGCCCCGCACTGCGCACGCCGAGCGCCTGCACGCCTTCGGCGCCGACCTTCGCCACCCAGTCGCCGCGTCCCGCCTGCATCAGCGCGAGGTCGCCGCGGCGCTCGCCCGACACCATCTCCGGATGCCGCGTCATCGCGCCGGCCAGCGCCCGCGGCGCATTGCCGTAGACGGGGTCGCTCGCGTCTGCGGCGAGCCGCGCATAGGCACGCGCCAGCGACGCAAGCGGAAGCGCGAAATTCGGCGCCGAGCAGCCGTCGACGCCGCGCACCAGGTCGGCGTCGCACACACCGCTCATCTCGGCCACGGCCCTGCGGATCTCCTGCTGCAACGGATGCTCAGGCTCCAGATAGCTCTCCCGCGCGTGGCCGCATTGGACGCAGTACGCGAGCATGCCGCTGTGCTTGCCCGAGCAGTTGTGCTGCAGCGGCGAATACGGCGGCGGCGGCGGCACTTCGCCGCGCGCCTCGTAGAAGCCCGGGGCGTGGGTGCCGCACTGCAGTTCCGCCGGTGTCACGCCCGCGCGCGCCAGCATGTCCTCCACCGCCGCGACGTGCCGCGGCTCGCCCGAATGGCTGGCGCAGAGCAGCGCGGTTTGCGCCGGCGAAAAGCCGAACCGCTCGATGCCTCCCCCGGCGACGAACGGCAGCGCCTGCAGCGGCTTCAGCGCGCTCCGCGCGAAGACCACCTGCTGCGGGTCGCCCGCCGAGTACAGCACGCGTCCCGCGCAATCGGTGACCGCGACCGCACCGTAGTGCGTGCTCTCGATGGCGCCCGCGCGGGTTGCGACGGCGAGCGGGGCGTGAAGGGGCGGAGGCGTCGATGAAGCGGGCATGCGGGCGCAAACGGAAAAAACCGCCATTATCGCCGATCGGGCGTTCGCCGATCGGCAGTTCCCCATCCCCGGGCCGCGGACAGCGACCGTCGGCTCAGCGCGGCGCAAGCGCGACGCGAATCTGCTCCAGCGCGCCCGGATCCTCGATCGTCGTCAGGTCGCCCGGATCGCGTCCTTCCGCAAGCGCCTGGATCGAACGGCGCAGGAGCTTCCCGGAGCGGGTCTTGGGCAGCAGCGTCACGAAGTGAACCTGCGCCGGGCGCCCGATCGCCCCGAGCTCGCGGTCGACGGTGTCCATCACTTCCTTGCGCAACGCGGCGGCGCTGTCCGGCGTCGCAACGCGTGCGGGGTCCTTGACCACCGCGAACGCGACGGGCACCTGTCCCTTGACTGCATCGGCGACGCCGACGACGGCAACCTCGGCGATGCCGGAATGCGCCTGCACCGCCTCCTCGATTTCGCGCGTTCCGAGTCGATGGCCGGCGACGTTGATCACGTCGTCGGTGCGGCCGAGCACAAAGTAGTAGCCGTCGGCGTCGCGCGTCGCCCAGTCGAAGGTCGAATAGACGCTCTTGCCGGGTATCGTCGTGAAGTACGTCTCGACGAAGCGCTCGTCGTCGCACCATACCGTCGTCATGCAGCCCGGCGGCAGCGGCGGCACGAGGGTGAGCACGCCTTTCTCGCCGGTGCCGACGTCGGCGCCGGTGGCCTCGTCCAGCAGGCGGACGTCGTAGCCGTAGACGGGGAACGACGGCGAGCCGAACTTGCGCGGGGTTTCCTCGACGCCCGGTTGCGCCGACAGGATCGGCCAGCCGGTTTCCGTCTGCCAGTAGTTGTCGACAATCGCGACGCCGAGCGATTCGCTCGCCCAGCGCGCCGTCGGCTCGTCGAGCGGCTCGCCGGCGAGGAACAGGTATTTCAGGCAGCTCACGTCGTGCGCTTTCATGTGCGCCGGATCCTGCTTCTTCAATACGCGGATCGCGGTGGGAGAGCTGAACATCGTCGTCACGCGGTGGTCGGCGACGATCTTCCACCAGATGGAGGGATCGGGCCGGATCGGCAGGCCTTCGTACATGATCGTCGTGCAGCCGCCCAGCAGCGGCGCATAGACGATGTACGAATGTCCGACGACCCAGCCGATGTCGCTCGTCGTGAACATCGACTCGCCGGGCGCGACGCAAAAGATCGTGCGCATCGACGATGCGAGCGCGACGGCGTGGCCGCCGGTGTCGCGCTGCACACCCTTCGGCCTGCCCGTCGTGCCCGACGTGTACAGGATGTACGAAGGCTCGGAGGACTCCAGCCACTCGCACGGCACTTCGGCATCGAGATGCGCGTCGCGCAGCGCCGCGTAATCGTGATCGCGCCCGGAGACCCGCGTCATGCCGCGGTCGAGGCCGCGGTCGACGATGATGACCGCGCGCGGCGG
>JBDSLT010000352.1:0-3693 GCA_039916265.1 Casimicrobiaceae bacterium | reverse complement strand
GTGTTCAGCAACAACGACGCGCTGGCGCGTGCGCTGATCGCCGCCGGCGACGACGCCTACGACCGCGCCTGGCAGCTTCCGCTGTGGGACGATTACCAGGATGGGCTTGCCAGCAATTTCGCGGACTTCGCCAATGTCGCGAGCCGCGCCGGCGGCAGCATCACGGCGGCGTGTTTCCTGTCGCGCTTCGCGAAGAAATACGAATGGGCGCACCTCGACATCGCCGGGATCGCGTACAAGGAAGGCAAGGACAAGGGCGCCACGGGCCGGCCGGTGCCGCTCGTCACCACGTGGCTCCTGTCGCAGGAGTCCGGCTCCGCTTGATGAGCCCCGCCAAAGCGTGTCGGGTTCGCCGGCCCCTCAACGCGGGCGGGGCGGTATTGTGGCGACGGTTGCGATGACGACGATCGATTTCTACACGCACGTGACGGACCGGCTCGACGTGGCGGCGCGCGTCGTCGCGAAGGCCTATGCGGCAAACGGGAGCGTGCGGGTGCTGACACCCGATCGCGCAACCACCGACGCGCTCGATCGGCTGCTGTGGACCCAGTCCGCGCTGTCGTTTCTGCCCCATTGCCGGATGGACAGCGCCATCGCCCAGGCGACGCCGATCTGGATCGACGAAGCGCTCGAGCACGACGGCCCGGCGGCGGTGCTCGTCAACCTGCGCGACCACCCCGCGCCTTTTTTCAGCCGCTTCGAGCGCCTCGCCGAAATCGTCGGCACCGATGCCGAGGGCGTCGCCGCGGCGCGGGAGCGCTTCCGCTTTTATCGCGAGCGCGGTTACGCGTTGCGCTCGCACAACCTCGGCGAGCGCTGACCATGCCCACCGCCCGCGAACTTCTGGAGCAGGCCGAGGCGCTGATGCGCCGTGACAGGATGGCTGCGCTGGCGGCCGACGCCGATTTCCCCTTGCTCACTGACGTCGTTCCGGACGCTGCCGACGCGGCGGACGTTGCGGGTGCGGCGCCGGACGCTGCGGCCACCCCGGTAGCGGCGCCGCTCGCCGTCGACATCGACATCGCGATGGCGCCGCCCGCATCGCAGGACTTCGCGCCGCCCGAGCCCGCGGTGGCGCGCCTCGTCTCCGAGCACATCGAGGTGGCGCAGGACCAGCACGGCGAACCGTCGATCTGGGGGGTGCCGTCGAACGGCGTCGAGACGACCACCGAGACCGGCCCGGATTCGCTGTCGCCGCTCAATGTCGACACGCGGGAAGGCGCACCCGGGCCTGCGAATGACGGCACGCCGTTGTGGCGCGACGAGGACGCCGACGGCGCGGCCGAGATCGTCGAGGCGGCGGCCGGGGAGACCGGGTCGGGCGCCGAGGCGTCGCTCGTCGAAGTTGGCGAGGACATCGTTGCACCGGCCGAGGACTTTCCGCTCGACGCCACGCTCGACGCCACGCGCTGGAACCTGATGGCGGAGGACATCCGCATGCAGGTGCTGCAGCGGATCGACATCTTCACGGACGCCGGCCTGCGCGACCAGTTGAACCGGCGGCTGCAGCCGATCGTGGACCGCGCGAGCGCGGACCTCGTCGCGGCGATCAACCAGCACGTCGGCCAGATCCTGCGCGAGTACGTCGCCGAGGCGATCGAGCGCGAAATCGAAAAGTGGAGGCAGGAGCCGCGCTGAGCGGCCGCCGCTCCGGACCCGCCACCCCGCAGGCGCGCGATGCGCCTGCCGCCCCGCACCGTGCTATGCTGATCCGATGAATCCGCAGTCTGCCCCGTCCACCCGCCGCGCGGTCCGACCGTTCGCGTATGCATATTATTTTTATCGGCATCCGACCGCGGGCGGGCTCGAGGCGTAGATCCGGAAGGCAGCAACAGGACAACGACGAAGCGGGCGGCCCCTCGAAAGGCCGCCCGCTCTTTTTTTGCAACGCGACAGGAGCGCAAGATGATCATCGTGATGGAACCGGACGCCGGCGAAGCGCAGATCGCCGCCGTCGAAGCGCGCATTCTTTCCGCCGGATTGTCGGTGCATATTTCCCGCGGCACCGAACGGACGCTCATCGGCGCGATCGGCGACGAGCGCAAGCTCGATCCGGAGATGTTCGATCCGCTGCCGGGCGTCGAGCGCTCGCTGCACATCCTGAAGCCCTACAAGCTGGTGGCGCGCGAGTGGCACAAGACCAACACCGTCGTCGACGTGCGCGGCGTGCCGATCGGCGGGCTCGACGTGCAGGTGATCGCCGGGCCGTGCTCGGTCGAGACGCAGTCGCAGATGGACGCGGCGGCGGACGGCGTCGCCGCCGGCGGCGCACGGCTGATGCGCGGTGGCGCATTCAAGCCCCGCACCAGCCCCTACGCTTTCCAGGGCAAGGGCGTCGACGGGCTCGCGATGCTGCGCGCCGCGGCGTCGCGCCGCCGGCTGCCGATCGTCACCGAGCTGATGGACGTGCGGATGCTCGACACGTTCCTCGCGCACCAGGTCGACGTCATCCAGATCGGCACGCGCAACATGCAGAACTTCGACCTCCTGAAGGAAGTCGGCCGCGTCGACGTTCCGGTGATCCTGAAGCGCGGCATGAGCGCCACGATCAGCGAATGGCTGATGGCCGCCGAATACATCGCGGCGGGCGGCAATCACAGGATCATGCTGTGCGAGCGCGGCATCCGCACCTTCGAGACGGCGTACCGCAACGTGCTAGACGTCACGGCGGTGGCGGTGCTGAAGCGCGAGACGCACCTGCCAGTGATCGTCGATCCGTCGCACGCGGGCGGCAAGGCGTGGATGGTTCCGTCGCTGTCCTGCGCGGCCGTGGCGGCGGGCGCCGACGCGTTGCTGATCGAGGTGCACCCATGCCCCTCCGAAGCCTGGTGCGACGCCGATCAGGCGCTGACGCCCGAAGAGTTCGCGGCGCTGATGACCAGGCTCGACGCGATTGCGCAGGCAATCGGGCGCCGCGTGGATCGACGCGGCGGGTGCGGCGAGCCGGAGGCGACGAATGAGCTTCCGTCGGGCGGTGTGGACCCGGGGCAGCACACGGGGCAGGTATCCTCGCGCATCGGCGTCAATGGATAAAGGGCCCATGGCAGCGCGCGCGGACAGGCGGCTTCGTAACGTGGCGCGGCGCTTCGCGCTGGCCCTGTCGTGCTGCTGCGCGATGCCGGTGTCGCTGGATGCGCTCGCGCAGTCCGACGGCACGCTGCTGAAGGCCGTCATCGTCAGCCGGCACGGCGTCCGGACGCCGACGCTGATGGCCGACCAGGCGTCCGGATGGACGACGCAACCGTGGCCGTCGTGGGAGCAGCCGCGCGGCGCGCTGACGGCGAAGGGATTGGCGCTGGCGAGGCTGGTGGGCGGATACCAGCGCGACTACCTGGCAGCGCACGGCCTGCTGCCTGCGCGCGGCTGTCCCGCACCGGGCCAGGTGTACGTCTACGCCGACGTCGAGGAGCGCACGCAGGCGACCGCGCAGGGACTCGTCGACGGACTCGCGCCGGGCTGCGCGCTGGCGGTGCACAGCCGCGCGCCGGCGACCGTCGACGGCGTCTTTCATCCGGTCGCGGCGAAGGTCTGCCGCATCGACGGCCTGCGGGCGCAGATCGCGGTGCTGTCGCGAATCGACGGCGGCTTCGCCGGCGTTTACGCGCGGAATGCCGGCGCCTTCGACGCGCTGCAGCGGACCTTCGGCACGGTGAACCCCGCGTTGTGCGCGCTGTATGGCAAGGCGGCCGGCTG
>JBDSLT010000351.1:0-23487 GCA_039916265.1 Casimicrobiaceae bacterium | reverse complement strand
TCGCCGAGTTGGCGGGGCACGACGCGACGACGTTGCACGCCGATTGCAGCAGGAAGCTGCATTCGAGCCAGTCGTAGCGCGTCGGCGTCTGGCTGCAGTTCGCGACGAGACCGAGGTTGCTTCCGATGGCCGGCGTGGCCGTGGTGCCGGACAGCGTGCAGATCGGCACCGGGCCGCTCGTGCCCTGCCATGACAGGCTGATCGGCGCCGGCGCGCCGGCGCCGACGCTGTTCGACGCGGTGAGCGTATAGCTCACGGTTCCGGCGGCGCTGGACGTTGCCTGGCAGGCGCCCGACGTGCTCGCGCAACCGACCCAGGTGTAACTCGTGGGTGCGCCGGTGCACACGGTGGTCAGCGCGACGACGCTGCCGACCGGCGGCGTCGTGGTGGGTGCGCTGATCGTGCAGGTGGGCGTGCCGGACGAGGGGGTCGCTGGCGTCGCGCTGGTGCCGATTGGCATGCAGAACGCCACCGGCAGTTGCGGGTTGCCGTCGCCTTCCGCGACGTAGCCCTTGGCGACCATCGTCTGGAAGATGGAAATCTGGTCGGTGTAGCGGTGATTCACGTCTCCACGCTTGTTGTACAGGCGATAGACCGGGCCGGTGTCGGACGGGCAGTGGCCGGTGATCGGATCGACGGGATAGGCGCGGAACACTTCGGGTGATTCGAACTGCCATTGCGCGGCAAACTTGTCCTGCACCGCCTGGCACTCCGCCGCGCTCGCGGTGTAGAAGTGCGAGTCCAGCCCGGCCTCGGGCTTGCCGTAGAACCGGCAGACCGGGACGCTTCCGGCGAGCGTCGCGGCGCTCTTCACCGCCTGGAACGTGAAGCCCGTGCGCGCCCAGCCCTGGTGAACGCCGGCGTCGAGGTCGGCGATCTCCTTCGAATCGACACTGATGAAATAGTGATCGAGCGCAGCGTTGTAGAACTCGACAACCTGGGTCTGCGAGATCGTGGCGATGGCGCCGGCGGCGGGAAGCGCGACCGCGGCGAGCGCGGCGGCGAAAAGCGAGAGAAGCATCTTCTGCATGACATTCGCCGATGAAACCACCGGCGCCCAGAGTAGGCACAACGAGCTGGGCACGAGCGTTTGCGGCGTGCCTCCCTTCCCCAACCACTGTTTGTGTTTGCGGCCCTCCGCTCTTCGGCGGGGCCGGGAAGCCGACTCTTGCGGTCGTCGCTTCGTTGCTGCCCTCACGCCGCCAGGCTGTTGGCCGCCACCGGCATCATGTCCGGCGCTTGCGCGATCTCGTCGATCGCCCGAAGCTCGGCCGCCAGTCCGTCCATTTGCCCGTCGAGCGTGTTCTTCGCCTGCTCGAGCTCCGTGATCCGGTCCTCCAGCTCATCGCTGGCATGATGGATGCGCCGGATGCTTTCGAGGCGGCGCCGCAACTGCAGGTGATGCTCGCGCACCTGCGTTTCGAGTGGCGCCATGACCGCCTTGAGCCAGGATTCAACGTCCCGGTTGGCGATGTCGTATACGTGCTTGGCGCGCGAGGCGACCGTCTCGAAGAAGCGCTTCATCAACGCGAACTTCGCCTTGCTCACCATGTTCCACAGCGTGTTGAAGTGCATATTATACGCACGTTCGAGCCGCTCGATCTCTTTCTGATATTTCAGCACGGAAAATGGCGGTGGCATGAACGGCTCGAGCCCGTGGTCGTTGGCGAAACGCACGTACATCGCCTTCATCATGTCGTGGATTTCGACCGACTGGCGGCTCGCGCTCTCGAAGTCGCTGCGAATCTGCGCGAAGAAGTCGCCCATCGCCTCTCGCACGCCCTTGGTGAACTGGCTGTCTTTCATGCGCTCGCGCGTCAGCGCGGCGTTCGCGCGAAGCGCGGAGAGGCCGATCGTGTCGAACATCCCGTTCGTCTGCTGCGTGAACACGTTCCGCAGCGCCGTGTAGCGTGCGAGGCCGCGCTCGAACAGGTCCTTCTCCTCGCGGATGCGCTCCATCATGTGCTCGACGACGTCGAGGTTCTTGCCGCGCAGCGCGGTGAGCTCGTTCAACTGCTCCGCGACGCCGGCGAGGCGCGCGCCGAGGAGGGTGCGCACGCCCGCGGCGAGCGCGCGCGCATCGCCTTGCGTGGCGGCACCGATGATTTCGCGCTTGGCGGGGATGAGCTCGCCGGTGAGCGCGTTCTCGAGCGCCGGAAGGCGGCTTCGCGCGAGCAGCGCGTCGTCGCCGTTCACCTTCGCGACGAGCGCTTTTTGCGCCGAGACGCCGAAGACCTGTGTCGGCGGGATGTTGAGGACGAGCGCCGTCGCGGTGATCTGCCGCTCGATGTCGGCGCGGATCTGCGCCTCCGACTTCAGTTCGTCCCACAGGCCGTCGATCTTGTTCAGCACGACGATGCGCCCCGCCTTCGACGCAGCGTCGTCGCCGGCCAGGTAGCGGTTCCAGACGTCGAGGTCCGTCTTGGTGACGCCGGCGTCGGCGGCCAGCAGGAACAGCACGGCGTGCGCGTTGGGAAGCTGGTTGAGCGTGAGCTCGGGCTCGGTGCCGATCGCGTTCAGGCCGGGCGTGTCGAGCACGACGAGGCCCTGCTGCAGCAGCGGGTGCGGAAAATTGATGACCGCATGGCGCCAGCAGGGAATCTCGACCGTGCCGTCTCCGGCGTCGACGGCGGCGTGCTCCATCCCGCTGTCGACGGTGAGGCCATACTTACGCGCCGTCGCGGGGTCGACGCGCTTCACCTGCGACACCCGCAACAGCGCCTCGCTCATCTTCTGCGACGAGGAGAGGTCGAGCGGAAACGCGTCCCACTCGTCGGCGTAGTTCTTGAACTCCGCGACCGTCGCTTCCCGGGCGCGCGTTTCGATCGGCAACAGGCGGATCGACGGGGAATACGACGGGTCGTGCAGAAGCTCCGTCGGGCACATCGTCGTGCGGCCTGCGGAGGACGGCAGCAGGCGCGCGCCGAAATCGGCGAAAAAGATCGCATTGATGAGCTCCGACTTGCCGCGCGAAAACTCCGCGACGAACGCGACGACGAGCTTGTCCTGGTGAAGCCGCTCGACGATCTGCGCGACCTTGAGGTCGATCTGCGCGTCGGCGAGCTCCTGGCGGCGCAGCCAGTCGTGCAATCTGCCGACACCGTCCGACAGGCGACGGCGCCAATCGCCGTAGGCTTCGAATCTGGCGGCGAGATCGCGGGAAGGAATCATTCGGTCGGCACTTTAGGCTTGTTGCCTCTCGCAAGCACAACAAATGCCCGCGTCATACCAAGGATACTCCGGCCCGACGGGCGGATCCCGCCCCCGCCAAGCCTTTGAGCGGAAAGCGCTTCGCGTGTTGCGCCCGCGCATCAGCGCTGGCAGCGCGGGCAGTGGTGCGTGGCCCGCTGGCCTTGGCGGGTCAGTTTGAGGCGCGTGGCGCACACCCGGCACGGCAGCCCCGCCCGGCCGTAGACGTAGTAGTCGAGCTGGAAGTACCCCGGCTCGCCGCTGGCGTCGACATAGTCGCGCAGCGTGCTGCCGCCCTTGGCGATCGCTTCGCGCAGTACGCAGCGCGTCTCGTCCACGAGACGGGCGAGCCGCGGCCGCGACAGTTTGCCGGCGGCGGTCGTCGGGCGGATTCCCGCACGGAAAAGCGCCTCGTTCGCGTAGATGTTGCCTACACCGACGACGACGTGGTTGTCCATCAGCGCGAGCTTGATCGCCGCCCGCCGACCGCGCGTCGCCTGCCACAGGTAGTCGGCGTCGAAACCGGGGTCCAGGGGCTCCGGCCCGAGGTCGCGCAGCAGCGGGTGGTCGGCGCCTTCCCCGTCGACCCACAGGATCGCGCCGAAGCGCCGGGGGTCGTGGTAGCGCAGCGTGACGCCGCCGTCGAGCATCAGGTCCACGTGGTCGTGCTTGCGGCGCTCCGGGACGAGCGTGTGGACGCGCAAGCTGCCGGTCATTCCGAGGTGGACAAGGAGCGTGTCCGGGCCCAATCGGAAGAGCAAGTACTTGCTCCGGCGGTCGACGCGCTCGACCGTCCGTCCGACCAGCCGCGATGCGAGGTCGAAGGGAACCGGCCAGCGCAAACGCCGGTCGTACACGCGCAGGCCGATGACCTTGTGTCCGACCACGTGCGGCGCGACGCCGCGCCGCGTGGTTTCGACTTCGGGCAGTTCAGGCATGGTAAAAAGATGCAGATGCACCGTCGCACCGACGCAGCCTGCGGCCGGGCTCCCGGAGCGGCGCCGACTATACCCCAGACGTCGAGAACGCTCGCCATGCCGAAGACCCGCTTCACATCGCTCCGCACCGTCGCGGCGCTGAGCTGCTGCATCGCCGGCGCAGCGCTCGCGCAATCGCCGCTGTCGCCTGCGCTCGACCCGCCGGCGTCGCGCAAGCCTTCGTCCGCGGAAGGGCTCTCCGCCGAGAATTTCTACCGGCTGCTGCTCGGCGACGTGGCGATGCAGCGCGGCGAGTCGGCGGTCGCGGCGCGCGCGTATCTCGAAGCGGCGCGCGACGCCCAGGACCCGCGGATCGCCCGGCGCGCCACGGAGATCGCGCTGGTCGCGCGGCAGCGCAACCTCGCGCAGCAGGCGGCGAGGCTGTGGGCGGTGCTCGATCCGTCCGCCGAGCGCGCCAAGCAGGTCGTCGCCTCCCTGGCGGCGGGCGAGAGCGGCCGCGATGCGTTCGAGGCGTCCGGCGACGACGAGTTGAAGCAGCGCCTCACCAAGCTGCTCGCCGACTCTATGCTGTCCGGCAGCGGCGTCGGCGAGGCCTTCCTGCAGATCAACCGGCTGTTCGGGCAGCAGGCGGACAAGAAAGCGGTCTACAAGCTGATCCGCGAGCTGGCGCAACCGTATCCGACGAGCCCCGAAGCGCACTTCGCCGTTGCGCTCGCCGCGTACAACGCGGGCACCGACGACACCGACCTCGCCGCCGCGGCAATGCAGCAGATCGACCGCGCGCTCGAGCTGCGGCCCGACTGGGATCGCGGCGTCGTGATGAAGTCCGAGCTCCTGGGCCGGCGCGCGCCGGAAGCCGCGACGACCTATCTGCGCGAGTTCCTCGCCGCGCATCCGGACGCGCGTCCGGTGGCGGGCGCGCTCGCGCAGCGATACGTCGAGCAGAAGCGCTACGTCGAGGCGCGCGCGGTGATGCAGGGGCTGTGGGAC
The DNA here is from genome assembly GCA_039916265.1 of Casimicrobiaceae bacterium. GTDB lineage: Bacteria > Pseudomonadota > Gammaproteobacteria > Burkholderiales > Casimicrobiaceae > VBCG01. Next base: position 18,370 of record JBDSLT010000351.1, on the reverse strand, counting down.
CAGGACAAATCGTCGCGCGACCTCGAGTTCGCGGTCGCCAGCATCGCGCTGTCGCAGAAGGACTACGCGGAAGCCGAGCGGCTGTTCGCCGACCTCAAGGCCGCGAAGTACGGCGAGCCGGGGGCGATGGATCTCTACCTCGCGCAGATCGCGGAGGAAACCAAGCGATACGCCGACGCGATCGAGCGTTACCGCGCCATCGAGGAAGGCGACCGCGCGTGGCTGGCGAAGCTGCGCATCGCGGCGATGCTCGGCAAGCAGGGGAAGGTCGACGAGGCGCGGCGCTGGCTGAACGAGCTGCCCGCCGTCACGATCGACGAGCGCGTGCAGGTGAGGCAGGCCGAGGCGCAGCTTCTGCGCGAGGCGGGTGACGCGCCCGGCGCGTACGCGGTCCTCGCCAAGGCGCTCGTCGAATTCCCCGAGTCGCCGGACCTCAATTACGACGCGGCGCTGCTCGCCGAAAAACTGGACCGCGTCGAGGAAGCCGAGACGCGCCTGCGCAAGCTCGTTGCGCTGAAGCCGGACGACGCGCAGTCGCTCAACGCGCTCGGCTACACGCTCGTCGACCGCACGCCCCGCACGAGCGAAGGATTCGCGTTGATCGAGCGCGCGCACAAGCTCTCGCCGAACGACCCGTTCATCATGGACAGCATGGGGTGGGCGCTCTATCGCCTCGGCCGCATCGACGAGGCGGTGACGTACCTGAAGCGCGCGCTCGCCGAGCGTCCGGACGCCGAGATCGCCGCGCACCTCGGTGAAGTCCTCTGGGCGAAGGGGGACCGCGATAGCGCGCGCGCGATCTGGAAGGCGCAGCTCGAAGCCAACCCCGAGAACGCTGTGCTGAAGGAAACCGTCGACCGGCACTCGCGTTGAAGGGGTGTGGCGGCGCGCTCGCCTTCGCGGCGGCGGTCGCGCTCGCGGGTTGCGCGGACCTGCCGCGAACTTCTGGCACCCTTCCGCCCGACGCCGCGACGATCGCCGCGCCCTTCGAGATCGAGGGACGCCTGTCGGCCCGGCGCGGCAGCGAAGGCATCGCCGGACAGTTCGTCTGGACGCACGAGGGGCCGCGCGACAGCATCGTGCTGTCGAGCCCGCTCGGACAGTCGATTGCGCGTCTTTCCGGCGACACGAACGTCGTGCGGGTCGAGACCGCCGACGGGCGCGCCGAAACCGCAGCCGCGTGGGACGCGCTGACCGCGCGCACGCTGGGCTTTCCGCTGCCCGTCGCGGGATTGGCCGCCTGGCTGCGCGGCCTTCCGCGACCGGAGACGCCGAACACGATCGAACGCGACAGCACGGGCCGGACATCGGTCCTTGCGCAGGACGGCTGGGAAGTCGTCTATTCGTACGTCGACGGCGCAGCCGAACGTCCGGCGCGGCTCGTGCTGCGCTATGCAGGCGGCGCGGAGCCGATCGAGTTGCGCGTCGTCGTGGACCGATGGCAGTAAGCGCCCCGCTCGAGGGGGAGACGCAGCTCGTCGTCGCCGCCCCCGCCAAGGTCAACCTGTTCCTGCACGTCACCGGGCGCCGCGCCGACGGTTACCACACGCTCGAATCGCTGTTCGTGCTGGTCGACTGGGCCGACACGATCACGCTCTGCTCGCGCGACGACGGCGCGATCCTGCGCGCCCGGCCGCTGCCGGGCGTCGACGAGCGCGACGACCTGTCGCTGCGCGCCGCGCAGGCGCTGCGCGATGCGGCGGGGATCGCGCGCGGGGTCACGATCGGCGTCGACAAGCGCGTACCGATGGGTGCGGGCTTTGGCGGCGGCAGCAGCGACGCCGCGAGCGTGCTGCTCGCGTTGAACCGGTTGTGGCAGGTCGGACTGCCGCGGGATGCGCTGGCCGCGATCGGCGCTCGCCTCGGCGCCGACGTTCCGTTTTTCGTTGGCGGCGAGAACGCGCTCGCGCGCGGGATCGGAGAGCGCCTGACGCCTGTCTCGCTGCCGCCGTTATGGCTGGCGTTCGCAGTGCCCAGGCTTCATGTGGGCACCGCGGAGATTTTCGCCGCGCCGAATTTGACACGCGCGACTCCCTCGGCGAAAATAGACGTCTTTTCCGAGGGTTACGGGCACAACGATCTTGAGTCCGTCGCTTCCGCGAGATTTCCCGACGTGGCACGTGCGATCGCGATGTTGAAGCGCGCCTCGCAGTCGGCGCGGATGACGGGCTCGGGCGGCGCCGCGTTCGCTGCGTTCTCCAACGAAGCCGACGCGCGCGCGGCGCTCGTCGGGGTGCCCGGCGAATTTGCGACGCGCGTCGCGCGCACGCTCCCTCGGCATCCGCTCGCCGCGTTCGCGCAATAGGTTAGTCAACTGAAGAGCAGGTTTCCGCTGGGGAGTCGCCAAGTGGTAAGGCACCGGATTTTGATTCCGGCATTCGTAGGTTCGATCCCTACCTCCCCAGCCATTCTTTCCCACGGCAGCTAGCGCGAAACGAACGCACGTCCATGCCCTTCGAGCGGATGCGGATTTTCACGGGTAACGCGAATCCCAGGCTCGCGGAGGCCGTGTGCCGCCACCTCAACATCAGCCTCGGGCGCTGCGTCGTCGGACGCTTTTCCGACGGGGAGGTGATGATCGAGCTGCTCGAGAACGTTCGCGGCCGCGACGTGTTCATCCTGCAGTCCACCTGCGCGCCGACCAACGACAACCTGATGGAGATATTGGTGATGGTCGACGCGCTCAAGCGCGCGTCGGCGGCGCGCATCACCGCGGCGATCCCCTATTTCGGCTACGCGCGGCAGGACCGGCGGCCGCGCTCGGCGCGCGTGCCGATCACCGCGAAAGTCGTCGCCGACATGCTGATGACGGTGGGCCTGCACCGTGTGATGGTGATGGACCTTCACGCCGACCAGATCCAGGGCTTTTTCAACATTCCCGTCGACAACATCTACGCGACGCCGATCCTCCTCGGCGACCTGTGGAAGCAGAACTACGACGATCTGCTCGTCGTGTCGCCGGACGTCGGCGGCGTCGTGCGTGCCCGCGCCATCGCAAAGCGCCTCGACTCCGACCTCGCGATCATCGACAAGCGGCGGCCGAAGGCCAACGTCACCGAAGTGATGAACATCATCGGCGACGTCGAGGGGCGCACGTGCGTGATCATGGACGACATCGTCGACACGGCGAACACGCTGTGCAAGGCGGCCACAGCGCTGAAGGAGCACGGCGCGAAGAAAGTAATGGCGTACTGCACGCACCCGGTGCTCTCCGGGGGCGCCGTCGCACGCATCGCGTCGTCCGACATGGACGAGATCGTCGTCACCGACACGATCCCGCTGACGCCCGAGGCGCAGGCCTGCCCGCGGATCCGGCAGCTTTCCTGCGCGCAGCTGCTGGCCGAGACGATGACGCGCATCTCCAACGAAGAGTCCGTGAGCTCGCTGTTCACCGACTGACTGACGCTCCCCGACCCCATGGACCCGACGATCATTCCTGACCTCAAAGGCAAGAGCATCCTCATCACCGGCGCCTCGACCGGCATCGGCGCCGCGCTCGCGCGCGCACTCGGGCATTCGGGCGCACGCGTTGCGATCCATTACAACGCGAGCGTCAATCGCGCGGAGGAAGTCGCCGCCGACGTTCGCTTTGCCGGCGGCGAGGCGTTCCTCGTCGGTGGCGACTTCACGTCGTCGACCAAGGCGCGCGAAGTCGTCGCGGCGGCGGCGGGGCACTACGGCGGTATCGACGTGCTGGTCAACAACGCGGGCGGGCTCGTGCGCCGCGTGCCGATCGCCGAGGTCGACGACGAGTTCTTCGACGCGGTGATGGACCTGAACGTGCGCTCGCTCGTCGCCGCGTGCTCGGCGGCGGTGCCGTTCATGCGCAAGAGCGGACAGGGCAACATCATCAACGTGACATCGATCGCCGCGCGCCACGGCGGCGGCGCGGGCGCGGTGATGTACGCGTCGGCGAAGGGCTTCGTCTCGACGTTCACGCGTGGCATGGCGAAGGAACTCGTCAAGGACAACATCCGCGTCAACGCGGTGTCGCCCGGCGTGATCACCACGCCCTTTCACGATCGCTACTCGACGCCTGCGATGCTCGAGACCTTCAAGGCGACGATACCGATGGGTCGCCTCGGCACCGCCGACGAGTGCGTGGGCGCGTTCCTTTTCCTCGCTTCCGACGCGATGTCGGGCTATGTCACCGGGCAGATCCTCGAAGTCAACGGCGGCCAATACATGCCGTGAAGTAGGGCCTGCCGTGAAATAGGGTCAGAGACGATTTCGCAATCGCGAGGCTTCCGCCTGCTCCGGCGATTCACGGCGAAATCGTCTCTGACCCTACTTCACGGAGTCTGACCTTATCCAGGATGTGAAGGGTTCCGTTGCGGAACTCGCCCGTCGATGCGATCATCGGTGCGCAGTTCTTCTGGGGAAGAGACGATGACCGCTGTACAAGAGCGTCGCTGTGCCGTTTTGGCTGCGCTGTTGTTCGCTGCGTCCACCGCGGGCGCGCATCACATCATGCCGCCGGATGCGGCGTTTTCCCACCCCGCGCCCGGTGCGGTGCAGCAGAAGAACGGCAAGCCGTTGACCGCCGCGGACGTTGCCGCCGTCATCGGCGCCAAAGCGCTGCCGCGATCGACGGTGAACCGGGCCGACGATTCGGCGCAGCCGCAGGTCAAAGTCTGGTACGTGCTTCCGAGCGACGGTGCGGACGAAGGCCTCGACACCAACGGCGCGATCGCCAAGTCGGTCGCGGTGGGCCTCAACTGGCTGCGCGGCCAGACGGGAGGCAGGACGTTTCGCGTCGACACTCACAACGGCGACCTCGACATCGGGTTCTTCCGCATGGCCAAGACCGACGCCCAGATCGCTGCGACCGGCGCGTTCGTGCGCGACGAGATCGAGGCCGCACTCGACGCCGCCGGGCTCACCCAGGCCAATCGGCTCGATCTGGTCTACTACGGCGGCTCGTCGACGTTTGCGTGCGGTGGCGGCGCGGCTCCGCAGTTCGGGTTGGTCGGTTCCGTGGGCGCGCTGTACCTCAAGGGCGTGATTCCGGGTTTCCTCCCATGCGGCGCCAATCCGCTCGCGCCGACTGAGACTTCGCCGCCCGGATACTGGGAATTCAGCTGGGTGCACGAGATGACCCACGTGATGGGCTTCGTCGCGGCCTGTGCGCCGCATCAAGTGCTCAACGGCCACGTGGGCGACAGCCCGACCGATCTCATGTATGCGGGAACGCAGCCTTGGGTTCCGTCGGTGCTCGATCTCAACCGTGACGACTACTTCGGCCACGGCCGCGCCGGCTGTGCCGACCTCGCCAACGCGGCGTATCTGAAATCGGTCGACGAATCCAACGCGCTGATCGCGATCGAATACTTCCACACCGGCTTCTCGCACTACTTCATCACGGCGCTGGCGGCGGAAATCACCGCGCTCGACGGCGGGCAATTTGCCGGCTGGCAACGGACGGGACGCGCATTTCGGGTGTGGACGTCCGGCGCGGGCCTTGCCGGCGTGTGCCGCTTCTTCACCACGGCGTTCGCGCCGAAGAGCTCGCACTTCTACACGCCCGACACGAACGAATGCAACATCGTCAAGCAGAACCCGACGTGGATCTACGAGACGATCGCGTTCAAGCTTGGCGTTCCCGACGCGCTTGGCAATTGCGTCGCGGGCGCGCCGCTCTACCGGATGTACAACAATGGGCAAACCGGCGCGCCGAATCATCGCTACACGACCGACCTCGCGGTGCGTGCGCAGATGCTGAGCCAGGGTTTCGTGCCGGAAGGCTATGGTCCGATCGGCGTCATCGGCTGCGTGCCAAGCTGACGTAACGCTGCATCGGTTGCGGCAGGGCCGGATTTTCGGTTACAATTCAAGGCTTTTCTGGCACCGGGTCGCGCTGACACCACGCCCTTTGGGCGTCCCATCGGCGGCCCGCCGTAGTGTCGCCAACCCGCGGACGACCCGTCCGGCCTGTCGCGCAATCGAACCCGCCGACAGGGCCCGGAAGGGAAGGCCGCAGACCACGGAGACATTGAAATGGCATCGATCGAATTCACCGCGTTCGCGCGGAGCACCGAGGGGCGCGGCGCGAGCCGGCGCATGCGCAGGACCGGCAAGGCGCCGGGCATCGTCTACGGCGGCAAGGCAGCGCCGACGCCCATCGAGCTCGACCACAACGCGCTGATCCACGCGCTTCGCAACGAGACCTTCCACGCGTCGATCCTGACGATGAAGCTCGATGGCGGCGCGACGAAGGTGCTGCTGCGCGACGTGCAGATGCACCCGTTCAGGAACGAGGTGCTGCACGTCGATTTCCAGCGCATCGACGAGAACCGCAAGATCCACATGAAGGTCCCGCTGCACTTCGTCAACGCCGAGGTGTCCCCGGCGATCAAGACGCAAGGCGCGATCATCAGCCACGTGAGGACCGAGATCGACGTCACCTGCCTGCCCAAGGACCTGCCGGAATTCATCGAGGTCGACCTCTCCCAGCTCGACACCGGCCACTCGCTGCACGTTTCCTCCGTCAAGATGCCGGACGGCGTCGTCGTCGCATCGACCGGCAAGATCGATCCGGTGGTCGCCACGGCGGTGGTGCCGAAGGCGGTCGTCGAGACCGAGGCGACCGAAGCCGCAGCGGTGGCCGAAGGCGCCGGTGCGGCCGCGCCGGCCGAAGGCGACGCAAAGGCTGCGGACGCGAAGGTCGCCGACGCGAAGGGCGGCGACAAGAAGGACGCAGGCAAGGACGACAAGAAGAGCGCGGGCAAGGACGACAAGAAGAAGTAAGGCCGCGCCCCCGGCGACGGACGCCCGCCGCGCGGCATCGCCGGCGGGCTTTTTCTTTCTGGGCACAACCTCGGCATGACACCGATCCGACTGGTCGCGGGGCTCGGCAATCCCGGGCGCGAATACGCGTCGACCCGCCATAACGCGGGCTTCTGGTTCGTCGACGCGCTGGCGCATAAGCTCGGCGCGTCGCTGGCACTCGAGTCGCGTTTCGCCGGCGCCGTCGGCAAGGCGGGCGATGTCCGGCTCGTGAAGCCGTCGACGTTCATGAACGAGTCGGGCCGCTCGGTGGGCGCGCTGGCGCGCTTTTTCGGCATTGCGCCCAGCGATATCCTTGTCGTTCACGACGAGCTCGACCTCAAGCCCGGCGAGGCGAAGCTGAAGCTCGGCGGCGGCGTCGCGGGACACAATGGCTTGCGCGACATCCAGGCGGCGCTGGGTGCGCCGGCCTTCTGGCGGTTGCGCCTTGGCATCGGCCATCCGCGCGAATCGCCGCTGCCGCAGCAGGACGTCGTCGACTACGTCCTGAAGCCGCCGCGCGCGGAAGAGCGCGAGGCGCTCGACGCGGCGCTGACCCGCGCGCTCGCCGCGTGGCCCGACGTCGCACGCGGCGACATGGAGCGCGCGATGATGTCGCTTCACACGAAAGCAGGATCATGAGCCTGAAATGCGGAATCGTCGGGTTGCCCAACGTCGGCAAGTCGACGCTGTTCAACGCGCTCACCAAGGCGGGCATCGCGGCGGAGAACTACCCGTTCTGCACCATCGAGCCCAATGTCGGCATCGTCGAGGTTCCCGATCCGCGGCTCGCCGTGATCGCGGCGATCGCGAAGCCGCAGAAGGTCATCCCCGCGACGGTCGAGTTCGTCGACATCGCGGGGCTCGTCGCCGGCGCATCGAAAGGCGAGGGGCTCGGCAACCAGTTCCTCGCCAACATCCGCGAGACCGACGCGATCGCGCATGTCGTGCGCTGCTTCGAGGACGGCAACGTCGTGCACGTGACGGGCAAGGTGGATCCGCTGTCCGACATCGCGACGATCGACACCGAACTCGCACTCGCCGATCTCGCGTCGGTCGAGAAGCAGCTCCAGAAGTTCGGCAAGACCGCGCGCGCGGGTGGCGACAAGGAAGCGCAGCGGATCGTGTCTGCGCTGGAGAAGGTGGAGGCGGTGCTCGACGCGGGACGCGCGGCGCGCACCGCGGACCTCTACGCGGAGGAGAGGGACGTGCTGCGCCCGTTCTTCCTGCTGACGATGAAGCCCACGATGTATGTCGCCAACGTCGGCGACCGCGGCTTCAAGGACAATCCGCTGCTGACGGCGGTCGAGAAGCACGCCGCGGCCGAGAACGCGCCGGTGGTGGCGGTGTGTGCGTCGCTCGAGGCGGAGATCGCCGATCTCGACGGCGACGACAAGATCGCCTTTCTCGCCGACCTCGGCCAGACCGAGCCCGGCCTCGACCGCGTGATCCACGCCGGCTACACGCTCCTCGGCCTGCAGACCTACTTCACCGCAGGGCCGAAGGAAGTGCGCGCGTGGACGGTGCCGGTCGGCGCGACGGCGCCGCAGGCGGCAGGCGTCATCCACACGGACTTCGAGAAAGGATTCATCCGCGTCGAGACGATCGGCTACGACGACTTCGTCGCGTGCAAGGGCGAGCAGGGCGCGAAGGACAAGGGCAGGATGCGTCTCGAAGGCAAGGAGTACGTCGTCCGGGACGGCGACGTCATGCACTTCCGCTTCAATGTCTGACGGCGGGTTACGGCGGCCCGCGAAGCCACAGCGAGCCGGCGCGCCTCGCGCGGCCTTCAGTGTTCAGGCGGCCGCGCGAGGCGCGCCGGCCCGCCGTGGCTTCGCGATGCTCTACCATGCGAGCGTGCCTACGCGCTTCCAATCCACTTCCGTACGCCGTGCCGCGCTCGTCGGCGCGGTGCTCTTCGTCGCCGCGTGCGCGGGCCTGGGCGCGCGCATCGCCGCGCCCAGGGTCGAGGTCGTCGGCGTAAGGCTCGACCGGGTGCAGGACGCGCGCGCCTTCCTGGGTGTTACCGTCGACATCGCGAATCCCAATCCGCAGCCGGTCGACGTCGAAGGCTTCGACGCCGCGCTCGCGATCGAAGGCGAGGTGGTGGCCACCGCGGTGCTGATCGCGCCGGTGCGCGTTCCCGCCAACGGGAGCGCCCGTGCCGAGCTGGCAGCGCAGACGGGGGTCGACGCGCTGGTTCGAGCGGCGGTCGCAGCAATGCGCCGCGGCGTCGCGACGTCGCCGGGACGCGGACCGTCGCTGCAGTACGCAATCGAGGGCTCGGCGGTGTTCAACGGCGGATTGCGCGTGCCGTTCGTGAAGCGCGGCGAGCTCGGCCAGGGCGCGGTGCGATGAGCGCAACGCTCGCGTTCACCAAGATGCAGGGGCTCGGCAACGATTTTGTCGTCGTCGACGCGACGCGCGCGCCGTTCGTGCTCACGCGCGAGGAGATCCGCGCGCTGGCCGACCGGCGCCTCGGCGTCGGATGCGACCAGGTGCTCGTCGTCGAGCCGGCGCGAAGCGCCTCCGCCGACTTCCGTTACCGCATCTTCAACGCCGACGGCGGCGAGGTCGAGCAGTGCGGCAACGGCGCGCGCTGCTTCGTCGTGTTCGCGCGCGATCATGCGCTCACCGCCAAGCGCGCGCTGCGGGTGGAAACCGCGGGCGGCCTCATCGTCCCCACGCTCGAAGACGACGGCGAAGTGAGCGTCGACATGGGCGTGCCGCGCTTCCGTGCGGAGGAGGTGCCGTTCGCCGGCGGCAGCGGCGCGATCGAGGAGCCGCTCGAGGTCGCCGGCGTGCTGCGCAGCGTCTCCGTGCTGTCGATGGGCAATCCGCATGCGGTCCAGGTCGTCGCCTCCGTCGATGCCGCGCCGGTGACGACCGAAGGTCCGGTGATCGAAAACCATCCGCGCTTTCCGGCACGCGTGAATGCCGGCTACATGGAGGTCGTCGATCGCGCTAACATTCGGCTGCGCGTGTGGGAGCGTGGTGCAGGCGAGACGCTCGCGTGCGGCACCGGGGCGTGCGCAGCGGTGGTGGCGGGAATCCGTCGGGGACTGCTCGACGCGCGCGTGCGGGTCGCGACGCGCGGCGGCGCGCTGACGGTGGCGTGGGACGGCGACGGTCAGCCGGTGCGGATGAAAGGCCCCGCGACGACGGTATTCGAGGGCCGCTGGGAGGCGCCGGCGCCGGCGGGAGTCAACGGCGGCGAGCGGCGGGACGAGCAACGATAACGAGAGGAAGACAGTCAGCGAATGGACACCAGTGCCGTCGCGGAATACCTGAAGCAGAATCCCCAGTTCTTCGAAGACTACGCCGACGTGATCGCCGAAATCTTCGTGCCCCACCCTCATGGCGGCCACGCGATACCGATCGCCGAACGCCAGATCCTGACGCTGCGCGAAAAGAACCACGAACTGGAGACGCGAATCCGCGAGCTGATCCGCTTCGGCGGCGAGAACGAGTCCACCGGCGAAAAGATGCACCGCGCAACACTCGCGCTTTTCGCCGCGCCCGATCTCGAAACGACGCTCGCCGTGCTGTATCACAGCCTCAAGGAGGACTTCGGCGTGCCGCAGGTCGCCGCACGGCTGTGGGGCGAGGTTCCCGAAGGCTCCTATCTAGCGGAGCTTGCTGCGACGTCGCCCGAAATCCGCGACTACGCGCGCGACCTCGGCGCGCCGTACTGCGGCCACGCCGCGGCGTTCGAGTCGCGTGAGTGGTTCGAAGCGGGCGATTCGCTCGCGTCGTTCGCGTGCATGCCGCTGCGCACGGTGCAGACCTTCGGCCTGCTGGCACTCGGCAGTCCGGATCCGCAGCGCTTCCACCCCGGAATGGGCACGCTGTTCCTGACGCGGCTGGCCGAGCTCGCCAGCGTATCGGCGGCGCGCTTCCTGCCGCTTTCCTAGCACGGCGTGCAGTGGCCTCCGTCGCGACGGTGACCGACCCGCCCGTCGCGCCGGGCGTCCCGCCGGCCCGCGAAGAGGTGTACCGCGCGTTCGCCCGCCATCTCGCGACGCGCGCAGCGCATACGCGCAGCGCCTACCTGCGCGACGTCGCGCAACTGCTGTCGCTCGCCGCCGATACGCCGCCGCAGGCGCTGACGCGGGCACAGGTATCGCGATGCCTCGCGACGCTGCATGGACGCGGCCTGTCGGGGCGCAGCCTCGCGCGCATGCTCTCCGCCTGGCGGGCGCTGTTTCGCTACCTGCTCGAAACCGACCGCACGATGCGCGACGATCCAAGCGCGGGATTGAAGGCGCCGAAGTCGGCGAAGCGGCTGCCGTCGACGCTCACACCCGACGAGGCGGCGAAGCTCGTCGCGATCGACGGCGACGACGATCGGTCGCTGCACGACCGTGCGCTGATCGAGCTCGCGTACTCGTCGGGGCTGCGGCTGTCCGAGCTGTCGGGCCTCGACGTCGATCGCCTCGACCTCGACGGCGGCGAGGTGCGTGTCCTGGGCAAGGGGTCGAAGGAGCGCATCGTTCCCGTCGGCGCCCCTGCGCGCAGCGCACTCGCCGCGTGGCTCGCGAAGCGCCAGGCGCTCGCGGCGAAGGGCGAGACCGCGCTGTTCGTCGGACCGCGGGGCGCGCGACTGTCGCCGCGCACCATCGAGCGCCGCCTTGCGGCGTGGGCAATCCGCCAGGGGCTCCACCGGCACGTCCACCCCCACATGCTGCGGCATTCGTTCGCGTCGCACGTGCTGCAGTCGTCGGGCGACTTGCGTGCAGTGCAGGAGATGCTCGGCCACGCGTCGATCGCGAGCACGCAGGTCTACACGCACCTCGATTTCCAGGCGCTCGCGAAGGTGTACGACGCCGCGCATCCGCGCGCGCGGCGCAAGCGAACGCCATGACGGTGGCGCAATCCCGCTTGTGACGCACAGCGCGTGCGCCGGTCGCGCGCGACCGTTCGTCGCGCGACCATCGGCCGGACCGCGACGCCGGCAAAGAATTTGCTCTTCGATCGATACGGCCGGGACCTCCGACGCTTCGCGCCTAAAACCCCCGATTCCAGGGCGATCGTCGACCCCGGCCGACCCCCGCCGGTTGCACTACACTGTCGCGGCGCCATGCATATCGCGCGCCACGATGACGTCCGTTGCCGCCACAGCCACGAGGCTGATCGCCCATCTCGACATGGATGCGTTCTACGCGTCCGTCGAGCTCCTGCGCTACCCGGAATTGCGCGGCAAGGCCGTGGTCATCGGGGGAGGCCGGCGGCACGAGCCGCGCGAGGTTCCCGACCCGGTGACGGGCGCCGCCACGCGGGAGTTCTCGACGCTGCGCGGCTACGTCGGCCGCGGCGTCGCGACGACGGCCACCTACGAGGCGCGCGCCCGCGGCGTTCGTTCCGCGATGGGGCTGATGAAGGCTGCCGCGCTGGCCCCGGACGCGATCCTGCTGCCGGTCGATTTCGACGCCTACCGCAAGTACTCCCGGCTGTTCAAGGCGGCGGTGCGTACGCTCGCCACCGAGGTTCAGGACAACGGAATCGACGAGATCTACGTCGACCTCTCCGGCGTCGCGGCGCCGGACGGGCGCGGCCTGGCCGCCGCGCCGGTGCACGACGACGACCCGTGGCGCCGGGCGCGCAGCGTCGCGGTGGCGATCAAGCACGCCGTCCGCGCGGCGACCGGGCTGTCGTGCTCGATCGCCGTGGCGCCCAACAAGCTCCTCGCCAAGATCGCGTCGGAGCTCGACAAGCCCGATGGACTCACGATACTGCGACCCGCCGACGTTGCGACGCGCATCTGGCCGCTGCCGCCGGGCAAGATCAACGGCATCGGCCCGAAGTCGAGCGCGAAGCTCGACGCGCTCGGGCTGCGCACGATCGGCGCGCTGGCGCAGGCCGACCCGCTGTGGCTGCGCCAGCAGTTCGGCGCGCACTACGGCGCGTGGCTGCACGACGCGGCGAACGGCCGCGACGACCGGCAGGTGGTGACGTTCATGGAACCGATGTCGATCAGCCGCGAGACGACGTTCGAGCGCGATCTGTCGCCGCACCGGGACCGCGATGCGCTGTCGACGATCTTCACCGAGCTTTGCGCGGGCGTGGGTGCCGATCTGAAGCGCAAAGGCTACGTGGCGCGCACGATCGGCCTCAAGCTGCGCTACGACAATTTCAAGACAGTGACGCGCGCCAACACGCTCGCGGCACCGACGCAGGACGCGCGGGCGATCCGTCGCGCGGCGGGCGAATGCCTGAAGCGCGTCCCGCTCGAACGGCGCATCCGCCTTCTGGGCGTGCGCGCGAGCGCGCTGCTGGCCGAGGCCGACGCCGCGGCGGCCGCCTGCGCGCCGGCAGTCGGCCCTGCGCCGCTGCGCCTATTCGAATGACCAGGAACGACAGGATGATCCGGATGAATCGCATCGCATTCCTCGCGGTCGGCGCTTGGCTGGCGGCCGGCGCGGCCCGCGCGGACGACGTCGGTTGCACGTCGACGACATTTCGCATTTTCGGCGCCAACGACAAGGTCTGCGTGATGGCCTTCGACGATCCGCGCGTGAGCGGCGTTTCCTGCCACATAAGCCAGGCGCGCACCGGCGGGGTGAAGGGCTCGCTCGGCCTGGCTGAGGATCCGTCGCGCTTCGCGATCGCCTGCCGCCAGACCGGGCCGATCGCGCTGCCGGCGAAGCTGCCGGAGGAAGAGAGCGTGTTCAGCGAGAGCACGTCCTTGCTCTTCAAGAACACCAAGGTGATCCGCATGTTCGACGCCAAGCGCAACACGCTCGTCTACGTCGCGATCAGCAAACGCGTCATCGAGGGCTCGCCGATGAATTCGCTGTCGACGGTGCCGATCCGCAAATGGGAGGGAGGCTAGCCGCATGGGAAAAATCGACGTCACCCAGATACCCAGGCGGACGGGTTCGAGCTACCCGTCGCCCCACGATGCGCCGTGCGCGCTGCGTGTCCGCCAGCGCCTCGGCGACGCCGCCGGCCTGAGCCAGTTCGGCGTGAACCTTCTCGAACTGCCTCCGGGCGCATGGTCGAGCCAGCGCCACTGGCATTCGGCCGAGGACGAATTCGTCTACGTGGTGGCGGGCGAGGTCGTGCTGGTCACCGACGGCGGGGAGCAGGTCCTTCGCGCCGGCGATTGCGCCGGTTTTCCCAAGGGCGCGCCCGACGGGCACCACCTGATCAATCGCGGCAAGGCCGCGACGGTGTGCCTCGAAGTCGGGACGCGCGCCACCGACGATGACGTCGATTATCCCGACATCGACATGGTGTTCGACTCGGTATCGGAGCGCTTTGCGCATCGCGACGGCACTGCGTATCCGCAGAAGCGCCCCGCCGGCGCGGCGGCGACGTCGACTAACCCGACGGTGAAAGCGCCTCGGCGATCCGGTCGCTGAGGCCGGAATCCCGTCGCGTCGGCGTCGCGACCGCGGCTTCCAGCGTCGCGGTGCCGGTGGCGATCGTGACGCGGCGCCGCGCGCGCGTGATCGCCGTGTAGACGAGCTCGCGGGTGACCACGCGCGAGGCTCCCGCGGGCAGCACCAGCACGACGTCGTCGAACTCCGAGCCCTGCGCCTTGTGCACGGTGGCGGCGAACGCCGTCTCGTGCGCCGGCAGCCGCGCGGGCGCGATGGCGCGAAAGCCGCCGTCGGCGGCGGCGAACCAGACCCGCAGCGCGGCGTCGCCGTCATGAAGCGCCAGGCCGACGTCGCCGTTGAAAAGACCCTGCACGTAGTCGTTGGCGCGCACCATCACGACCCGGCCGGGGTACCACGCGGAACGATCGACCCCGTCGGCGTCCGCTCCGGCGGCCCCGCTCGCTTCCCGCACGCGGGACGCCATCGTCGCGTTGATGCCGTCGGCGCCGCGCGGGCCGCCGCGTTCGGCGCAAAGCACGCGAAATCGCGCGAGCGCGGCGAAGCATCGCGCAATGTCGGGCGGCGTCGCGGCCAGCGCCGCCAGCAGCTCCGCGTAGCCTTCGGCGATCGCAGCGAGGGTCGCAGCGGCGGGGACTCGGGCGCCGTCGTCGATCCAGCGGACGTTCGACGTGCCGCCGGCGCGCAGCGCTGCGACCGCGGCCGCGCCGTCGCCCGCGTTGACGGCCGCGGCGAGCCGCCCGATGCTCGAATCCTGCGCGAAGCGGAAATTTTCGGCGAGCCACACGACGCTGTCGGGGAGCGTTCCGGGTGCCGGGTGACCGGCGGCGCGGATCTCTTCCGGCGACGCGCCCGTGAGCGCCGCCAGCGCCGCCGTGCCGCGCGCGCTGAACGTCGCGCCCGCCGTCAGCTCGGCGAAGACCGCGCCCGCCTCGACCGCGGCGAGCTGGTCCTTGTCGCCGACGAGCAAAAGACGCGCGCTGTCGGGGACGGCCTCGAACAGACGCGTGGCGAGCGCGAGATCGAGCATCGAAGCCTCGTCGACGACGACGACGTCGACCGCCAGCGGATGCGTCGCGTCGTGGCGCAATCGGTGGCCGTCGGCGTAGACGCCCAGCAGCCGGTGCACGGTGGAAACCGTGGCGGGCAGGCGACCCGCCAGCGCCGGCGGCAGATTCGACGCGAAGGCTGCGAGCGCATCCTGCAGGCGCGCTGCCGCCTTGCCGGTCGGCGCGGCGAGCGCGATCCGGCACGCGGGATCGGCGGCGACGAGGCACGCGAGCAGCCGGACGACGGTGGTGGTCTTGCCGGTGCCCGGCCCGCCGCTCACGACCGTCAACGGGCGCAGCAAGGCCAGCGCGGCGGCGAGTGCCTGGCCCGTTGCACGCGCTTCGCCGAACAGCGCCGCGAGCGTCTGCTGCGCCGCGGGCGCCACTTCGCGCAACGGCGCGGCGACGCGCCGGGCGATCGCGCGGCCCAGGCGCTGCTCGTAGTCGAAATAGCGCGCGAGATAGAGGCGGCCCGCGGCGTCCTGCACCAGCGGCGTCGAGGCGATGCCGTCCGGCGCGCCGACGACGCGGGACGCGGCAAGGCGCGCCCGAAACCGCGCGGGATCGTCGTCGCTATGCGCGATGTCGCCGACCCGCACGCACGCATGTCCCGCCGACACCGCCATCGACGCGGCATACGCCGCATCGCGCGCGGCACCCGCGGACGGCGCGTCGGCGCCGCGCTCGCGCGACCACCGCGCGACGCGCTCGGCGAAGGCCTGCGCGAGCACGCGCTCGGGGCGGTCGATGTCGTGCTCGCCGTTCGTCATGGGAAGCGCGCCTCGCGCTCGCCCAGCGCCGCGGCGATGCGCGCAAGCGCTTGCGGCGCCGGACGGTCGAAATAGACGCCGGCCGGCGCGCCGTTGTCGTCGCGCCACGCGGGACGCACGCCGCGCACGAACAGGTACAGGACGCCGCCGAAATGCGCCGCCGGCGCGTAGTCGCGGATGCGCCGGCGCAGGTAGCGATCGAGTGCCAGCGCGTAGACGAGCTGTTGCAGGTGATAGCTGTGCGACGCCATTGCGGCGGCGATGCTGCGCCGTGCGTAGTCGGCGGACGAGGACCCCAAGTAGTTCGATTTCCAGTCGAGCACGTAATAGCGCGCGTCGTGCTCGAAGACGAGGTCGATGTAGCCGTTGAGATAACCGGCGAGCGTTCCCGGCGCGAGGCGCGGCATCGCGTAGCCTTCGGCGACGACGGCGTCGTGCAGGCGCGCGGGCACGACGGATGGCGCGGGGAAGGTGAACTTGAGCTCGGCGAGCCGACGCGCGGGCTTGACCGAGGCGAGCGTCGCGCCGAAGGGCAGCGGCGTCGCGACGACGTCGTGCAGCATCCGCTCGACCATCGGGGCGAGGCGCACCGGATCGGCAGCCGCGCCGCGCGCGGGCGGGAATTCGCGCAGCGCGCCGGCGATGATCGCGCGCCATCCGCGCGGATCGGCGAAATCGATGCGCTCGAAGACCGCGTGCAGGCATTCGCCCGCGGCAGCGCCGCGCGGAAAGCGCGCGATGTCGTCGGGGTCGATCGTCGCGCGTTCTTGCGCCGGCGCGGCGGGATCGGCGGCGGCGTGCGTTGGCATTGCCGCGTCGAGCTCCACGGCGCGCCCGTCGTGATCGGCGGCGGCACGCTCGCTGACGGCGCCCTGCGCGAGCGCGCTGAAGCTGCCGATCCGCCAGCCGAATGCAATGCGTGCCGGCGGGGGCAGCGCGGCGATCGTCGCGGGGTCGCGCGCGGGATCGGCCAGCGGCACGCCAGGCGCCGCGGGCAGCGGAACGAGCGCGACGGTCGGCGCCGACGCGGCGAGCGCGCGCCATGCCCGCGCGATGTCGGCGGGCGCACGGTCTGCGTCCAGCCACCGGTCGAGCGTCATGCCGTCGCCCGCGACGAGCCAGTTGCCGAGCGCGTGGCAGCTTTCCTTCTGCGATCCGTGCGGGGGCACGGCGTAGGTTCCCGCAATCAGGTAGCAGCGATGCACGGCGCGCGTCACCGCGACGTAGATGAGCCGCAGCGCTTCGGAGGCGTCCTCGAAGCGAATCCGCGCGTCGATGGATTGCGAGGCCGGGTCGTCCTTGTCGGCCGGAGTGAAATCGAGAATCGCGCGGCCGTGCTCGTGATACTCGCGCAGGTCCGCGCGGTCGCGGCGGCGATACCAGCGGCTCCAGTAGAACGGGCAGAAGACGATCGGGTATTCGAGGCCTTTCGCCTTGTGGATCGTCACGATGCGCACGAGATTGCGGTCCGATTCGAGCCGCAGCTGCAGCGCCTCGTCGCCGCTCTTTTCGCGCCGGCGCGTCGACAGCCAGCGCAGCAGTGCGTCGGGCGCCAGTCCATCGGCCGCGGCACCCTGCAACTGCTCGCCCAGATGCAGCAGGTTCGTCATGCGGCGCTCGCCGTCGTCGCGCGCCAGCATCCGTGCGGCGACGCGCTCGTCGGTCAGCAGCCGGCGGTACATCACGCCGAAGCCGCGCGCGAGCCATGTCGCGCGGTAGGCGGCGAAGGCCTCGATGCGCGCGGTGAACGTCGCTTCGTCGTCGGCGAGTGCTGCGATGGCGCGTGCGTCGAGGCCGAGCGTCTGCGTCGCGAGCGCGGCGCGCAGTGCGTCGGTGCGCTCCGGCTCGAGCACCGCGGCGAGGATGCGCTCGACCTCCTGCGCATCCGTCGTCCGGAAGACGCTCTCCTGGGCGAGCTCGACGCTGCCTACGCGAAGCGCGGCGAGCGCCGCCTTGACGTCGACGCCCTGCGCGTGCGTGCGGACGAGCACCGCGATGTCGGCGGCGTCGAGCGCACGATCGCCGAGGCGCGCGCGGTTCGCCTTGGCGTCGCCGAGCAGCCGTGCGATTTCCGCGGCGCTCGCCCGGATCGCCGCTGCATGCGCATCGGCGCGAAGCAGCGTGCCGCCGTCGTCGCCGCCGGGCAACGACCACACGGTCAGCGGTGCGCACGGCGCCGGGTCGACCAGCGCTTCGCGCACGCGCGCTCCTGCGTGCACCGGGCGATAGACGAGCTCGTCCTGCGCGAACGCCGCGCGGTTCGCTCCGAACAGGGCGTTCTGCGCGGCGATCAGCTCGCGCGTCGCGCGCTGGTTTTCGAGCAGCGTGTAGTGCGAAGCGGCGCGGGCGCCTGCCTCGAAGTAGGCGTGCAGATCGGCGTTGCGGAATCCGTAGATCGACTGCTTGGGATCGCCGACGATGAACACCGGTTCGGCGCTGCCGC
>JBDSLT010000350.1:0-23846 GCA_039916265.1 Casimicrobiaceae bacterium | reverse complement strand
AATGCGGTTGGGAATTGGCGCCATCGTCGTATTGGCGCTGGGGCTGGCGGGTCCCGCGGCGGCGCAGTCCGACACGCTGGCGAGCGTCAAGCAGAAGGGCAAGCTCGTCGTCGGCGTGAAGGCCGACTACAAGCCGTTCGGATACACCGATCCGTCGGGCAAAATCGTCGGACTCGAGGTCGACCTCGCGACTGACGTTGCGAAACGGCTGGGCGTTCCGGTCGAGCTCGTGCCGGTGATTGCGGCGAACCGGATGGAATTCCTGAAGCAGGGCCGCATCGACCTGATGATCGCGACCATGGCGTACAAACCCGATCGCGCCGAGGTGATCGGCATTCCCGAGCCGTTCTACTATGCCGGTGCGGCCAACGTATTCGCGAAAAAGAACTCCGGTCTGAAGGCCTGGACCGATCTCAAGGGCAAGCCGGTGTGCGGTATCCAGGGCGCGTACTACAACCGGCGCACCGGCGAGGAGTTCGGCGCGACCATGGTTGTATTCAAGGGCGTGACCGAAGCGATGGCGGCGCTCGAGGCCGGCAATTGCGTCGGTACGGTGTTCGACAACACGTTTTTCGCCGGCATCATGAGCGATCCGAAGTGGGCAGATTATGCGATGGTGTTGCCGTCGATCGATCCGGAGCCGTGGGGGGTGGGCGTACGCAAGGATGACCCCAAGTTCGCCGCGTACATGAGCGATGTGATCAAGGACTGGCACAAGACGGGCTACCTGCTGGATGTCGAGAAGAAGTGGGGTATCCCGCAGTCGCCGTATCTGGTCGAGCAGAAAGCAAAATACAAATAGCCGTGTCGCGCGGCAGGCGGGCGCCGGGATCGCGGCATGGATGACTTCGCGGCCTGGTTCCTGGCGCTCTACAAGACGACCGGCATCAAGCTGACGATCTTTTACGACGCCTACGATCGTGGGCGTTTCCTGGAGGGGCTGCTAACCACCATCAAGCTGTCGGCGTATTGCCTGGTCGGCAGCCTCGTCCTCGGCGCGCTGATCGCGATGCTTCAGGGCGCGCGCATCGCGGCCGTGCGCCGCGCTGCGTCGGCCTTCGTGCAGCTCTTCCGCAACACGCCGCCGCTGGTTCAGCTTTACTTCTTCTATTTCGCGCTCGGCCCACTGCTGCCGCGCTACGACGGTGTGCCGCTGCTCGGCTCCTTCGGCTGGGCGGTTATTTCGCTGACGCTGCTCGAGGCCGCATTCGCCGCGGAAATCTATCGCGCCGGCATCGAGGCGGTGCCCAAGGCGATGGTCGAGGCCGCCCAATCGCTGGGCTTCTCGCGCCGGCAGGTTTACCGCAAGGTGGTGCTGCCACTCGCGATGCGCGTGACCATGCCGGCGATGACCAACAATCTCGTGAACCTGGTGAAGACGACCACGCTCGCCTATGCGATTGCGGTTCCGGAACTGGTCTACATGTCGGCGCAAATCTGGTCGGAGCAGGTCAACGTGCCCGAGATGATGGTGGTGCTTCTGGTCTGCTATGTGGCGATCGTGAGCGTCATCAACCAGTTCATGCAGTGGCTCGAGACGCGTCTCGCCGTGCCGGGGTTCGGGCAATGAGCGCCGCCAAGCCACTTGCCGTCCTCGCGCCGGTCGCGCTTCCACGCTCGTGGCGCGCACGCGGCGACCGGTCGAGCGGCGCGGTGCTGTTGTCCGCGCGCACCGGTGCGGCGCTGCTTGCTGTCTTGGTCGCCTCCGTCGCGATTGCGCAGGTCGCAACACCCGCCGGCAAGCCGAGCGTACTGGAACTGCTCGCCAAATGGACGCCCCTGCTCGCCTCGGGCTTCCTGTTCAACCTGCTGATCAGCGTTCTCGCGATGGTCGCGGGAACCGTCGCAGGCGCGCTTCTGGGCGTCGCAAGGATCTCGCCGCGGGCGTCTCTGCGCAGCACCTCGTGGGTGATCGTGCAGTTCTTCCGCAACGCACCGTGGCTGGTGCTCCTGTTCTTCGTCATGTACCTGTTGCCCTTCGAATTCCGTATCGGAAGCGTGACGGTTCCGTTTCCCGACTGGATCAAGGCGACGCTCGGCCTCGCTCTGCCTATCATGGCCAACGTCGCCGAGATTGTCCGCGGCGCGGTGCAGTCGATCCCTACCGCGCAGTGGGAGGCCGCGCGTTCGCTCGCTTTTTCCCGCCGCCAGATGCTCTGGAAAATCATCCTGCCGCAGTGCGTGAAGCGGATGCTGCCGCCGTGGATGAACTGGTACGCGATCCTGACCATGGCGACCACGCTGGCCTCGATCGTCGGTGTGAGCGAAGTGATGACGATCACGCTGCGCATCACCAACGCGGAGGGCCGTACCGACCTGCTGATTCCGATCTACAGCTACGTGCTGCTGTGGTTCTTCGTCTACTGCTATCCGATTTCGCTGTGGACGCGCTGGCTCGAGGCGCGCTACGAGGTGCGCTGATGGATCTCGAAGCGTTTCTGCGCGAACATGGAATCGCCTTTGTCCGACACGCGCATCCGCCGGTCATGACCGTCGCGGAATCCGAGCGCCTGGTGCCGCGGCTGCCAGGCGCCAAGACCAAGAACCTGTTCCTGCGCGACGCGAAGGGACTGCGTCATTTCCTGGTCACGGTCCCGCACGATCGCGCCGTCGATCTTGCCGCGCTCGGCGCGGTGCTTGGCGTGGGGCGGCTCGGCTTCGCGTCGCTCGAGCGCCTGACACAGCATCTGCGCATCACACCGGGATCGGTGAGCCTGCTCGCGCTGTATAACGACCGCGACGGCACAGTCGAGTTCGTCATCGACCGCGCACTGTGGGAGGCGGCGGCCGTGCAAGCGCATCCGCTGGTCAACGACGCGACGATGGTGCTCGCGCATGTGGACGTCGAACGCTTCCTCGCTTCGACAGCACACGTGCCGCGCATTGTGGAAGTGCCGGCTGCGACTCAGACGACGGGAACTCCATGAACGCCATGACCGAACCGGCCAGCGCCAGCGCCAGCGCCAGCGACGGCAACACGCCGATCGTCCGGCTCGTCGATGTGCACAAGGCGTTTGGCGAGGTCGAGGTGCTGCGTGGCGTGTCGTTTGCGGTCGGCAAGGGCGAAGCGGTCTGCGTCATCGGCCCGTCGGGTTCCGGCAAGTCGACGCTCCTGCGTTGCATCAATGGCCTGGTGGCCGCCGATCGCGGCGAGATTTTCGTGGGCGCTCATGCCGTTCACAGACTGCGCAAAGACACGGAGATGGTCGCGTTGCGCAAGGACGTGTCGATCGTGTTCCAGCAGTACAACCTGTTCCCGCACAAGACCGCGCTCCAAAACGTGATGATGGCGCCAATCGACGTGCTCGGACAACCGAAGGCGGAGGTCGAGGAGCGCGCGTACGCACTGTTCGCCAAGGTGCGCCTCACCGGCAAGGAAATGAGCTATCCCGGCGAACTCTCTGGCGGACAACAGCAGCGGGTCGCGATCGCGCGTGCGCTCGCCATGCGGCCGCAGGTGATGCTCTTCGACGAGGTGACGGCCGCGCTCGACCCGGAAACCCGCCAGGAAGTTCTGGTTACGATCAGGCAGTTGGTTGAGGAGGGAATGACGTCTATCCTGGTCACGCACGAAATGGCGTTTGCGCGGGAGATCGCGCACCATGTCTATTTCACCGATCACGGCCTCATCGTCGAGGACGGACCGCCAGCGCAACTCTTCGGCGCGCCGCAAAAAGAGCGCACCCGCGCGTTCCTGGAACAGGTTCTTTGATGAAATCGCACGCCCGGGTCGCCGTGATCGGCGGCGGTGTCGTCGGCGCGTCTGTGCTCTACCACTTGGCGAAGGCCGGCTGGACCGACGTGGTGCTCGTCGAGCGCGACGAATTGACGTCCGGTTCGACCTGGCACGCGGCCGGAGGCATGCACACTTTCAACGGTGATCCCAACGTCGCCAAGCTGCAGAAATACACCATCGAGCTCTACCGCGAGATCGAGGAGGCATCCGGCCAGTCGTGCGGAATCCACATCACCGGCGGCATCAACCTCGCCGGGACCGCCGAGCGCATCGATTTTCTGAAGGTCGCGTGCGCGCGATCCCGCTATCTCGGCCTCGATATGGAGATGATCTCGCTCGACGAGGCCGCGCGCATCTTTCCGCTGATGGACAAGCGTCACTTTGTCGGAGCGCTCTACAATCCGCTCGAGGGACACGTCGATCCGGCGGGCGTCACGCACGCGTATGCGAAGGCGGCGCGCAATCTCGGCGCCGAGGTCTACCGATTCACCCGCGTCACCGATTTGCAGCCGCGACCGGACGGGACGTGGGATGTGATCACCAACAAGGGTAATCTCATCGCCGAGCATGTCGTCAACTCCGCGGGTCTGTGGGCGCGCGACGTCGGCCGCTTCACCGGACTCGAGTTGCCGATCCTCGCGATGGAGCACCAGTACCTGATCACCGGGGAAATGCCGGAGGTCGTCGCGTCGCCGAAGGAGATGCTGCACGCAATCGATTTCGAGGGTGAGATTTACATGCGCCAGGAAGGCAAGGGCATGTTGATCGGCACCTACGAAAATGCCGGCGTGCCGTGGTCACCGCGCGAGACGCCGTCGAATTTCACGCACGAACTGCTGCCGCCCGATCTCGACCGCATCGCCGGCAGCCTGGAAGTCGGCTTCCGACACTTTCCGGCGCTGGAGCGCGCCGGCATCAAGCGCATCGTCAACGGCCCGTTCACCTTCGCGCCGGACGGCAATCCTGTCGTCGGCCCCGTTCGTGGCCTGCGGAACTACTGGGTCGCATGCGGCGTCATGGCGGGGTTCAGCCAAGGCGGCGGTGTGGGCCTCGCCTTGTCCAACTGGATGATCCATGGCGACCCGGGGTTCGACGTGTGGGCGATGGACGTCGCGCGCTTCGGCGACTGGGCGACGATGGCATATACCCATGCCAAGGTGCGCGAAAACTATTCCCGCCGCTTTCGCATCCGCTTTCCGAACGAGGAGTTCCCCGTCGCACGGCCGCTGCGCATGACACCCATCCATGACCGGCTCGCGGTACGAGGTGCGGTGTTTGGCGCAGCGTTCGGGTTGGAACACGCGCTGTGGTTTGCGCCCGCCGGCACCGAGGCGCGCGAGGACGTCACGTACCGCCGCTCGAACGCCCACGGTCCCGTAGGCGAAGAATGCCGCGCTGTGCGCAACGCGGTCGGCCTCCTCGAGACGTCGAGCTTTTCGAAGTACGAGGTCACCGGCAGCGGCGCCGCCGCCTGGCTCGACCGCATCTTTGCCAACAGGCTGCCGCGCGAAGGTCGTCTCGGCCTGTCACCGATGCTCAATGTTGACGGCAAGCTGATCGGCGATTTCACCGTTGCCAACGCCGGCCGCGGGCGCTTCTTCGTCTTCGGCTCCGGCATCGCCGAGCAATATCACCTGCGCTGGTTCGAGGCGCACCTGCCGCCATCGGGCGTTGCGATCCGCACACTGCGTACCGAGATGCTCGGTCTCGCGCTTGCGGGACCGAAGTCGCGCGAGCTGCTCGCGCGGCTCACCGGTGACGACGTGTCGAATCGCGCTCTGCCGTTCCTGTCGTTCCGGGCGATGGACGTCGCAATGCTGCCGGCATACGTCGGTCGCATTTCATTCACCGGCGAGCTGGGCTACGAGATCTGGGTCCCCGCGGACTGCCAGCTCGCACTGTACGAGACGATCATCGCGGCGGGCAGCACGCTCGGATTGCGGCATTTCGGCGCGCGCGCGCTCAATTCGCTGCGCCTGGAGAAGGGCTTCGGCAACTGGGCGCGCGAGTATCGGCCGATCTATACACCATCGGAAGCCGGACTCGATCGGTTCGTCGACGTCACCAAGGCCGATTTTGTCGGCCGGCCGGCGTTACTTCGCGATCGGGCGCAGGGGCCCGCGCGGCGGCGCGTCACGTTCGTCGTCGACGCGAGCGATGCCGACGCGATCGGCGACGAGCCGGTGTGGCACGACGGCGAAGTCGTTGGGTGGGTAACGTCAGGCGGGTACGGCCATTGCGTCGGCAAGTCGCTGGCGTTGGGGTACGTGCCCACGGCGCTCGCGTCGGCGGCGTGCGGCTTCGAGATCGAGATCCTGGGCGAGCGTCGGGCGGCGTTGCCTGCGCCGCAAGCGGTGCATGACCCGAGGGGCGAGCGCATGCGGGCCGGATGAGACGCGTGCACCGTTGCGCGGAGGCGCGCCGCGCGCGCGCGGAACATCCGCTCGCCGGCGTTCGCTGGCGCTACCCGCCCTTTTTTGGTAACTTCCATCACCCAGACCAGACGCAGTATCCGCTTCCCGGGCGGCTCCTTGACCGCACAGAAATGCTCGACGATGCACCCCCCCATCCGGCCCCGCCTCCCGTGGGAGAAGCCCCGGACAGCCTGATGCAGGAAATCGCCGCCCTCATCGTGGCGGCGCTCAACCTGGACGTTGCCCCGTCTGAAATCGAACCGGATGCGCCGCTCTACGGCGAGGGTCTCGGCCTCGACTCGATCGACATACTGGAGGTCGCGCTCGAGCTGTCGAAAAAGTATGGATTCCAGTTGCGGGCGGACAGCGACGACAACACGTCGATCTTCAAGTCGCTGCGCAGCCTGACCGACTACGTCTGGCGCAACAAGGCTGCGTGAAGAACGGCTATAGGCCGGCGATTCGCGCGGTGGCCGCGGGACTCGCGCTGGCCGCTTACGTGATGTTCTCGCACTACGCATCGAGCGCCGCCTCGAAGGACGGCGGGCGCTTCGCGGTCGTCGTGGTGTGCGTCTACGCCGCCATTGCACTGGCCTTCGCGTGGCGCAGCCGGCACCGCTACGCGTGGATCCTGCTGTGCCTCGGGCTCGCTGCGCTGGCGTGGCGCCACATCGACGCGATCGGCGATCACGCGGCCTGGGTTTATTTCGTGCAGCACGCGGGCGGCAACGCGCTCCTGGCGGTCGTATTCGGAAGGACGCTCGTCGCAGGCCGCGTGCCGCTGTGCACGCGCATCGCCGCTTTCGTGCACGACCCGATGGAGCCGCGCCTCGTGCGCTACACCCGTCATGTGACACTGGCGTGGGCGCTGTTCTTTTCCGTCAACGCAGCGATCTCCGCCGTACTGTTTGCCCTGGCGCCGGTCGTGGTCTGGTCGGTGTTCGCCAACCTCCTCGACCTGCCGCTGGTCGCGCTGATGTTTGCCGTCGAGTACGGCGTGCGCCATCGCGTGTTGCCGAACATGAAGCACGCGAGCATCTTCGAGGCGATCCGCCGGTACATCCATCTCTCGCGCGCGTCGCAGCCGCCGGCGGCCTGACGACGCTCTCGCTGCGCCGGTCCCGATCCCATGCCGCGCCATCCGCTCATCGCCCACCGCAACCCGGGCGATGTCGTCTGCTACCGAAGAGGCGCGCCGGTGACCGCCAGCCGCTTCCTGGCGGACGTCGAGCGAATCGCGCAGCAGTTGCCCGCAGGGGTGCATGTGCTCAATGCCTGCGGCGACCGCTACAAGTTCGCGGTCGGGCTCGCCGCCACGATCGTCACGGAAAAAATGAGCCTGCTTCCGGCCGACCTCGCGCCGGCGACGGTGCGGCGGCTGACCGACCTTCATCCGGGTCTGTTCTGTCTGACAGACCGGGCCGCGCCGTTGCCGGGTCTGCCGCGCGTGACCTATCGCGACGCGGCCGCGACAGGCGAACCCCCGCTGCACGCCGTCATCCCGGACATCGACGACGACCGCCCGGTGGCGTGGTTGTTCACTTCCGGGTCCACCGGCGAGCCGGTGCCTCACCTCAAGACGTGGGGCGCGCTGGTGCGAAGTGTGGGCATCGAGGCGCGGCGGCTGGCGATCGACACCGGCGAACGCGCGGTGATCGTCGCGACCGTGCCGCCGCAGCATGCGTTCGGACTGGAGTCGTCGGTCCTGCTGCCGCTGCAGGTCGGCGTCGCTTTCAGCGCGGCGCGCCCCTTCTATCCCGTCGACATCTGCGCGGCGCTCGCCGAGGTGCCGAGGCCTCGCGTTCTCGTGTCCACGCCCTTTCACCTACGCCTGCTGTTCGACTCCGGCGCCGACCTCCCCGCGCTCGACCTCGTCGTATCGGCCACCGCGCCGCTGCCCCTTGCGCTCGTCAGGCAGGTGGAGGCGCGAAGCGGCGCTCCGCTGCTGGAGATCTTCGGCAGCACGGACACCGGGCAGATCGCGTCGCGGCGCCCCTCCGTGTCGGCTGAATGGCAGCTCTTCGATGGCGTGGAACTCGCGCCGGAAGGCGACCTCACGTGGGCCAGCGGCGGTCACGTCGGGGCGCCCGTCGTGCTGAACGACGTCGTCGAACTCGCGGGCGAGGGCCGCTTTCGCGTCCTCGGCCGCTCGTCCGATCTCGTGAACGTGGCGGGCAAGCGCAGTTCCGTCGCGTTCCTGACGCATCAGCTGACGACGATCCCGGGGGTGCTCGACGGCGCCTACTTCATGCCGGATCAGGACGAAGCCGCCGGCGTGACGCGGCTCGCCGCCGTCGTCGTCGCGCCCGACCTCACCGCGCCGGCGCTGATGCAGGCGCTTCGCGCGCGCGTCGACCCGACGTTCCTTCCCCGTCCGCTGGTGTACGTCGACGCGCTGCCGCGCAACGAAACCGGGAAGATGCGGCGCGAATCGCTGCGGCGGCTGATCGCGGCGCGGGGCGACGTGCCGACGGAGCAGTCGTAATGCCGCCGACGGAAATCGCGCTGTGCATCGCGGCGGATCATCCGGCGTTTGCCGGGCATTTCCCCGGCTCGCCCATCGTCCCGGGCGTGGTGTTGCTCGACGAGGCGATGCACGCGATCGGCATCGCAACCGGGGCGGCGCACTGCAGCATCGCCTGGGCGAAGTTTCTTCGTCCTGTTCGTCCCGGCCAGGCATTGATCCTGCGCTTCGCCGCCGACGCGCGCGGCGGCGTCGGGTTCGAGATCGCTGCCGGCGCCGACAAGGTCGTCTCCGGCAGCCTGGCGCCGGCCGTGCTCGCATGACGGCGAGCGCGCGCGGAGAAACCGGTGGCACGCCGCGCGCGCGTCCCGAGTGGATGCGGCGCACCGAACGCGGCAGCGCCGCGACGGTACGCCTGATGACGTGGATTTCGCTGCGCCTCGGCCGCCGCGCGGGGCGCAGCCTGCTGCCGCTGATCGTCGCCTATTTCCTGCTCGCGGCGGCGAGCGCGCGGCGGGCGTCGCGCGAATATCTCCGCCGGGCGCTCGGGCGCGAGCCCGGCGGGCGCGACCTTTACCGTCACCTGCATCATTTCGCTTCCACCATCCACGATCGCATCTACCTCCTCAACGACCGCTTCGACCTGTTCGACGTCGAGACGCACGGCGGCGAGCTGATCGGCGATCTGCTCGCGGACGGACGCGGCGTCCTGCTGATGGGCGCGCACCTCGGCAGCTTCGAGGTCCTGCGTTCGATCGCACGAAAAGAACTCGGCCACGACGTGGCGATGGTGATGTACGAGGAGAACGCCCGCAAGGTCAGCGCGGCCATCGCCGCCACGAATCCCGCGGCGCGCCCGGACATCATCGCGCTCGGCCGCGCGGATTCGATGCTGCGCGTGCGGGAGCGCCTGGAGCAGGGCGCGATCGTGGGCGTACTCGCGGACCGCACGCTGGGTGGCGACGCCATAACGCCCGTCTCGTTCCTCGGTGCACCTGCGGCGATGCCCACCGGACCGTTTCGGATGGCAGCGATGTTGCGGCAACCGGTGATCTTCATGGCAGGGCTGTATCTCGGGAAGAACCGTTACCGGATTCACTTCGAGACGCTCGCCGATTTTTCCGCGGTGACGGCGAAAGGCCGCGACGCCGCCGTGCGCGAGGCGGTCGAGCGCTTCGCTGCGCTGCTCGAGCGGCATTGTCGCGCTGCACCGTGCAACTGGTTCAATTTCTACGATTTCTGGCAGCCGCCCGCCACCGGGCGCGCGCGCGGGATGCGGCGTTGAAAGCACCAGCGGCCCTCCGCGCGATCCTGTCGCTGGCGCTCTTCCTGCCGAGTGTGTGCGGCGCGGCCGCGTCCGCCGACTGGAGCCTTGCCCAGTTGATGCAAACGCTGGCGCAGCAGCAGGGAGGCAAAGTCGCGTTCAGCGAAAAAAAATACATCACGATACTCGACCGCCCGGTGGAATCGTCCGGTGAGCTCGTCTACGCGCCGCCGGGCCGCCTCGAAAAGCGGACCCGAAGTCCCAAGGTCGAATCGCTGGTGCTCGATCGCGACGTCCTCGTCGTCGAGCGCGGCCAACAGAAGTACACGCTGCAGCTTCGGCAATATCCGGAGATCGAGGCCATCGTCGGTAGCGTTCGCGACACGCTGGCGGGCGATCTCGCGGCATTGCAGCGACAGTACCGCGTCGACCTGCAGGGCAGCAGGGAGCGCTGGTCGCTGACGCTGCTGCCGTCGGACGCCCGCATCGCCGCGATCGTCCAGCGCGTCCAGATCTCCGGAGCGCGCGACGAGGTGAGGCAGATCGAGATGCTGCAAACCGACGGCGACCGCTCGGTGATGACCATCGGCCGCGACGCCGCCCCATGAAGCGGCGGGGCCTGGCGGCCGTCGCGCTCTGGGGCGTGCTGCTGGCGGCGTGTGTCGCCGTCATCGCCCGCTCGAGCTTCACCGCGGACCTGTCGGCGTTCCTGCCGCGGGCGCCGAGCGCTGCGCAGCAAGTCCTGGTCGAGCAATTGACGGAAGGCGCGGTCTCCCGACTGATGCTGATCGGCATCGAGTCGCCCGACGCCGCGGCGCGGACCCGCCTGTCGCGCGAAGTGGCGCAGCGGCTGCGCGCCTCGCCGCTGTTCGCGATGGTGAACAACGGCGAGTCCGCCGGCGCCGCACGCGACCGCGAATTCCTGCTTGCGCATCGCTACGTGCTGAGTCCCGCGGTCACGGCCGAGCGCTTCAGCGAGCCCGGGCTGCGCACGGCCATCGGCGAGAGCATCGATCTGCTCGCTTCGCCCGCGGGACTGATGCTGAAGGCGCTGCTGCCGCGCGACCCCACCGGCGAGCTGGTCGCGCTGCTGGGCGCGCGGCAGGGCGCGCGGCAGGGCGAGACCGGTCCTGCGAGCGCCGACGGCGTGTGGGTTTCGCGCGACGGCGCGCGCGCCCTGCTCGTTGCGCAAACGGCGGCGGGCGCGTCGGACACCGACGCGCAGCAACGCGCGGTGACGTTCGTCCGGCAGGCCTTCGACGAAGCCGCCGCGACCGATCGCGACGCCGCGCGCACGTCGCGCGTGCTGCTCTCGGGTCCCGGCGTGTTCTCAGTATCCTCGCGCAAGACCATACGCGACGACGTGACGCGCCTGGTGGCGATCGGCATCACCGGCATCGTCGGCCTGCTGTTCGTCGTCTACCGATCGCCGGCGGCGCTCGCCCTGGGGTTGCTACCGGTGATCTCGGGCGCGCTCGCCGGCGTTGCCGCGGTCAGCCTCGGCTTCGGTGTCGTCCATGGCATCACGCTGGGCTTCGGCACCACGCTGATCGGCGAAGCGGTTGACTACTCGATCTACCTGTTCGTCCAGGCGACGCAGCCGGCGCCCGGGGACACCGGCGACCACGCCCGATGGATCGCAGCGTTCTGGCCGACGATCCGCCTCGGCATGCTGACGTCGGTCGTCGGCTTCACGACGCTGTGGTTCTCGAACTTTCCCGGTCTTGCCCAGCTCGGCCTCTACTCCGTGGCAGGGATCGTGGTGGCGGCGGGCGTCACCCGCTTCGTCCTGCCCGCGCTGCTGCCCGCTGGATTCCGCGTTCGCGACGTTTCGTTCCTCGGCCATGCGCTGGCCGCCGTGACGGCGCGCGCGCGCACACTGCGCTGGATTCTTGCGGCGCTGGTGATTGCCGCGGTCGCGGTGCTCGCAATTCACCGGCACGCGTTGTGGAATCCCGAGCTGTCGGCGCTGAGCCCGTTGTCCGCTGCGGATCTCGAACTCGACCACGCGCTTCGCGCCGATCTCGGCGCGCCGGACGCACGTTTTATCGTCGTCGTCTCCGATGACGACCGCGAGCGCGCCTTGCGCGCGGCCGAGCAGGTCGGCGCGCAGTTGCAACGACGGGTGGACTCCGGCCGCCTCGGCGGATTCGACACGCCGGCACGTCTGCTTCCCAGCGTCGAGACGCAGAAAGCTCGGCAGATGGCGCTGCCGGCGAGCGCCGATCTCACGGCGCGGCTCGCGCGCGCGACCGCAGGGCTGCCGCTTCGGGCGGAACGATTGGGCGCGTTTGTCGCCGACGTCGAGGCGGCGCGCAGCGCCCCTCCGCTGACTCGCGCGGATCTCGACGGCACGTCCTTTGCGGTCGCGACCGATGCGCTGCTGGTGCAGCGCGGCGCGCGATGGAGCGCGCTGCTGCCGCTCAAGTCGGTGCGGCGCGGCGCCGTCGATGCGCCAATCGACGCGCAAGCGATACGCGCGGCGCTCGACGAAGCGGGCCAGCCGGGTGCGCTGCTGGTCGATCTCAAGGCCGAGACAGACCGCCTGTACACCGGTTATCTGGACGAGGCGATCGCGTTGTCGCTGTCCGGCTTTGCCGTCATGCTCGGCGTTCTCGGCCTCGCGCTTCGTTCCGCGCTGCGCGTGCTGCGGGTCGTCGTCCCGCTGGCCGCGGCCATCGTCGTCGTCGCCGCCGCGCACGCGCTGACCGGCAATCAGCTCAATATCCTGCATCTCGTGGGCATGCTGCTGATCGCGGCGGTCGGCTCGAACTACGCGCTCTTTTTCGACCGCCGTGCCGATCCCGACGGCGTGGACCGCGTCGCGACGCTGTCGTCGCTCGTGCTCGCCAGCGCGACGACCCTGATCGGCTTCGGCGTGCTCGCCTTTTCGAAGGTGCCGGTGCTGCAGGCGATCGGCGCGACCGTCGGGCCGGGTGCCGTGCTCGCGCTGCTGTTCGCTGCAATCCTCGCCGAGGGTCGCGCTGCGCGCCCGCTCCCGGCGGCTCGTTGATGGACATCGCGCACTTGAAGTCTCCTTCCGCGCCGCGCTGGCGCCCCACTCCGCTGACCGCAGGGACCATGGCGCTGCACGCGGTGGCGCCAGCCGCGGCGCTGCTCGTGCCGGAATTCTGGCTCTTCGCCGTCGGCGCCGTGGCCGGCAATCACCTGGTGCTCGGGTTCGCGACGCTGCAACCGCGCAGCGCGCTGCTCGGCCCCAACGTGAGCCGCCTGCCCGCGGCGGCAGCGGCGCGGGGTGAAGTCGCGCTGACGATCGACGACGGACCGAATCCGCGGGTGACACCGCAAGTGCTCGACATCCTCGACCGGCATCGCGCGAAGGCGACCTTTTTCTGCGTCGGCGACAGGGCGTCGCGCTATCCGGAGCTCTGCCGCGAGACCATCCGTCGCGGGCACGCCGTCGAGAATCACAGCCAGAGCCACTCGAACTGGTTCGCGATGTTCGGCCCGCGCCGGATCGCGCTGGACGTGGACCGCGGACAGCAAACGCTGCGTGCAATCACCGGGGAGACGCCGCGATTCTTCCGGCCGACGGCAGGCATTCGCAACGTGTTCCTCGACCCGGTGCTTGCACGCCGCGGACTGCGGCTGGCAAGCTGGACGCGCCGCGGTTTCGACACGCGCGAAGGCCGTGCCGACAAAGTGTTGCGCAAGCTCACCCGCAACCTCGCCGGCGGCGACATCCTGACCTTGCACGACGGCAACTGTGCGCGCACCGCCGCGGGCGTTCCGGTGGTCCTCGAAGTGCTTCCGCGCCTGCTGGCCGCCATCGAGGAGGCCGGGCTTCATGCCGTGACGCTGCGCGCGGCGATGCCGTGAGCGCCGCGTTCGAGCGCGCGTTGCTCGACGCCGCCGCTGCCCCTTATCGATCGGCGGGTCGCTTCGCGTGGCACTTCGCGCGCGGCAAGCTCGCGCGCGATCCCGTGTTCGTCGCGCTGCTGGAGCGGGGCGTCCTCCCGGACGCGCGGCGACTGCTCGACCTGGGGTGCGGCCAGGGGCTGCTCGCGGCGTGGCTGCGCGCCGCGCGCACGCTGCACGACGCCGGCCAGTGGCGCAGCGACTGGCCGGCGCCACCGCGAATCGGCCGCTATCGCGGCGTGGAGCTGATGCCGCGGGACGTGCAGCGCGCGCGGGTAGCACTCGGCGCTACCGGCGACTTCGAGCAGGGCGACCTTCGCAGCGCCGACTTCGGCGAGACCGACGTCATCGTCGTTCTGGACGTGCTGCATTTTCTCGACTATCCCGCGCAGCTCGACGTGCTGCGCCGCGCGCGCGCAGCGCTGCCGCCCGGCGGGCTGCTCGTGACGCGGATCGGCGACGCGGACGGCGGGCTGCGCTTCCTGATGAGCCGGTGCGTGGATAGCACGGTCTCGTTTTTTCGCGGGCACCGCCGGCCCCGAGGGTATTGCCGATCGACGGCGGACTGGACGGCGACGCTGCGGGATCTCGGCTTTCGGGTCGACGCGCAGCGCATGAGCGCCGGCACGCCGTTCGCCAACGTGATGCTGGCGGCGACCGCGAGCGAAGCCGGCGCGCGACGCGACGGAGGCCGCGCAACGGTATGCTAATGTCGTTGCCGTCTAGGATGTCCGCGGTTGCGCGTTGAGACCCCTGCAGCTCTCCCATTTCACCGCCACCAGCTGCCTGGGGCGCGGCACGGCCGCGCAGCTCGCCGCGCTGCGCGAAGAGCGCAGCGGGCTCGCGCGCTGCAGCTTCGAGACCGTGGAGCTCGACACCTGCGTCGGCGAGGTCGCCGGCGTCGACCACGTGCGGCTCCCCCACGCGCTCGCCGACTTCGATTGCCGCAACAACCGGCTCGCCGCGCTGGGACTGGCGCAGGACGACTTTATCGAGCATGCGACGGCGCTGCGCGGGCGCGTCGGCGCCGAGCGCATCGGCACCTTCATCGGCACCAGCACCTCGGGAATACTGCAGGCCGAGCTTGCGTACCGGCGATGCGATCCCGTGGGCGGCGAGCTGCCGGCCGATTTCGTCTACGCAAAGACGCAGAACTCGTTTTCCGTCGCGGACTTCGTGCGCCGGAGGCTGGAACTTCGCGGTCCTGCCGCGACGGTTTCGTCGGCGTGTTCGTCGAGCGCGAAGGTCTTCGGATCGGCCGCGCGGATGATCGAGGCGGGCGTGATCGATGCCGCCGTGGTCGGCGGCGTGGATTCGCTCTGCCTCACGACGCTGTACGGCTTCAGCTCGCTGCAGCTCACGTCGAGCGCACCGTGCCGTCCCTTCGACCGCGATCGCGACGGCCTGTCGATCGGCGAGGCCGCGGCCTTCTTCCTGATCGAGCGACTGCCCGCGACGCCGTCGCCGGACGCCATCGCGCTGCTCGGCGTCGGCGAATCGAGCGACGCCTATCACATGTCGTCGCCGCATCCGGACGGCCTGGGCGCGAGAATGGCGATGGAGCAGGCGCTCGCCGGCGCCGCGCTCGCGCCCGAAGCGATCGACTATGTGAACCTGCACGGCACCGGCACGCGCAGCAACGACTCCGTGGAGGGCCGCGCCGTGCTGACGCTCTTCGGCAACGCGACGCCTTGCAGCTCGACCAAGGGCGCGTTCGGCCACACGCTGGGTGCCGCGGGCGGCGTCGAAGCGATGGTGTGCGCGCTCGCGCTGCGCCACGGCTTCCTGCCCGGCGGCGTCAACACGCGGCACCTCGATCCCGCTCTGCCGCTGGCGTATCTGCTGCACAGCGAAACGCGCGCGCCGCTGCGGGCGCTCAGCAATTCCTTCGGATTCGGCGGCACCAATTGCAGCCTCGTACTGGGTCGCGCCGATGCGCTTCCCCACGCTCCGTGATGCCGGTTCTCGGCGCGTACGTCGACGGCGTGGGCCTGCTCGGACCGGGGCTTTCCGACTGGACCTCCGCCAGGGCGGTGCTCGCGGGCGACGCGCCCTACGTCGCGCAGTCCGCGCAGCTGCCGGCTGCCGCAGCGTTGCCGGCCGCGGAACGCCGGCGCGTCGGCCGCGTGGTCAAACTCGCGCTGGCCATCGGCGAGCAGGCGTGCGCGGCGGCGGGCCTCGATCCCGCGCATCTTGCGAGCGTGTTCACGGCGTCAGGCGCGGACGGCGACGTCTGCCACGAAATCTGCCGGATGCTCGCGACCAGCGATCGCCAGATCTCCCCGACCCGTTTTCACAATTCGGTCCACAACGCGCCGGCGGGCTACTGGAGCATCGCCACGGGCGCGCGGCTTCCGTCGATCTCGCTGTGCGCATTCGACGGCAGCTTCGGCGCCGGATTGCTCGAGGCGCTGAGCCAGGTGGCGACGAGCCGCGCCGCGGTGCTGCTCGTCGCCTACGACACCGGATACCCCGGACCGTTGCGGCGGGTTCGACCCATCCAGGATGCCTTCGGGATGGCGCTGGTCCTCGCGCCCGAGCAGGGCCGCGCGACGCTCGCGCGCGTCGAGGCGGAGTTCACCGGCGATGCCGCCGGCGGCTTCAGCGATCCTGGCCTGGAGGCGTTGCGCACGGGCTATCCCGCGGCGCGGGGCTTGCCGTTGCTGGCGGCGCTCGCGCGCGCGAAGCCAACGCGGCAGGTGCTCGATTACCTCGATCAACTTCGCCTTGCCGTGACGACGACCCCATGCAGCTAGACCGCGCCTGGATCGCGTGCCGCATCCCCCACCAGCAGCGGATGTGCCTGCTGGACGGCGTGCTGGAATGGGACAGTTCCCGCGTCGTCTGCCGCGCGACGAGTCATCGCGATCCCGAAAATCCGCTGCGCGCTCACGGACGGCTCGCCGCTGCCTGCGGCATCGAGTACGCGGCGCAGGCGATGGCCGTGCATGGTGCGCTGCTGGCGCCCTCGGGCGAGCGGCCGCGCGCCGGGTATCTCACCAGCGTGCGGGAAGTCACGTTGCTCGCGATGCGGCTCGACGACATCCCGGAGGATCTCGAAATCGAAGCGCTGAGGCGCTCCGGCGACGACAACAACGTTCTCTACGGCTTCGCGGTCCGCGCCGCTGGACGCGAGTTGCTGCGCGGGCGCGCCGCCGTGGTGTTCGACGCCGGCCGCCTTGCGCGTGATCGCGTTGGAGCCGGGGCGTGAAGCGTGCGCTGGTGACGGGCGGCTCGGGCGGCATCGGCGCGGCCGTATGCCGGCGCCTCGCCCGCGACGGTTGTCACGTGTTCGTTCATGGCAATGCGCATGGCGCGGCGGCGCAGCGCGTCGTCGAGGAGATTCGCGCCGCAGGAGGGGTCGCCGATGCCGTCGCCTTCGACGTCACCGATGCGGCGGCGACGAAGGCCGCGCTCGACGCATTGCTCGCGCAGGGTGCGATCCAGATCCTCGTCAACAACGCCGGCATCCACGACGACGCCGTGTTCCCCGCCATGCGCGCCGAGCAGTGGCATCGCGTCATCGACGTCTCGCTGCACGGTTTTTTCAACGTCACGCAGCCGCTTACGCTGCCGATGATCAGGACACGGTGGGGACGGATCATCAACGTCTCGTCGGTCGCGGCGATCGCCGGCAATCGCGGGCAGGTGAACTATTCAGCGGCCAAGGGCGCGCTCAACGCGGCGACCCGATCGCTCGCCATCGAGCTCGCCAGCCGCGGCGTCACCGTCAACGCGGTGGCGCCCGGCGTCATCGAGACGGGAATGATCGACGGCACGGTTGGCGCCGCGATCGTCGAGAAAATGGTGCCGATGCAACGGATGGGACAGCCGGCCGAAGTCGCCGATCTGGTCGGCTTTCTCGCGTCGGACAGCGCCGCCTACATCACCGGCCAGGTCATTTCGATCAACGGCGGAATGATCTGACGCTAGGAGCGCGGCGCGAGCCGGCGCGCAAGAAGCCGCGGCAGCCGCACGAGAAATCCCAGGAAAAGCCGCGCGTGCATCGACGTCAGCAGCGCGTTGTCGCGCAGGTAGTTGAAGTGCGAAACGCCGCCCTCCTCCGCGGTGAAGTACCGGACGGGCGCCGGCAGGTTGACCGCGCGCACCCCGCGCCAGGAGAGCCGCACGACGGCCTCCGGATCGAAGTCGAAGCGACGCATGAAAAAGCGGCGGCGATGCATCACCTCGCGCAGCGGGGCGATCGGATAAACGCGGAAGCCGAACAGCGAGTCGCCGATGCCCGCCCACAGCGTCTCGAGGTTCACCCACCAGTTCGACAACTGCCGCCCCTTGACGCGCAGGCGGGGCGCCTTGTCGTCGAACACCGGCCGGCCGAGGATCATGCAGCCGGGCTCGCGCTGCGATTCCGCCATGAATTGCGGAATCAACGCGGCCGGATGCTGACCATCCGAGTCCATCGTGAGGGCGTGCGTGAAGCCCTGCTGCGCCGCGAGGTCGAGGCCGTTGAGCACCACGGCACCCTTGCCCCTGTTGCGCGCGTTGGCGACGACGCGCAGCCCCGCATCCTGCTCGGCCATTCGCTGCAGTTCGTCCGTCGTGCCGTCGGTGCTGCCGTCGACGATTACCCAGACGGGGTTCCAGCAGCGGCGAGCGGCGCGCACGGTCTCGTAAACCAGCGGCCCGGGGTCATAGCTGGGAATGAGGACAAGGTGGGTGCGGGAGGGGCTCTGGCTCGCCATCATGATCGAAGGAGGATACGGGGTGGTGCGCCGCAACCGCCGCGGAGGATCCTGGTAGCCACGAGCGCATCATCGAGCCGCGCGCCAGCTCCGCCGCGAAATAGCGCTCGAGATCCGCGACGAATTCGCGCGCGCTTTGCGGAGGGTCGAAGCGCTGCCCGAGGCGCACGCGGCAGGTGATCGGCAGCTTCGGCCTGCGCAGCAGCGACCAGCCCTTGCTGAGATACGGCGAATCGGTGTCGATGATCACCGTCTGAATCGGCACGCCGGCGCGCCGCGCGATGATCCCGATGCTGCCGGTGAAGGCATTGACGGGCGCGCGCGTCGTCCGGGTGCCTTCGGGGAAGATCAGCAGGTGGTCACCCTGCCGCAGCGACCGGACGCTGCGCTGGATCATCCGGTGGACCGAATCGTTGCCGATGTAGCCGGCGAGCCGCGCGCCCGCGCCCAGAAAGAAGTTCCTCTCCAGCGCGGCCTTCATGATGCAGTTGACCGGAAGCCTCGAGATCACCAGCACCGCATCGATGAGACCGGGGTGATTGGGCGCGATGATCATCGGCGGCTGGCCGCGCAACGCGTCGAGCGCCCGCAGATCGAAACGGAAGGCGCCGATCAGCGCCAGTATCCAGACATAGGCGCGAAAACCCAGCGTAATGCCCCATTGGCCGACTGTCCTCGCAAAGCGCGCGGGAAGGAGCGCGGGGAGCAGGATAGCGAATGGCGTCCAGACGATGCACAGCAGCCCGAGACAGGCCACCCCGAAATACAGGGCCACGTACTCATGGAGCGTCCGAGCCGATCGGAGCAGGCGATACCGCACGATCCGCTCAGTTTCTCACGTTCACCCGCTGCTCGGATTGCGCGAATATCCAGGCGACGGCAATGCCCGCGGCGAAGTAGCCGCGGGACCTGACGAGCGGTGAATCGGCGAACGCCGCGCCGGCCAGCGTGTCGTAGCGCACAAACGCGCCGACCCAGTATTGCGGGTAGCGCTTGGACAGCGACGCGAGGAAGGTCATGCCGTCGTATCCGGCCGGCGCGTCGTACGCCAGCCGCGAGGGCGTCGCGTACGCGGGCGCCACCGAGTAGAAGTAGCGATGATTGCGGCGCTCGCCGTACGACGGGCTTGCGAACACGCCGAGGTCCCACCCGGTCATCCCGCCGACGTCGTTGACGTCGAGATTGAGGCGGGGGGAAAACAGCCAGCCGATGTACTCGGGCGAGCGTTCCACCGTGAACGCGAAGCGCACCGGCAGGCGCAGCGTCAGCTTCATTCCGGAGGCCGCTGCGCGCCACAGCGTGACGTCGACCGCGGGCCCGAACTCCACCGTGGGCTTGAGGTCGGGCATGCCGCTGCGGGCGTCGTTGTCGCGGCTGTCGACGGGAAACGAAGCGCCCACGCTGCCGTGGACCTCGACGTTCTCGTTCTCGAGGAAGATGCTGCGCACGCCGTCGCGATCCGCCTTGAAGAAGCTCCCGCGATAAACGACGTACGGAATCGGCAGGACGTAGTTGCGCGCCTGGTCCGACCCGCGATAATCGGGAAACCTCAGCGCGGTCGCGCCGGCGCCGAGCTCCCACAACGGCTTGCCTCCGTCCTCGGCCACCGCAAGCGCGGGCCAAAGACAGAGGCACGCGACCAGCGCGATGGCGGGGGACTTGCGGCGGACTGTCATCTATTCCAACAACGCGTGAATTCGTGCGATGCTACCGCAAATGCCCGCAGCCGCACTTCAATCCGCTTCGATCGACGCAACGTCGACCGGGGCCCCGCCGCCGAATGCGTGCGAGCGACTTTCAGGAGCGAAACGATGACGAAGGTCAAACCCCTGCTGGCTCTCGCGACGATCGGCGTCGCGATGTCGTTCAGTGCTCCGTCCTTTGCGCAAAAGGCCGATCCGTCGATTGCCCGCTGCCTGAAGGCCTGGGGCAAGCACCCTTTCACCGCGAACCCCAAGTTCAGGGTGATCGGCGCGACGGTCAAGGTGTTCGGCATCGGCGCGAATCCCGCCGATACGGAGACCACCAGCACGCCGTCGCTGGTGCTCGTCAATACCGGCGTCAACGTGCTCGGCGGAACGACCTTCGAGCTGTTGAATCCCAACGGCTGGTATTGCTTCCGCTCGAACGTTAACGTGATGGGCTCGCTGCGCATCCGGGCCAACTGCAGCGCGCACCTCGCGTCGGCGCACGACGGCACGGCGGTGCTCGGGTCCGATTCGGACAACAAGAGCGTGACCGTGATGGGCGCGACGAAGGTCGAGCTCGTCGGCTGTCAGTAGCGCCTGCCCTTCGCGGCTTTCCACCAGTCCGCCGTCGCCGCGAGGCCGTCGTCCAGCGAGAACGGCAGCGGCCCGATGCGCGCGGCGAGCGCCGACGCATCGATCTCCAGCGAACCCAGAACGCGCGTAGCGAGCGCCCGGCGCCCGGTCACCGTTGCCGCAGCGGAGAGAATCGGTGAAGGCACGGGCAACAACAGCAGCCGGCGTCCCTGGGCGCCTGCCATCCGGCGCGCAAGATCCGGCGTCGACAGCGCTTCCAGGTCGGCGATGCCGAACGTGCCCGTTGCAGGCGGTGCGACATCGGCCAGCGCGACGATCGCGTGCGCGAGGTTGCCGACGTAGAGGAGCTGTCGCCGGTTGTCGATGAGGCCGATCGGCAGCGGGACGCCGCGGTCGACGGTGCGCCACAGCTCCAGGAAGTTGCCGCGCACGTGCGGCCCGTAGACCAGCGGCGGCCGCAGGATGGTGAGCGCGAGAGCGCCGCCCTCGGCGATTCCCGCGAGCGAGCGCTCCGCGTCCCATTTGCTCTTCGCGTAGAGGTCCGCGGGCGGTAGCGGCACGGCCTCGTCGCGAAACGGCTTGCCGGGCTCCGTCGACTCTCCCTGGACCTTGATGGTGCTGACGTAGACGAAGCGCTCGACGCCGCCACGCTGCGCGGCGCGCATCACCCGCTCCGATGCCACGACGTTCGCTGCGTGATACTCGGAAGCCGGGTCGGGCGCGTGCTCGCGCATGACGTGCGCGCGTCCGGCGAGATGGACGACGGCGCGCGCGCCGGCGAATGCGCGATCGAGCGTGATGTCGTCAACAAGCGCGAGATCGCCGGCGGCGAGATATTCGACGCGGCCGGCCGTCGCCGGCGTGATGCGGCGCACGAGGCCGCGGAAGTGTCGGCGCGAGGCGCGCAGATGATCGCAGAGCGCCGCGCCGACGAAGCCGTCGGCGCCCGTCACGACGATGAAGTCGCCCGCAGCGCTCACACCCTCGGCCTCATCGCAGCTGCACCGACACGTCGACCTGCAGCGCGTCGGCCTCGCGGTGCTCGCGCGGCGAC
Organism: Casimicrobiaceae bacterium; assembly: GCA_039916265.1. GTDB lineage: Bacteria > Pseudomonadota > Gammaproteobacteria > Burkholderiales > Casimicrobiaceae > VBCG01. The sequence continues at coordinate 2,050 of JBDSLT010000350.1, read as the reverse complement.
GGCCCTGCGGGTCTCGGCTGCGCCCGCCGCGCTCACACCCACTTCCAGCCGTGCTTGCCGTAGAAGCGGAACATGCTGCGCACGAACCAGTCGACGTGGCGCCATCCCTTGCGCGCCGCGTCGCCGCCGTAGTGGATGATGCGCACCGACGGCACGTAAGCCGTCGTCGTGATCCTCGCGAGGCGGATGCTCCAGTCGTAGTCCTCGAAATACAGGAAGAACGCAGGATCGAAGCCCCCGGTGCGGTCGATCGCTTCGCGGCGCACGAGCATGAACGCGCCGGAGAGCGCGGGAACGTCGAAGACGTCGCGGGGCGGCTTCACGTCGACGAGATCGCGCATTTCGTAGCGCTCGAGTCGCTTGCGAAACGGCAGGCGCAGCAGCCGCGGCGCGAAGCCGCGCAGAAACAGGTCCAGCACCGCTGGATAGCGCTTGCACAGATAATGCCGCGCGCCGTCGGGACCGCGCACCGCGGGCGCCAGCGCGCCGACCTCCGGGTGGGCGTCCATCCAGCGGATCGCGCTTAAAAGCGCGTCGGTCGCGACCTCGACGTCGGGATTCATCACCAGGTGGTAATCGGAACCCGTCCCGTGGAGGACGAGGTTGTGCGCGGCGCCGTAGCCGATGTTCGCATGGCCGTGGCGCAGGATCACCCGCACGCCCGCGTCGCGAAAGCGCGCCTTGCCGATCTCGAGCACGCGCTCGCCACTCTTCGGGTCTTCGCTGTTGTCGATCAGCGCGAGATGCACCGACCGCAGCGCGCCGTTCGCACGCGCAGCGCCGATCGCGAGCTCGAGCTTGCGCAGCACCCGATCCAGCAGGCGCAGGTCCGGGCGATACGTCACGATGGAAATCTGGAGCGACGACGGAATCACGGCGCGGCGGTGGTCGGGCCGAATTGCCCGGTGCGCAGTTTACTGCCTCGGCCCGCGCGCCAGCGTAGAATCGCCGCGCGACATTTCGCCACCACCGCCGACAGCGTCCGCTCAGCGTCCATGCCCGCCGACCTCAACCACGAATCTGCCCGCGATCCCACCCGCGATTCCGTCCCCGCGTCCGCTCGCCACGACGCGACCGCGCTCGCCGCGTTCGCGGCTTCCCTGCTGCAGGCGGCAGGCGCGCGCAGCGACATCGCCTCCGACGTCGCCGCGATCCTGGTCGACGGCGACCTGCTCGGCCATACGACACACGGTCTGGCGCTGCTGCCAGGCTACCTGGGCGAGCTCGAGAGCGGCTCGATGCGCGGCGATGGCGAGCCGACGATCGTGAGCAAGCGCGCCGCCGCGCAGGCGTGGGACGGGCAGCGGCTGCCCGGACCGTGGCTCACGCTGCGCGCGCTCGACGCCGCCATCGCAATGGCGCGCGACTGCGGCACCGGCACGGTCGTGATCAGGCGCGCGCATCACATCGCCTGCCTCGCCGCCTACGCGAAGCGCGCGGCCGACGCCGGCGTGCTGGGCTTCGTCCATTGCTCCGACCCGTCGATGAAAAGCGTCGCGCCCTTCGGCGGCGTGTCGGCGGTGTTCACGCCCAATCCGCTGTCCGCCGGAATTCCGACGTCGCGTGATCCCATCCTGCTCGACATCTCGGCCAGCCTCACGACCAACGGCCTGACCGGGCGGCTGCACAAGGCCGGGCAGAAGCTGCCGCACCCGTGGGTGCAGGACGCCCAGGGCGCGGCGACAAACGATCCGGCGGTGCTGTTCGCCGAACCGCCCGGCACGCTGCTGCCGCTGGGCGGCCTCGACGCCGGACACAAGGGCTACGCGCTCGCACTGCTGGTCGAGGCCGTGACCGCGGGGCTCGCGGGCTTCGGCCGCGCCGATCCTCCCGAAGGCTGGGGCGCGACGGTGTTCGTGCAGGCGCTCGATCCCGCGGCGTTCGGCGGCGCCGCGGCGTTCGCGCGGCAGGCGGACTTTCTGGTCGATGCCTGCCACGCGGCGACGCCGCGCCCCGGTGTTGCGCGCGTGCGCGTGCCCGGCGAGAACGGTCTTGCGCGCTACCGCGAGCAGCGCGCGCAGGGCGTCGCATTGCACCCGACGATCCTGCC
>JBDSLT010000349.1:0-16909 GCA_039916265.1 Casimicrobiaceae bacterium | reverse complement strand
CGTCGTAGAGGCGGGCGATGTTCGGATGTTCAAGGCTCGCGAGGATGTCGCGCTCGCGCGCGAACCGTTCCGCCAGAACGCCCCGCTGTAGCGCGAGCAACGGCAGCTTGAGCGCCACCGGGCGCTTTACGAGGCCATCAGTTCGCTCGGCGAGCCAGACGACCCCCATGCCGCCCGCACCCAACTCGCGCAACAGCCGATAGGGTCCCACCGTGCCGCCTTCGGCGAGCCCCATCGGGTCGGAGGCGTCGAGTGCCTCGCCCAGCAGCGCGGTCAACTGGGGCCGGCGGCCGAGGACATCGGCCATTTCGTGGCTGCCTTCGCGCAGCAACATCTCGCGGAGCGTCGGCTTGAGACCCGCGTACTGATCATCGAGCGCGTCGAGCCAGCGCTCGCGTTCCGGCGCGGGCACTTCGAGCGCCTGGTCGAGCAGCGTGCCGAGCACGCGCAGATCGTCGACGCTGAGGCGCATGGGCATGGAAGATGTCGGATGCGGGGCGTCGACGGAGCGAGCGGCAGCGAGGAGGGTGGTCAGGTCGCCCACGGTTCGCAAGCATACCGGGCGAAGGAGCTGGAATCTCGGCCCCGCGCGGCGGTGTGAAGCCGCTGGGCCTGGCGCTGCAGGCAGTCCTGCCTCGGCCAAAAGAGGGCTTGCATCGGCTCGGGCCGCTGCCGCGGCGGCTGCACATCCCGGCCAGCGCCGTGGGCGCCTGGGTTGCGCCGATGCTTGACCAGTCGGCGTCCGAATCGCGCCATCGACGGAACGGCAGCGCGGCGGTGCTGGAGCGGGTGAGTGAAATGGTTTTCGCTTGCAAGAACGCGCCGCCGAGGCCTTGACCGTCGACGAACTCGGTCGACAGGTCGGCTTGTCGCGCTCTGCATTGCACGAGTGTTTCGTCGACCTGACCGGCCAGCCGCAGATGCAGTACGACGCCCAACGGCGCATCCAGTTCGGCGCCAGCGCGCTTGCGCGAAAGCGACGCCACCGTGGCGGACCGATCCTACAGCCTGCCGGCCCATCCGCGGTCCCGAAATTGCCTTGCGCTCGCGCCTTGCTTCACCGCGCAGCGAAGGGATGCGGCGGCAGGACCTCGATGCGCGCATCGCCCGGCAGCGTCAGCCGCGGCCGGTCGACGATGGCGGAGTAATCGCAGCGCTGGCGCGGCTGGAGCGACATCATTGCGGCCCGGTGCGCCGCCGCTGACGGCGGCGGGGAGGACGGGCGCCGGCGCTCACCACGCGCACCAGCCACCGTCGATCGGGATCGTCGTGCCGGTGACTGCGCTTGCGTCGTCCCTGGCGAGCTAGACGATGGTGCCGGTGATGTGTTCGACTTTGTAGAACGACACGCCCGACGGCGTGCGCTCGCTCAGGAACATGCGGTGGGCGTCGCCCGCGGGAGTGCGCCAGTTGAAGGGATCGCTGATCGGCGTCTCCACCGGCCCCGGCGCAATCGAGTTGGCGGTAACCCCGTGCGGGCGAGTTCGCATGCGACGGCGCGGGTCAGGTTGACGATGCCGCCCTTGGCCGCGCAGTAGGCCGGCGAGTTGAGGAAGCCGACGAGGCCCGCGATCGAGCTGGCCGTGATGATCCGCCGTTGCGCTGCCGTTTCATCGCCGGCGGGACCGCCTTGATTTTGACGAACACGGCACGCAAATCGAGGTCGAGGTGCCGATCCCACAGTTCCTCGGTGGTCTCTTCGATCGGCGACGCCTTGAAGATCCCGGCCGACGCCAGCAGGATGTGCACGGCGCCGTAGGCGCGCAGGGTCTCGTCGACCATGCGCTGGCTGTTGGCGGACTCGTACAGGTCGGCCTCGATCGCCATCGCCCCGCCGCCCGCGTCGTTGATCTTTGCCGCAACCGTTGCGGCCTTCGCGGCGTCGATGTCGACGATAACGACGGTGGCCCCTTCGCTGGCGAACGACAGCGCGGCGCCCTCGCCGATCCCCTGCCCGCCGCCGGTGATGAGCGCCACCTTGTCCTTCAGTTTCATGCTCTGCTCCCGATGTGAGTGATCCTGCGTGCCGTTCTCCACGATGACGGCGTCGCGATTCAGAAACCTGCGACGGCGCCGTCGGAACGCGGATCGGCGGCGCCGCTGATCACGCCGTTCGGGTGGACCACGAGCGCGCCGGCGTGGCCTACCTGATCGGAGTAGTCGTCGACCATTTCGAGGTCATGCCCGGCGCGGGCCAGTTGCTGCACGACCGCTTCCGGGATGCGCGACTCGAGCTTGAGCGTGACGCTCTCCTGTCCCCAGGTGCGCCCCAGCAGCCAGCGCGGCGCCGTGATTGCCTGCTGCAACTGCTGCCCGAACATCGCGTAGCGGGAGAAGATCGCGGCCTGCGTCTGCGGCTGTCCATCGCCGCCCATCGTGCCGTACACCATCGTGCGGCCGTCGGCGAGCCGCGCGTAGGCGGGGTTCAGGGTATGGAACGGCCGGCGCCCCGGCTCGAGGTAGAGGTGGGAGCGTGGATCGAGCGAAAAGCTGCTGCCGCGATTCTGCCACGCCGAGCCGAGGCTCTCGGGAACGACGCCCGACCCGAATTCCCAGTACACGCTCTGGATGTAGCTCACCATGCGGCCGCTGCCGTCGACCGCGCCCATCCACACGGTGTCGCCTTTCGCCGGCAGTTCCGGCCACGGCCGTGCGCGTGCCGGGTCGATCGCCCGCGCCCGTTCGTCGAGTGCCGCGGTAGAAAGGAAGCTTTCCGGTGCCACGGTCATCGCCTGCGGCTCGCAGACGTGGCGGTTGCGCACCAGGAACGCCTGTTTGGTCGCTTCGATCAGTCCGTGCAGGTGCGCGTAGCCGTCCGCTGCCGCGCAGTGCAGCCGATCGAAGATTCCGAGAATCATCAGCGAAGCGAGCCCCTGCGTCGGCGGCGGGAGGTTGTGGACGCTACCGGCGCCGAGCGCGACGGTGAGCGGTTCGACCCTCGTCGCGGTGTGCCGCTGCAGGTCGGCGCCGGAGAGCGGGCAGTCGAGGCGCTGAAAATCGTCGGCCAGTGCCTGCGCGATGCCGCCGCGATAGAAGTCGTCGAGACCTTCGCGGGCGAGTTGCTCCAGCGTCGCCGCCAGCGCCGGGTAGCGTCGCAATGCACCGGCAGGCGCCGGGCGCCCAGCGTCGAGGTACGCCGCCGCGAATCCGGGCTGCCCGTGCAACTCGGCGAGGAACTTGGTCGTGTAGGCCTGCTGGCTCCCTGTGACCGGCACGCCGTACCGCGCATACCACGTCGCATCGGCGAGCAGGCGCGATAGCGGCAGGCGGGCGTCGCTCGTGGCCAATGCCGCCTGCCAGCCGGAAATCGCGCCGGCGACCGTGTTCGCGGCCCAGGGTCCGCGCGACGGAATCGCCGCGCAGCCGCGCTCGCGGTAGAAGCCGGGCGTGGCGCGTTCAGCGGCGCGGCCGCAGGCGTCGATGCCGAGCGGCGCCTTGCCCGGCTCGCCGATCAGCCAGAAGCCGTCGCCGCCGATGCTGTTCATATGCGGATAGACGACGGCGATCGTCGCCGCCGCGGCGACCACCGCCTCGATCGCATTGCCGCCTTCGCGCAGGACCGACAGCCCGGCTTGCGCCGCCAGGTGGTGCGGTACGGTGACCATGCCGCGCGAACTCGTTAGTGTCTGCAGCATGGGCGCGATTCCCGGCGCGTCGTGGATGGGTCGGCGCAGGCGAGACGGCGGTCAGGATGCATGGAGCCGCCGGGCGAGCTGCAGCAGCAGCGTGTCGTTGCCGCGCGCGGCGAGCAGCGACAGTCCGACCGGAGCGCCGTCGACGGTGGCGAGCGGCAGGCTGATCTGCGGCAGGCCGGCGTGGCCGGCGATGCACAGCAGGCCGAGGCAGCGGTTGCGCCAGACGTCGAGCTCGGCGGCCGGAGTGCCGAGCAGCGGTGGCGCGCCGACGGTGGTCGGCAAGGCGATGACGGCATCGTCGGCCAGCAGTGCGTCCATGCGCTCGCGAATGCGCATGCGCGCTTGCGCGGCGGCGGCGGCCGCGGCGTCGGTGACAGTGGCGGCCCAGGCGAAGCGCTCGGCGATCCCGCCGCCGAACTCGGGGCGCTCGGTGCGCACCCAGTCGCGGTGGGTGGCCCAGATCTCGTGCGCCTGCAGGACGCGAAAGTCGTTCATCCAGGCATCAAGGCCGGCGTCGGCCAAATGAATCGGCTCGGCGTCGCCGAGTACGGCGTCGGTGCGCGCCATGGCCGCGGAGAGCGCGGACGCTGCCGACGCGTCGGCACGGTGGAACGCGTCCGCCGCGAGCAGGAATCGCCGCGGCGATCGCGCCGGCGCCTGATCGGCGAGCAACGCGCGGCCGACCGCTTCGAACAGCGCGGCGTCGCGCGCGAACCAGCCCGCGGTGTCGAAGCTCGGGGCAAAGGGGATGGCGCCCGCCAGCGGTATCGCGCCGTGACTCACCCGCATGCCCAGCACGCCGCAATGGCCAGCCGGCACCCGCACCGACCCGCCGGTATCGCTGCCGAGCGCAAAATCGACCAGCCGTCCCGCGACCGCGGCGGCCGAGCCGCTCGACGACCCGCCGGGAAGACGTCCGGGAGCGCTCGGATTGATCGGCGTACCGTAATGCCGGTTCTCGCCGTTCAAGCTGTACGCCAGTTCGTCGGTGTGCGTCTTGCCGACCATCCGCGCGCCGGCGTCGAGCAGGCGCGTCACCGCGACTGCCGTGCGCGGCGCGACCGGATGCGTGGCGAGCCAGGTCGGATTGCCGAAGCCGCTGCGGTGGCCGGCGATGTCGTAGAGATCCTTGACGCCGAACGTGGTCCCGGTGAGCGGTCCGTCAGGCGCGCCGGCGAGAGCCACGTGCGTGTGCCGGCAGAACGCGCCCAGCGCATCGCGATCGAGGATGTCATCGGCAAAGCCCACCGGCGCGTCGGCGGCGCCGCGCGCGTTCGCGTCGGGTGTGGCCGGGCCCGCGCGCGTACTGTCGCCTGCGGAAATCATGGCCGGAAGATCTCGACGGGTTTGCGCGCGAAGCTCATCCGGCCGCCCTTGAAGCCGTACAGCGGCATCGCTAGCTCCGCGACGGCCTCCGCGGCGGTGGCGCAGTCGAGCACGACCAGATCCGCCGGCTTTCCCGGCGCGAGCCCGTAGTCGTCGCGACGCAGCAGCCTCGCCGAGCGCGTCGTCACCATGTCGAGGCAGTCGGCGAAATCGCGCATTCCCGCATGCCCGATGTTGGCATAGATATTCGCCATCCGGATCAGCGAGCAGTCGCCGAACGGCGTGAACGGGTTGAGCACGTTGTTGGTCGACAGCGAGCAGTTGACGCCGTGGCGCAGCAGCTCGTGGACGCGCACGACGCCGCGATGGTGGTCGAAGTCGCGGTCGCGGCCCATCAGGTAGAGATCGGTCGACGGCAGCACGGTGACCGCGACGCCGGCGGAAGCCAGCTGGCGCGTGATCGGCGCCATTTTTTCCGGCGCGAGGAACGTGAGCTTGGTCACGTGGCCGACGGCGACCCGGCCGCCGTAGCCGAATTTCTCGGTCAGCTCGCACACGTAATCGATGTCGAGATAGTCGGCAGACTTGCCGAAGTCGAGGTGCATGTCGATGTCGGCGTCGAACTCGCGCGCGATCCGGAACACGCGGTCGATCTGGCCGTGCGGATCGGTGTCGGTGTAGGGCGCCGCGCCGACGACGCGCGCGCCCTGCTTCATCGACTCGATCATCAGCTCCTCGGTGCCGGGGTTGTTGGTGAGCCCCTCCTGCGGGAACACGCAGACCTCGGCGTCGATCGCCCAGCGGTAGTCGGCGATCGCCTGGAAGACGCCTTCCAGCCCGCGGAGGCCAATGCCCGGATCCACCTCGACGTGCGTGCGCATGTGCATCGTGCCGTGCGACACCGCCTTCTCCAGCGTCCTGCAGGCGCGCTGGTAGACGTCGTCGGCGGTGAAGGATTGCTTCTGCTTCGCGACCTCGGCGATCGCCTCCTCGAGGTCGCCCTTGTCGCTCTTGCAGCGGTTCAGGATGCACGACTTGTCGAGGTGGATGTGCGTTTCGCAGAACGGCGGCGTGACGAAGCGGCCAGCAAGATCGAGTTCCGGCCCGCTCGCCGCGAGCCGCCGCTCGATGGCGGCGATGCGGCCGCCTTCGAACCCGATGTCGACGCCTTCGGAAGCGCCGCCGACACGGGCATTGCGCAGAATCATGTCCATGATCTTGCCTCCTCGTTCACAGCTTCAGGTCTCGCCGAGATACGCGCGTTCGAGCGCCGCGTCGCCGCGTATGACCGCCGGCGCTCCGGCCGCGACGATGTCCCCCGATTCGAGCACGTAGGCGCGATCGGCAATCGCCAGTGCCAGCGCCGCCATCTGGTCGACCAGGAGCACCGTCATGCCTTCGTCGCGCAGCCGTGTGAGCACGTCGAACAGTTCGTTGATGATCGCCGGCGCGAGCCCCAGGGAAGGCTCGTCGAGCAGCAGCACCCGGGGCTTGGCCATCAGGCCGCGGGCGATCGCCAGCATCTGCTGCTCGCCGCCCGACAGCAGGCCCGCGCGGCTCCTGCGCCGGCGTTCGATCAACGGAAAGCGCTCCAGCATCGCGTCAACCTGTTCCGGCCGGTAGTCGCGGCGGGTGTGCGCGCCGAGACGGATGTTGTCCTCGACCGAAAGCTCGGGAAACACCTGCCGACCCTCAGGCACCAGCACCAGGCCGGCGTGCGCCACCTGGTGCGCCGAGAAGCGGGTCACGTTGCGGCCGACGAGCAGGATCTCGCCGCCGACCGGCCGCAGCAGGCCGGACAGCGAGCGCATCAGCGTCGACTTGCCGGCGCCGTTCGCGCCCAGCATCGCCACCAGTTCGCCGGAGTTGACTTCGAGGCTCACGCCGCGCAGCACCGGCGCGCCGCCGTATCCCGCCGCCAGAGTGCTGACCGTGAGCGCCCCATCGCCCGGCGCGACCCAGCCGGCCGCACGCGGGCGCGGCTGGAAATCGCCTTCGCCGAGGTACGCCTTGATCACCGCGGCATCGCGGCGCACCGCTTCCGGCGCGCCTTGCGCGATGCAGCAGCCGGCGTCGAGCACGACGACATGGTCCGAGATCCCCATCACCAGGCTCATGTCGTGCTCGATCAGCACCACCGCAACGCCGCTGTCGGCGATGCGTCGCAGCAGGGTGGAGAGCTGCGTCTTGTCGCCGCGCGCGAGTCCTGCCGCGGGTTCGTCGAGCAGCAACACTTTGGGATTGGCCGCCAGCGCGCGGGCGATCTCGACCAGCCGCCGGTCGACGTGCGACAACGCACCGGCCGAAAGCTGCAGGTCGCCGGTGTAGCCGACGAACGCGGCGAGGGCGGCCGCACGGTCGACCGCGTGCACCTGTCCGTTCGCCGCGCCGGCGAGCGGGTTGCCCGGACGTCCGCCCGCCATTCCCGCCAGCAGGTTTTCCTGCACCGTCAGACTGCCGAACAGCTGCGACGTCTGGTAGGTGCGCGCGATGCCGGCGCGCGCGATGACGTGAATGGGCTTGCCGGCCAGTTCGATGCCGGCGAGTGTCACCGATCCGGAGTCCGGCTTGTAGAAGCCGCCGATCAGATTGATTGCAGTCGTCTTGCCGGCGCCGTTGGGACCGATGACGCTGGTGATGCGCCCCGGTTGTGCATCGAAACCGAGATCGTCGACGGCGCGAAGCCCGCCGAAGGTGATGCCCAGGCCGCGCACGGCCAGCGTCGCCGCGCTTACGGACGGGAGCGCGGCGGCACCCACCGCAGCGCCCGCAGCTGCCGGCAAGGCTTTGCGCTGGCGCGCATCGGTCAGGCGGGCGAGGAGTCCGGCGATTCCGCCGGGGGCGAGCCAGAGTACGAGCAGCAGCAGCGCGCCGAAGAACAGCACGCGGTATTCGGCGAGGCCGGACAGCCATTCGGGCAGGGCGACGACGATTGCTGCGCCGATCACCGGACCGTAAGTGCGCTCGGCGCCGCCGATCATCACCACCAGCACGAACAGGATCGACTGGAACAGCGAGAACGACGACGGCGCGATGAACTCGGTGAGCGGCGCGAAGAACGCGCCGGCCGCGCCGGCGAGTGCGGCCGACAGAGCGAATGCGAACGTGCGCGTGCCCAGGGGGTTGTAGCCCAGCGCCGCCGCGGCGACCTCTGCATCGCGCACCGCGCGCAAGGCGAGCCCCCAGCCACTGTGCCTGAGTCGTCGGTAGCCGGCCAGCGCCAGGATGGCAACCAGGACCGTGGTGATCGCCAGCGCGCGCTGGCTCCAGCTCCACCCGGCAACCGCAATGGGCGGGATGTTTATCAGGCCGTTGGCGCCGCCGGTGACATCTTTCCATTCGATGGCGCCGTACTCGACGATGAAGGCGAAGGCGATCGTCACCATCGCGAGATACGGGCCGCTCACCCGCAGCGCGAACAAGCCGAGCAGCGCGCCGATCGCGCCGTTGAGCAGCATGGCCACGGGCAGCGCCAGCCAGAAATTCCAGCCGTGGCTCGCGGTGAGGACCGCCGCGGCGTAGGCACCGATCGCATAGAAGCCGACGTGCCCCAGCGACACCTGACCCGACAGGCCGATCAGCACGTTGAGGCCGACACCGACCACGACCGTCAGCGCCGCGAGCGTGATCAAGTAGAGGTGGTACTGGTTCGCCGTCGCGGCGAAGACGAGCGCGGCGAGCGTCAGCAGCGGCAACACGAGGTCGCGCTGCATGCCGGCTCAGACCTTCTTCACCGCTGCGAGGCCGAACAAGCCGTGCGGGCGGAATGCGAGCGCGACGATGACCAGGGCGAAGGCAAGAATGTTGGTGTAGCTCGATCCGACGAACGCGGTCACCAGCGCTTCGGTCAGGCCGTAGATGAAACCGGCCACGACCACGCCGCGGGCACTGGTGATGCCGCCCAGGATGGCGACGGCGAAGGCCTTGACGCCGAACAGCGTGCCGAAGTCAGCCGAAACGCTGACCAGGGGCGCGATCATGATGCCGGCGATGCCGGCGAACACCGTCGATACCGCATAGCTCGCCGTCACCGCGACCGAGACGTTGATGCCCATCAGGGTTGCCGCCGCGGGGTTCTGCACGATCGCCGAAAGCGCCTGACCGAGACGGGTGCGCCGCGTGAAGAGCGCGAGTCCGAAGGCCACCGCCAGGCCGATGACGGGAATCGCCGCCTGCAGCGGGTAGATGTCGACGTCGCCCAGCCGCAGGTGGGCCCCGGAAAACGGCGACGGAAAGCTGCGCGGCTCCTTGCCGAAGGTGAACAGCACGATGTTCTCGAGGACGATGCCGATGGCGACCGTCGACATCAACCAGGCGTTGGATCCGGCGCGAACAAACGGCCGCACGGCGATTCGTTCGACCAGCGCGCCCCACAGCGCGCAGATCGCCAGCGCCGTAGCGACGCTGGCGACGATTCCCCATTCCAGCTGCTGGGAAAAAACGAACGCCAGCACGGCGCCCAGCATCACCGACGTGCCCTGCGAGAAATTCACGGTCGACGACACCGCGTAGGTCATGTAGAACCCGAGCGCGATGAGACCGTACATCGCACCCAGTCCCAGTCCCGAGACAATCGCGAGCGTCAGCAACGATCGAACCTCCTGCGCGCAGGGTGTGAACTGCGGAGCGGGCGCGGCGCCGGCGCCGGCCGCGACCCGCCGGCCGTGGCGCTGCCCGCGCCGCAGCGGGGACTGAGGTTACTTGACGGGAACGATCTTCTCGCCGTCGTACTTCACCATGATGTAGTCGTTCTCGTTGAGCGCATCATGGTTCGCCGGCGCGAACGGCTTGGAGTACGTCTTGATCAGCCCCTTGTACTCGCCGATCGTGTAGAAGCCCTCGCGGATCTGGTCGCCGCCGGTGCCGCCGCCGGCCGCGATCGCCAGCGCGGTCAGCTGCATCGCGTCATAGGCGTTGGCGTAGCCGACCGGGGGAACGATGTCGCCGGCCGATTTGATGTCGGGGTACTTCTTCATCAGCATGTCGATGTTCCGCTTGCCGACGTCGCCCTGCTGGCCGAAATAGCTGTAGGTCTGGATGAACACCACCTTCTGCGCCATGGTACCGGCGAGTTCCGGAAAACGGCCACCCGAGATTCCCCAGTGCGAGATCACCGGCACGGTCCAATTCATGCGCTCGATCGACTTCATCACCTGCGCCGCCGGCCCGGCGTTGGAGACGAGGATGATGGAATCGGCGCCGGCGGCCTTGAGCCGCGACAACTGCGCCGTCATCTCGACGTCCTTCTCCTCAAACTTCTCCGACCCGGCGCTGCTGATCTTGACCTCGGCGATCGCCGCGTTGAGTCCCTTCTCGTTCGATTCGCCCCAGGGATTGTTGATCAGCATGTAGCCGGGCTTCTTGGCGCCGTAGGTCTTCATCGCGTAGTTGATGAGCGCCTTGTCGACCATCACGTCGACCGCGGACACCCGGAACACGTAGTTGGGACTGGCGCCGTTGCGCGTGATCGGGGTGCCGGCGGCCCAGGTTCCGACGTAGGGCACCTTCTCCCGATTGACGATGGGCACGATCGCCATCGCTACCGGGGTATCGATGCCGCCGAAGATCACCGCCACCTTCTCGTTCTGGATCAGCTCGCGCGCGGCGATCTGCCCCTTGGCCGGATTCGATTCGTCATCACGCTTGATGAGCACGAGCTTGCGGCCCAGTACGCCGCCCTTGGCGTTGATCTCGTCCATGGCGATTTCGAGGCCGCGCGTAATCGCCTCGCCGGACTTTGCCGAAATTCCCGACAGCGCGCCGACGAAGCCCATCTTGATGACGTCCTGGGCAAACGCCGGGATCGAAGCCATCGAGGCGCCGGCGAGAGCGAGGGCGAGGGCGGCTCGACGGGAATTCGAAACCTTGAACGTGGTCATGTGCGCTCCTTGTGCGGTGGAATGAGGCAGGCTGCGCAGCCACGTACTGGCGCCGCGCGAACATTGTGTACGGATTGGCGCTGCGTGGGCAAGGACAGTCGCCACGCTGCACCCCGACGTCGTCGCGCCGCCGATCAGGACGGCGCGTCCATCAGGCTCACATGCGCCGCGACGATCCGCCAGCCCTCCGGCATCCTGACCCAGGTCTGGCTCTGGCGGCTGATGCGCGCAGTGCTCGCGCGGGTGAACTCGGTGTTGGCAGTGGCGAAATCGCGGCCGTAGGTGGTCACCACCGTGTGCCGCAGGTCCCGGGCGAGACCCTTTGCCGGACGCGCCGCGCGAAAGCGCTTGATCTCGTCGTAACCGTGCAGGTTCTCGGTCGCGCCGTAACGGATCGTGTGCGCGCTGTTCCAGAACAGCCGGTCGAGCACCTCGACATCGTTGCCGACCAGCGCCGCTTCGTACTCGGCAAACGCCGCCCTGACCTCGGCGACGACCTGTGGAGCGTTGATTTCGTTCATCGCTTCCCCCCGGCAGCGCGCGACTACCGTTCGCGTCCGGGAATCCAGTTGGTGCCGGCCAGCGGAACGCCGGCCATAGCGGCTGCCTCCACGGTCAGCGCGACCAGGTCCTCGCGTTCGAGATTATGGACATTCTTCTTGCCGCAGCTCCGCGCGACCGTCGTCAGCTCCATCGTCAGCGTCTTGAGGTAATTGCGCACGCGGCGGGCGCCGACGGCGGGTTCGAGTCGTCGTTCGAGCACCGGGTCCTGCGTCGTCACGCCGACCGGGCAGCGGCCGGTATGGCAATGATGGCAAAAACCGGCCCGGGTACCCAGACGCTGGTAGTCGTCAGCCGCCGGGTGATGCTGCCCGTCCTGAACGTAGGAATCGCTGTTGCAGCCCAGCGCCACCAGTATTCCCTGCCCGATGGAGACCGCGTCGGCGCCCATCGCCAACGCCTTGGCGACGTCGGCCCCGGTGCGGATGCCGCCGGATACGACGAGCTGGACGGTGCCGCGCATCTTGAGATCCTCCAGCGCGTCGACCGCCTGACGCACCGCGGCCAAGGTCGGCACGCCGACATTCTCGATGAACACCGTCTGCGTTGCCGCCGTCCCGCCCTGCATGCCGTCAACGACCACTACGTCGGCACCGGCGATGACGGCCAGCTTGACATCGTTGAAGGTGCGCGTGGCACCGATCTTCACGTAAATCGGCTTCTCCCAGTCGGTGATTTCGCGCAGCTCCTGGATCTTGATGGTGAGATCGTCCGGGCCGGTCCAGTCCGGGTGCCGGCTGGCCGAGCGCTGGTCCACGCCTTCCGGCAGCACGCGCATCTTGGCGACGCGCGGATTGATCTTCTGGCCGAGCAGCATGCCGCCGCCGCCGGGCTTGGCACCCTGGCCGATCACGACTTCGATCGCGTCGGCCTTGCGCAGGTCATCCGGATTGAAGCCGTAGCGTGATGGCAGGCACTGATAGACGAGCGTTCGCGATGAGCGGCGCTCTTCCTGCGTCATGCCGCCGTCGCCGGTCGTGGTGGACGTGCCCATCTCGGTGGCCGCCAGTCCCAGCGCCTCCTTGACCCGCGCCGACAGCGAACCAAAGCTCATGCCGGCGATGGTGATGGGAATCGCGAGCTCGATCGGCTTTTTCGCGTAGCGGGAGCCGAGCACCGTCTTTGTTTCGCAGCGTTCGCGATAGCCCTCGAGCGGATAGCGCGACAGCGACGCGGCCAGGAACAGGAGGTCGTCGAAGTGCGGCAGCTTTCGCTTGGCGCCGAGCCCGCGGATCTCGTAGAGACCATGCGCCGCCGCGTTGTGGATGTAATCGATGATCCCGCGGTCGTAGCCCCAACTTTCCTCGAGCTTGGGGCGGCCCGGAAACTGACTCTGCTGATCCATCAATACTCCTGATTGGCGTCGGCGTTCCAGTGGTAGAGGCTGCGCATCGAGGCCACGCGCCTGAATTCACCGGGATCGTGCGCCAAACCGGCGGCGCTCAGCAGTTCCTGGACCGCGGCGTAGTCGGCCCTGGTCATCGGTTCCTCGTGCGCATCGGCACCGAGCGACTTGATGCGTCCGCGGATGTAGATCACCGCCTCGTAGAGCGAGTCGCCGAGGGCGTCACCGGCATTGCCGCAGATGACGAGCCGGCCCGCCTGCGCCATGAACGCGGAGAAATCGCCGACGTTGCCGGCGACGACGATGTCGATGCCTTTCATGGAAATGCCGCAGCGAAGCGAAGCGTCACCGTCGATGACCAGAAGACCGCCGTGTCCCGACGCGCCGGCTGCCACCGACGCGAAACCCTTGACGTGGACGCGGCCCGACATCATGTTTTCGGCCACCGCGGGCCCGGCGTTGCCGTGCACCGTCACCCGCGCCTGCTGGTTCATGCCGGCGGCGTAATAGCCCGCATGCCCCTCGATCTCGATGTCGATCGGCGCATTGACGCCGACCGCGATGCTGTGCGCGCCGTCCGGATTCCTGACGTAGAGATGCAGATTGGCGTCGGTCAGCTCGCGATGCAGGTACTGATTCAACTCCCGCAGCGGCTGTTGCGCCAGGTCGAAGGTCAGGTTCGCCATAGGTAGATCTGCTCCGGATTCGGCTCGAACAGCGTCGCGTTCTTGACGCCGGGCAGCTTGGCGAGCGACCGGAACTCCGACGATATCGCCACGTAGTCGTCGGTTTCGGCCACGATCGCCGGCTTGCAGGAGAACGCGTCGCGCACCAGCGCCAACTCGTTCCTGGTTCCCATCAGCAGCGTGTAGAAGCCGTCCAGCTCGTCGAAGCCCTTCTCCAGCGCGCTCTCGAGGCAGTCGCCCTCGCGCATCCGCCACTCGAGAAAACGACAGGCCGCTTCGGTGTCGTTGTCGGTCTCGAAAACGATGCCCCGCGGCTCCAGCTTGCGGCGGACCGTGTTGGGATTCGACAGCGAGCCGTTGTGCACGAGACAGAAGTCCTCGCCCGCGGTGAACGGATGCGCGCGCGCCGGCGTGACCGCGGTCTCGGTGGCCATCCGCGTGTGCCCGACCAAGTGTGATCCCTGCAGCTCCGAGAAGTGGTAGCGCTGCGCGACCTCGGCCGGGGTCCCCGTGTCCTTGTACAGGTCGATCGACTGGCCGATCGACAGCAGGTGGTGGGCCGGGTAGTGGCGCGCGAGCCAGGCCTTCACCGATCCCGGCAGCGCCGAGGTCAGGACGACGGCATGATTGGCCTGCGCCGTCACCGTCGTGTCGCCGCCGAGATCGCGTTTCGCGGCCAGCGTGAACTCGTCCCAGCCCGCGGCCTCGACGACGGTATAGACGCTGAACTTTCGGTGATCCGCGGCGACCGGCTCGGTGAACACCGCGAGCCCCGCGGATTCAGGGCCGCGCTCCGACATGCCGATCAGCATCGGTAGCATCAACTCACCGAGCTGATCGCGCATCGAGGGGGTCTTGACCAGCAGTCCGACGATTCCACACATCACGCGGCTCCGCTTCAGAAGAATTCCAGATAGCGCCGGGTTTCCCAGGCCGATACATGGCGCGAATACTCGACCCACTCCATGCGTTTCAAGCGAATGAACTCCTGCGCCAGGTTCTCCCCGATCGCCCCGCGCAGCACGCGGTCGGCGGCGAAGGCGTCGATCGCCTCGTTCAGGTTCTGCGGCAGGATGCCGATCCCCTGTTCCGCGATCTGTTCCGGCGTCAGGCTGTAGAGGTCGGAGTTGTTCGGCGGGCCCGGGTCGAGTTTGCGCTTCACGCCGTCGAGACCGGCGGCGATGATGCCCGCGGTCGTCAGGTACGGGTTGCACGAGCCGTCGGGCAGGCGCAGTTCCAACCGCCCGCCGGGACCGCGGACCATCGCGGTCCGGTTGTTGTTGCCGTAGGCGATGTACGCCGGTGCCCAAGTCGCGCCGGAAAGCGCACGCCCGACGACCAGGCGCTTGTACGAATTGATCGACGGCGCGGCGAGCGCGGTCAGGCCGCGCGCATGATCGAGGATGCCGGCGAGAAACTGGTAGCCGACCTTCGACAGCCCGAGTCCCCGCTTGTCCTTGTCGTGCTGGAAGATATTCTTGCTCTTCGCGTCGCCGATCGAGATGTGGAAGTGCGACCCGGTGCCGGCGCGGTTCGAGAAAGGCTTGGGCATGAACGTGCAGATCATCCCCATTGCGTGCGCGATTTCGGAGGCCGCCATCTTGAACAGCACGTAGTTGTCGGCCGTCTTCAGGCAGTCGCTGTAGGTGAAGTTGACTTCGAACTGCCCGTTCGAGTCTTCATGGTCGATCTGGTAGACGTCGAGCCCGGCGACCTGCAGCGAGCTGGCGAGTTTCTCCAGGAACTCCCCGGCCCGCGCCAGGCCCTTGTAGTCGTAGCAGGGTTTTTCCAGCGTATCGGTCGCGTCGTTAGGCGCCAGCGAACCGTCGGGTCCGCGTTGCAGCAGCATGAATTCCGGCTCGATGCCGGTGTACATCGTCCAGCCCAGCCGGTCGAGGTTGGCGAGCTGCAAGCGCAGCGCCACGCGGGGGCAGTATTCGTAGGGCTTGCCCAGCACATGGCCGTCGCAGGCCACGCGTGCGTAGCCCGGCATCCACGGCAGCAGCGTCAGCGTCGAGAGGTCGCCGACCGCGAAGTACTCCGGACCCTGCGGCCCCATGCCGAGTCCCCAGATGGCGAATCCGGCAAAACCCGCTCCGGTCGTCAGCAGCTCCTCGAAATGCGCCACGGGCACCGATTTGGTCTTCGCCGAGCCGTGGATATCGACGAACTGCGCGAGCACGAACTTGACCGAGTTTTCCTTGAGAAATTTCTTCGCCTCGACGACCGTCATGGTTCCCCTCGCTCCGATTTGTCAACGCCGGACGGAACAAACAACCGAGTTCATCGCTGGAACTCACCGTCCGTCCATAGTGAATCAAAATGTCCTGGGGTGCAACAATTTTTCCGTGCGGGAAAGGTTCTTCCGTGCCCCGGACGCGCCGCTTCCAATATACTTCCGCGCAGATCCGGCGAGGCTCCCGGACGCGAGGACGGACGATGCCGGCGCAAGAGAATGTCGCGCAACTGGAAAGATCGCCCGACGCGGTGCTGGCGAGCGGGCTGCGCGAGTCCGGCGGCAGCCGCAGCACGCGGCGAATCGACGACGAGGGCCGCGGCTGGAACGTCGACCTCGTCTGCGCGGAGGCGCTGCCGCCTGCGGTCAAGTCGCTGGCCGTTGCGCGCCTCACCGGAATCGGATCGTAGCGCGTCAGTCGACGATCGATCGCACGCGAAAAGCATGACAGCAGACAAGGAATCCCGATCCCTCGACGCGCGGCGCAATCTCGAGCGCCATATCGGGCAAACCGTGCGCAAGCTGCGCCTGCAGCAGAACCTGACGATCGCGGAGATCGCGCGCAAGGCGCAGATCAGCAGCGGAATGCTGAGCAAGATCGAGAACAACCAGACCTCGGCGAGCCTCGATACGCTGGCGAGCCTGACCAATGCCTTCGGCACGACGCTCGCAAGCCTGTTTTCCGGCTTCTCCTCGGACGAGGGCGGCGCGCAGCACGTGAAGGCCGGCCAGGGGCCCGAAGTGGTGCGACGCGGCACCAAGCGTGGACATACCTATCACCTGCTCGCGATCGAGCGCGGCCCGCATCGCGTCTTCGAGCCGTTTCTCGTCACGCTCAACGACAAGAGCGAGAGCTTTCCCAGCTTCGAGCACCCGGGCATCGAGTTCATCCACCTGCTGCAGGGTCGGCTGCGCTATCGTCATGGCAAGTCGAGCTACCTGCTCGGCCCCGGCGATTCGCTGACCTTCCGCGGCAGCGTGCCGCATGGCCCGGAAAAGCTGATCCGCCTGCCGATCCGGATGCTCGCAGTCATCATCTACGACGACGAGATGGCGCGGCTCGTGATCTGACGGGCATGCCGCCGGCGATCCGCACCCTCTGCCGCGCTTCGACGGCGCGCGGCGTCAGTTCGCGCGCACCGGCACGTTCGTCGCGCGGGGCGGTACCGGGTACTGCGCGTTCGGCGCGTCCGCCTGCACCTGCGCGGCCTTGTTGCTCATCTCGATCTCTACGCCCTTCG
>JBDSLT010000348.1:0-4228 GCA_039916265.1 Casimicrobiaceae bacterium | reverse complement strand
GGCGTCGAGCTCGTCGCCTCCGGCGCGCGCTTCGACTCCGCCGACGAAGCGCCCGCGTCGCGAATGGGCGGCTACGCGCTCGTCAATCTGTATGCGTCGTACGCGATCGCTCCCGGGTGGACAGCCGAACTGCGCTGGAACAACGTCGGCGACAAGGATTACGAGCTCGCGAAGCACTACAACACGCCGGGCAGCAACGTGTTCGCGTGGCTGCGATGGTCTCCTGCGCGCTGACGCTGCGAATCGCCGACGATGGCGCGCGCCGCCCGGATCCTGCTCATTCTCGCCGCCGGCGCGTGCGCGGCGCTTCTTGTCGCGTTGTCGACGGGCAGCACGCCGATAGACGTGCTCGAAGTCGCGGCGGTCCTGTTCGCTCCGGACGGCTCGATGGCGTCGGACGTCGTGCACAACTTGCGCCTCCCTCGTGCGATGGCGGGCTTCGCCACCGGAGGGCTGCTGGCGCTCGCGGGGGCGCTCATGCAGGTGCTGCTGCGCAATCCGCTCGCAGACCCCTACGTGCTCGGGCTCTCGGGCGGCGCCGCCGTCGGCGCGCTCGTCGCGATGCTCGCCGGGCTCGCCGGCGCGCTGATCGGGGCGGCGGCGTTTGCCGGCGCGCTGCTCTCGATGGCCGTCGTATTCACCTTCGCGCATCGCGACCTTGCCGGTCACGCGCTCGCGGCCGACGTCGACGCATCGGCGCGGCTGCTGCTCACGGGCATCGTGCTCGCGGCCGGATGGTCGGCCATCGTCACGCTGCTTCTGACGATCGCGCCGGAGCGGGAGCTGCGCGGGCTGCTGTTCTGGTTGATGGGCGATCTCGGCGGGGCGACGAGCTACGTGCCTGCGCTCGTCGCGCTTGGCGCAGCGCTCGTACTGCTGGTGCCGTCGGGGCGCGCGCTGAACGTGATGTTGCGCGGGCCGGCGGTCGCGCATTCGCTCGGCGTTCCGGTTGCGCGCCTGCGCCGCACGCTGCTCGTCGTGGCGTCTCTCGCCGCTGCGCTCGCAGTGACCACGGCAGGCACCATCGGATTCATCGGGCTGATCGTGCCGCACGCGTTGCGCCTGGCCATCGGCAACGATCAGCGCGTGCTGCTGCCTTCGAGCGCGCTGGCTGGCGGCACGCTGCTCGTGCTGGCGGACACGCTCGCGCGCACGGTCATCGCGCCGCAGCAGCTTCCCGTCGGCGCGGTGACGGCGATAATCGGCGTTCCCGTGTTCATCGCGCTGCTGCTGCGGGGAACGCCGCGATGAGCGCTGCCGGGCCGCTGCTGGAAGCCGATGCGCTGCGCATCGCCGTCGGTAAGCGGATGCTGGTCGAGGCGCTGTCGTTCGCGGTTCGTCCGGGCGACCTTTGGTGCGTGCTCGGCGCGAACGGCGCCGGCAAGACGCTGCTGCTGCGAACGCTCGCGGGTCTCTGGCGCAGTGGCGGGGATGCGGTAAAGCTTGCCGGCCGCGCGCTGACGCACTGGCGGGTCGAAGACGCCGCGCGCGTGCGGAGCTTCCTGCCGCAGTTCAATGCGCTCGCCTTTCCGATGACGGTTTGCGACGCCGTGATGATGGGACGCCATCCGCATCTGTCGCGGTGGGGATGGGAGGGCGAGGACGAGGCGGCGCGCGCGCGCCGCTCGCTCGCCGACGTCGGCCTCGACGCGCTCGCCGAACGCGACGTGACGACGCTCTCCGGCGGCGAGCGCCAGCGCGTGGCCCTCGCGACGCTCTTTGCACAGGACGCACCGCTGATGCTGCTCGACGAGCCGATCGCGCATCTCGATCTGCGCCACCAGTTGCGCGTGCTGGATCACCTCGCAGTACTCGCGGCACACGGCTGCGGCATCGTGCTGTCGATCCACGATCTCACGCTCGCGCGGCGCTGCGCGACCCATGCGCTGCTGCTGCGCGGCGACGGCCATGCCGACGCCGGTCGCGTCGACGACGTGATGACCGACGCTGCGCTGTCCGCAGCATTCTCGTGCGCGGTGGAACGCGTCGACGTCGGCGGTCGCGCCGTCTACGTCGCCCGTTGATGCGAGCGCGTACAGACCGCGGGCGGTGGACCCGCAGAGCACCTTGCGCGCTCCTCGCCGCGTGGGTGCTGGCGGCACCGGTGGCGGCAGCGATCAGCGTCGTCGACGACACCGGCGCGACGGTCGCACTCGCCGCACCGGCGCGGCGGATTGTGAGCCTGGCGCCGCACGTCACCGAGCTTCTGTTCGCGGCGGGGGCAGGCGCGCGCATCGTCGGCGCGGTCGATTTCAGCGATTACCCCGAGGCTGCGAAGTCGATTCCGCGTGTCGGCAGCAGTACGCTGCTCGACATGGAGCGCATCGTCGCGTTGAAGCCGGACCTCGTGGTCGTGTGGCGCAGCGGGACGACACCCGCGCGCGTCGATGCGCTGCGTGCGCTCGGCATTCCGATCTATTTCGACGAGCCGCATACTTTCGCGGGCATCGCCCGCACGCTCGTGCGCCTCGGCACGCTCGCCGGCACCGAGCCCGAGGGGCGACGTGCCGCGGACGCGCTCAGCGCGCGCGCCGCCGCGTTGCGGCAGCGCTACGCGAACCGACGGCCGGTCTCGCTGTTCTGGCAGATCTGGGCGCGTCCGCTGCTCACCGTCAACCGCGACCACGTGATCGGCGACGCGATCCGCACCTGCGGCGGGATCAACGTCTTCGCCGATCTTGCCCCGCTCGTGCCAGCCGTCAGCGTCGAGGCTGTCGTTGCGGCCGATCCCGAGGCGATCATCACCACGGGCGACGACGCGAGCGCGGCGAAGGACGACGGGCTCGCGCAATGGCGCGCGTTGCCGCGGCTGCGCGCAACGCAGCGCGGCAGCTTGATCACGCTGGACGCCGAGACGATCCACCGGCCGTCGCCGCGCGTGCTCGACGGGGCTGCCGCGCTTTGCGAGCAGCTCGACGCGGTTCGCGCGCGGGGCGCCGGCGGGACGCGCTGAGGCGCCGTTGTATAGTCGGCGGGTCGTCGGCCGGGGCTGCGCCGGTGGCGGTGCCCATCGATGCGATTCCTGCTCAAACTCCTGACGCGTATCCCGCTTCCGCTGCTGTATCCGTGGGCGTGGCTGATCTACTTCGTCGCGTTTCACGTGATGCGCTGGCGCCGTGACCGCGCCGAGCTCGACGTCGCGAACGCGCTTCCCGAACGCACGGAGCAAGCGCGCGCCGAAATCGTCCGGCGCTCGTACCGCAATCTCGCCGACACGCTGATCGAGGCATTCTGGGGCTTCGGCGCGAGCGGCAGTGCGCTCAAGCGCCGCGTGGTCGTGGAAAATCCGGAGCTGGTCACGCAGTGCGTCGACGCCGGCCAATCCGTCGTCCTGTTGACCGCGCACTACGGCAACTGGGAATGGCTGCTGCTCGCTGCCGGCGCGCATTTCGGCATTGTGATCGACGTCGTCTACCAGCCGCAGCGCGTCGGCGCGTTCGACGCCTTCCTGCGCGAGGCGCGCTCGCGCTTCGGCAGCCGGCTCATCCCGCGCGCGGAGTTCGTCTACGACCTGCTGAGCCGCGCCGAGCAATTGCGCACCTACGCGCTGATTGCCGACCAGACGCCGAAGCACAAAAGCGACCCGCGGCACTGGACGCGTTTCCTCCATCAGGAGACGGCCTTCTTCACCGGGGCGGGCAAGATTGCACGCTTCCTCGAGGCCAAGGTGCTGTACGTCCGCATGCGTCGCGTCGGGCGCGGACGCTACTCCGTCTGGCTGGAGGAGATCGCCGCGCCGCCCTTCGACGACGTCGGAGACGTCGAGATCGTCGAACGTTACGCCCGCAGTCTCGAGCGCGACATCCGCGAGAGTCCGGCCGATTGGCTTTGGCTGCAGAACAAATGGAAGATCAGGCGCGAGGCGGATCCGGTCGCCAAAGCGCGACCGTAGCCAGGTGATCGCTGGGCGCGTCGATGCAATGCAGCGTCCAATGGCCGGGGATATAGGGGGCGGGGCCTGCGGCGAGTCGCGGTGCCGGCGACAGCGCGACCTCGATCTCCGCGAAGGGTGCGGAAAGCCCGTCGCCCGTCGCCTTCGACAACGCTTCCTTGCAGGTCCACAGACGCAGCAATCGGCGGCGCGCCGCATCGGCTTCCGGCGGCAGTGCCGCGCGTTCGGCGGCGGTCATGAACTTGCGCGCGATGCCGGCGACATTGAGCGAGCGATCACCGCGCTCGAGGTCGACGCCGATACGCGCGCCGCGCGCGACGCCGATCAGCGCGCGTT
>JBDSLT010000347.1:0-4530 GCA_039916265.1 Casimicrobiaceae bacterium | reverse complement strand
TGGCGCGCGATCACACGTACCGTCGTGCCGCGCGGCGCCTGCACGACCCATTCGATTTTCATCCGGTCGTCGGTCACATGATAGTCCGGCCAGAACGACACGCCGGTGTGCTTGTTCGCACGCCCTTCGAGCTGTCCCTTTTCCTCGCGCAGCTTGCCCGAGGCAAGCGACGCACCCGCCGGCAGCTCGATCTCGGCGACCACGCCGCGCACCGCCTTGCGCGCCAGCGCCCGCTTCGACACGTACGCCGGCAGCCAGCCGGCGTTCTGCACGACAAGCGTGACTTTCCACAGGTCGTCGGCGAGTTGCTCCGCGCCGGCGTGCACGCGCTCGAGCTTCGGCGAGATCAGCGCCTGCCAGATCAGCCACTTCGGAAAGCGCGCGAGCTCGCGTTCCAGCAGGTGCAGCGGCGGATTGCCGAACGCGTGGAAGCGGTTCCACCCGCCGATCTCGACCGTGCCGAGCTCCGGATGGTGGAACGCGCGCCACGGCACGTGCGCGAGCCCGTCGAGCTTCGCGTCGCTCCAGCGGATCAGCTTGAGATCGTCGTCGACCGGATGGTCGCGAAACCAGTCGATGTACTTGTAGCCGGTGATGCCCGCCTCGCGCATCGGCGACCAGATCTCGACGACCCAGCTGTACAGGCCCAGGTGCTCGTAGATCCAGTCGAACGTGCCGCCGATCACCGTCTTCGGGTGGTAGCGGAACTCGTGAAAGACGGAGATGTTCGGATAGCCGGTGAGCTCGGTGCCCTTGCGCCCGACGGCCTGATAGACCCAGAGATCCTCGGCGTCCATTTCCTCGTCGGGCTCGTGCTCGAACGGGCGCAGCAGCACGCCGCTCCACGTGTGGAACGTGGTGCCGCCGGTCAGGTTGGGATGCCGCGTGATGAAGTCGACGACCGCCCTCACCTCGGGTTCCGACGTCGGATAGGGGCCCGCGCCCGCCTGCTCGAATTCCTGTCGCCAGCTCGCCGGAAAATTTCTATTGAGATCGAGGCCTTGTGGCCGCTTCTTGATCTTGAGCGTGAAGCCGTCGTAGCCGCTCAGCCGCCCTTCCGGCAGCACCCTGTAGTAGGTGCCGCCGGTCTCGGCCGGATCGCGGCGCACCAGGAGTCGCGGCTCGTCCGGATGCGCCTTCCACAGGCCGTTGGCATCGGGGATGCGCATCTGCAGGATGCGCCCGTCGCCGTCGATGTCCTCGACCGAGAGCCCCTCGATCTCCTCCTCGTCGTGCGGCCACGGACGGGTGCTCGACCGCACCCATTTCGGGCGCTCGGCGAGCGCCCATTCGGCGCCGTCGGGATTGATCCGCGGGCAGACGTAGAAGGCGCGCGTGTCGAGCACCCGCGTGATCTCCTCGTCGCGGCCGTACCCGTCCACCAGCGTCTTGAGGAAATACACGTTCGCCGCGGACGCCGCCACTTCGGTCGAATGAATGTTGCCGTCGACCCAGAACGCAGGCTTTTCCGCCGCAGGCCCCGTGGCGGTGTTGGTCACGGTGAGCACCCAGATATCGCGGCCTTCGTGACTGCGGCCGATCGACTCGATCGCAACCAGCGCGGAATGCTCGCGCGCCAGCCCCTGGAGGATGTCGGTGAGCTCGGCGTAGCGATAAAAGCGATCGAAGGCGATGGGGGGCATGAGGGCGATGTGCGCGGTGCGAAGCCCGGCAGTGTCGGGGCGCAGCGGAGGGCGCGTCAAGCCGGGGCGGGTCGCCGTAGCACGCTTCCGGGACCGCATGCTACGATACCGTATGTTCATACGGTATCTGCGGCGGGCACGCGCCGCCCGCCGTCATGCTGCCTGCCTACGCCGAGCTTCACTGCCTGTCGAATTTCACCTTCCTGCGCGGCGCGTCGCACCCGGAGGAACTGGTCGAGCGCGCGCAGGCGCTCGGCTATTCGGCGCTGGCACTCACCGACGAATGCTCGCTCGCGGGCATCGTCCGCGCGCATCTCGCTGCCCGGTCGGCGGCGTTCCCGCTCGTCGTCGGCAGCGAGTTCACGCTCGACGACGGCACCAGGCTCGCGCTCTACGCCACCGACCGCGCGACCTACGGCGATCTCGCGCAACTGATCACCCGCGGCCGGCGCAACGCCGCCAAGGGTCGCTACGCGCTGACCCGCGACGACGTCGCCGCCACCGCCCCCCGCTGCCTCGCGCTCTGGTTAATAGGGTCAGAGACGACTTATTCGCCGCGGCCAACGGCGGTGATCGGTGATTCGTCTCTGGCTCCGCTTCCGGATAAGTCGTCTCTGACCCCACTTAATAGCGAGACGGGGCGCTGGTTTGCCGACGTCTTCGCCGATCGCGCATGGATCGGCGCCGGGTTGTTCGCCCGCGCCGGCGATCGCGCGCGCGTCGACGCCTTGCGAGAGCTGTCGCGCGATTGCGGGCTGCCGCTGGCCGCGGCGGGCGACGTCCACATGCACGTCCGCGCGCGGCGCGCGCTGCAGGACACGCTCACCGCGATACGGCTGAAGACACCCCTCGCCGCCTGCGGCTACGCACTGCATCCGAACGGCGAGCGCCATCTTCGCTCGCGCGCGCGCCTCGCGACGCTCTACCCGCGCGAATGGCTCGACGCCACGCTCGCGGTGGCCGAGCGCTGCGCGTTCTCTCTGGACGAATTGCGCTACGAGTATCCGGAGGAGATCGTGCCGCCGGGCGCGACGCCTGCGTCGCATCTGCGCAGGCTGACCGAGGAGGGCCTGCTGCGGCGTTACGCGCCTGCGCTCGCATGCTCCGCCGGTGACGATGACCATGCTGACCCCCAGGAAGCCGGCGGCGAAGCCTCGACAGCTCCGCCGGCGATCCGCGCGATGATCGAGCACGAGCTCGCGCTGATCGCGGAGCTGCGCTACGAGCCCTATTTCCTCACCGTGTACGACATCGTCGCGTTCGCGCGCTCACGCGGCATCCTCTGCCAGGGCCGCGGCTCGGCCGCCAACTCGGCGGTGTGCTACGTGCTCGGCATTACCGAGGTGGATCCCGCGCGCTTCTCGATGCTGTTCGAGCGCTTCATCTCCAAGGAGCGCAACGAACCGCCCGACATCGACGTCGACTTCGAGCACCAGCGCCGCGAGGAAGTGATGCAATACGTCTACGCCAAGTACGGCCGCGACCGCGCCGCGCTGGCCGCGACGCTCATCACCTATCGGCCCAAGAGCGCGGTGCGCGACATCGGCCGCGCGCTGGGCCTCGAATTGGCGCAGGTCGATCGCCTGTCGGGCATGTTCGCGTGGTGGGACGGACGCACGATCGCCCCCGAGCGCATCCGCGAGGCGGGCTTCGATCCCGACACGCCACTGATCCGCAAGCTCGTCGCGCTGGCAAGCGCCTTCATCGGCTTTCCGCGCCACCTGTCGCAGCACGTCGGGGGCTTCGTCATTGCGCGAGGGCTGCTGGAACGCATGGTGCCCGTCGAAAACGCCGCGATGGCCGACCGCACGGTGATCCAGTGGGACAAGGACGACCTCGACGCGATGGGCCTGCTCAAGGTCGACTGCCTGGCGCTCGGTATGCTCTCGGCGATCCGCCGCTGCCTCGACCTCGTTTCGCGCCGGCGCGGGCGCGAGCTCCACATGCAGGACATTCCGGCCGAGGATCCCGCCGTCTACGCGATGATCCAGCGCGCCGATACGATCGGCGTGTTCCAGATCGAGTCGCGCGCGCAACAGTCGATGCTGCCGCGGCTGAAACCCGCGAACTTCTACGATCTGGTGATCGAGGTGGCGATCGTGCGTCCCGGCCCGATCCAGGGCGGCATGGTGCATCCGTACCTGCGCCGGCGGCAGGGCCTCGAGCCCGTGACGTATCCGAGCGCCGCGGTCGAGAAGGTGCTGTCGCGCACGCTCGGCGTGCCGATCTTCCAGGAGCAGGTGATGCAGCTGGCGATCGTCGCGGCAGGCTTCACGCCGGGCGAGGCCGATCAGCTGCGCCGCTCGATGGCCGCGTGGCGGCGCAAGGGCGGCCTCGAGAAGTTCGAGCAGCGCCTGGTCGACGGCATGTCGCTGCGCGGCTACGCCGAATCGTTCGCGCGCCAGATCTACCAGCAGATCCTGGGCTTCGGCGAATACGGCTTTCCGGAATCGCACTCGGCATCGTTCGCCCTGCTGGTCTACATCTCGTCGTGGCTCAAGCACTACGAGCCCGCGGCGTTCACTGCGGCGCTGCTCAACTCGCTGCCCATGGGCTTCTACGCGCCGGCGCAACTCGTCGCCGACGCGCGGCGGCATGGCGTCGAGGTGCGCCCCCCCGACGTAACGGTGAGCGATTGGGATTGCACGCTGGAAGAAGCGCTGCCGGCGTTGCGGCTTGGATTGCGAATGATCGGCGGCTTGACCGAGGCGGCGGCGCAGCGTGTTGTCGGCGCGCGAACCACGCGAGCGTTCACCGACGTCACCGACCTCGCGCACCGCGCGCAACTCGATCGCCGCGACCTGACTGCGCTGGCCGATGCCGACGCGCTCGCGGCGCTCGCGGGCCACCGGCACGGCGCCGTATGGGAAGTCGCAGGCGTCGAGAA